>JBEKUO010000077.1:0-15800 GCA_049514955.1 Bryobacteraceae bacterium | reverse complement strand
TCTGGAGCTACCAGCCGGCACAGTGGAAGCCACCGGCACCGAAGCCGGAGACCAGTTGGAGATCCAAGAGCAGGCCGCTCGCTGAGAAGGCCTGAAAAATGGGTTGGCAGGCGAAAGCGCCTGCCCCACCTGGTCAACACTACGAGCTGCCGATTAGAACCCCCGCCAGAAATACCAGCACGCCTCCCACCACCACTTGCAGAGCGGCGGTGACGATCGGGCTGTCCATATAGCGATGCCGGATGTAACTGATCGCCGCCAACTCGACCGCCACCACGAACACCGCAGCCGTGAACGCAATGTGAAAGTTCGGAATCAGAAACGGCATCGTATGTCCGATGCCGCCGGCCGTGGTCATCAGTCCGCAGACCAGGCCGCGCACCCAAGGATGCCCGCGGCCGGTGAGCGATCCATCGTCGGAGAGCGCCTCGGCGAAGCCCATGGAGATGCCCGCGCCCACCGAGGCTGCCAAGCCCACCAGAAATGCGTCGTGGCTTTTCTGCGTCGCGAAGGCCGCCGCGAATAGCGGCGCTAGCGTCGATACCGACCCATCCATCAGGCCGGCCAGCCCGGGTTGCACGATTTGCAGCACGAACAGGCGCCGGCTGGCGGCTTCCTCCTGCTCCCGCACGGTCGTGGTCAGGTTCTCCTCCAGCGACTCGGCTGCGGCCTGGTGCTGGCGCTCCACCTCCGCCAGGTCGCCGAGCAACTTGCGCGTGGATGCGTCGGTCACGCGTCCCTGAGCCTTCTCGTAGAAGAGGCGGGTTTCCAGTTCCATGATCTCCGCCTGCTTGCGCACCACGTTGATGCCCAGCGGGCGCACCAGCCAGACGGGCTTGCGCGTGATGAAGCCTTTTACGTCGTGCCGGCGGATCAGGGGGATGTGCTCCCCGAACCTCTGCCGGTACATCTCGATGAGGCTGCGGCGATGCCCGTTTTCCTCCGCCTGCATCTCCTCGAACATTTTCGCGGTCGCCGGGTAAGTCTCGCGCAGGCCGTCCACAAAGTCGCCGTAAATGTGGCCGTCTTCTTCTTCCAGCGAGATGGCCAGCGCCAGGATTTCCCGCTCGGTCAATTCTTTGAAATTCTTCGCCATGCAATCTCCAGTCGCGGAATTATGGATACATCGACGGATAGGCCGCGCGCATCTCTTGGGCCAGCGCCCGCACCGTTTCGATCTGCACCAGTTCGCCCTTGCCGATACCCGGACACCAAGCCGCGGTCTCGCGCCACTTTCGGACGGGTTTCATCAGCTCGGGCCAGAATGGAAAGATGCGGCACTGGGTGGGTTTTGCGGGATGAATCGAGCACCCATCCGGGCGCAGGAACCGGCACTGCCCTCCGCGCGGTATGCGCAGGCGGCGCAGGTTCTTCGTGCGGTAAATGTAGCGCTTTTCGAATACCGCGGCCGTTATTCCCAGGAACGTCGCCGCACGCGCGATATCGTCCTCGGTCAGGTATACGAATCCCCTGCGCTGGCAGCAAGTCGTGCATCCAGGTTGGCACGCGAAGCGCCGTTCACTCATTTAGCGGCCATTCTAACCTGAAACGGGCCGTGCGCGAGATTTACTGTTTGCGGCCTGCCGGGCGGACTGGCGCTGCCTTCGAGTAAATTAGATTTACATATCTGATACTATCTAAATTGGCCCGAAAAACGCGTGCCGGAAGGAGGTGTAGATGCAGCGTCTATCGTCTGCGATTCGCGACATCAAGAACCACTACACGGTTGTGGCCGTAGGCTCCGGCTACGGGGGCGCCATCGCCGCTTCGCGACTGGCGCGCGCCGGCCAGCAGGTCTGTATTCTGGAGCGGGGCCGCGAATTTCAACCCGGGGAATACCCCGATACCGAACTGGAAGCGATGGGTGAAATGCAGGCGCAGTTGCCCAGCGGGCACATCGGCTCGCGCGCCGGACTCTACGCCTTCCATGTGAATCCGGATGTCAACGTGTTCGTGGGCTGCGGATTGGGTGGCACCTCCTTGGTCAACGGGAACGTCGCGATGAAGGCCGAGCCGCGGGTGTTTGAGGATGCGCGCTGGCCCCTTGGGCTGCGGAACGATCCGGGGGGACTGGAGGAGGGTTATCGGCGCGCCCAGGAGATGTTGCGCCCCGTCGAGTATCCGGCCCAATACCCTGCCTTGCCGAAGCTGGAGGCCCTGGAGAAATCGGCCGCGCACCTGGGGCAGACCTGCCATCACGCGCCGATCGCTGTGAACTTCACCGAAGGCGTCAATCACGTGGGCGTGGCCCAACACGCCTGCCAGCTTTGCGGCGATTGCGTGACGGGGTGCAACTACGGCGCCAAGAACACCGTGCTGTTCAATTACCTACCGGACGCGCGGAATTTCGGCGCGGAGATTTATACGCGGGTGTGCGTGCGCCATCTGGAGCGTAAAGGCGAGCACTGGCTGGTGCATTACCAGGTGCTGGACACCGGGCTGGAAGACTTCGACGCGCCTACCCGCACCATTTCGGCGGACCTGGTGGTTCTGGCGGCCGGCACCCTGGGATCCACCGAAATCCTGCTGCGTTCCAAGGCCGCCGGCCTGGCGCTCTCCGATCAGGTGGGGAATCATTTCTCCGGCAATGGAGACGTGCTGGGGTATAGCTACGGCTGCGCGGACGAAATTCGCGGGATAGGCTATGGCCACCGCGACGTGCGCGATCTGGAGGCGGTAGGCCCCAGTGTGACAGGTGTGATTGACATGCGAGGCCAGCCCGAGTTGAACGACGGCATCGTGATCCAGGAGATCACCACACCTGGCGCGCTAGCCGGTCTGCTGCCCCTGGCTTTAGCCAAGACCGGATCGGCACTGAGCAAACATACCGGCGAAGACCTCGACGAAGCCATGGCCATGGAAGAATCCGAGGTAGAAGATGTTTTGCTCGGGCCGTATGAAGCAGCCGCAAACAACACACAGGCGTATCTGGTGCTGACGCACGAACGCGGTTCCGGCCGGATGCGCCTGGAAGACGACAGCCTGCGTATCGAATGGCCCAATGCCGGAGAACAGCCCATTCTCGAGAAGGTGAACGAAACGCTGGCAGAAGCCACCCGCCCGCTTGGCGGAACTTACCGGATCAATCCGCTGTGGAGCACGCTTTTCCACCGGGAGTTGGTCACCGTACATCCGCTGGGCGGCTGCGTTATGGCCGACGACGCCCGGCGGGGGGTGGTGAACCACAAAGGACAAGCCTTCTCCAGCGGCAGCGGCACGGAGGTGCACGCGGGACTTTATGTGTGCGATGGGTCGGTCATCCCGCGCTCGCTGGGGGTCGGCCCTTTGCTGACGATTTCCGCCCTGAGCGAGCGGATCTGCGCGCTGCTGGCCCGCGATCGCGGCTGGCGCATCGATTACACGCTTCCTTCGCGCCAGGTAGAGGTGGCCCGGCCGGCGCCGCTGGGCATTCAATTCACCGAAAACATGCTCGGCGATTCCTTTGAGCTCAGCCTGACGGTGGTTTCCGACGACCTGGAGGAGATGATGCGCAATCCGGATCACAAAGCGCGCGTGACCGGCCGAGTCGTGTCGCCGCCGCTCTACGGGGGGCCCTTAACGGTTGCTGGCGGGGAATTCAGCCTGAGGCAGATGGCCTACCGGATGAGCCTGATGACCGGCGAAGGCAAGCCTTACCATTTCCACGGCTCCCGAGAAACCGATATGCTGCGAGTGACCGTGTACGACGGAGACAGCGAGGCGGGTCCGGTAGTCTACAAAGGCACGCTGCGCATGCCGCCGCGGGATCTGCGGCAGCAGTTGGCCACGCTGCTCGTGCTGAACGCGCCGGACGCCAGGGAGCGCCTGAAAGGGATGGAGCGTTTCGGACGCGCTTTAGCGGGCGACCTGTACGACATCTACGGCAGTGTGGTGGGCGGACGCAAGCGGCGGCCCCTGCGCGTGAATGCTCCGGTGGTGCATTCCTTGCCTGCCGGCGACGGAGTGCGGGTGCGGCTGATCCGTTATGAGGGCGGCTCCAAGGGACCGGTGATGCTGGCAGCCGTCTCCGGCGTTCCGAGCATACTCTTCTCGCTCGACACCATCGAGACGAACTTAGTGGAGTTCCTCTTCGCGCGCGGCTACGATATCTGGCTGCTGGATTCTTCCGGCGACCAGGCCCATGACGCCGCGGCGGAGAAGGTGAAGCAGGTGACCGGCGCGCGCCACGTGCGGGTGATTGCGGGCGGCTGGGATTTTGCGGGCAAGAACGCCACCCAGGATGTCTACCCGGGATTGTTGACTCGGCTGCAGGCGCCGGCATAGGTAGGCTTCGGTTGGCAGGCGAAAGCGCCTGCCCCACCACCTGCTTCGGTTGGCAGGCGAAAGCGCCTGCCCCACCACCTGGTTCGGTTGGCAGGCGAAAGCGCCTGCCCCACCTGCCTGCCAACGATTTCCTACACACCCCAGCAGTAGTCTTCGACGGCTTTCTCGATGGAGTCGTCCTGCTCGGTGAGCCGCATCAACTCCAGGCGAATGGCGTCCACCAGGGCCTTCCAACTCGCTACGATCACGTTGTCGGAAACGCCGACCGTGGACCAGCTCCTGCGATGGTCCGACCACTCGATGAGTACGCGCACCTTGGCATCGGTTCCTTTGCGAGGCTCCAACACGCGCACTTTGTAATCGGTCAGACGCACGTCCGCCATCTGCGGATATACGGTGGAAAGGCATTTCCGCAAGCAAAGGTGTAAAGCGTGGAAAGGACCATTGCCATGGGCGGTGGCGGAGTGCACGCCATCCTGGGTGCGCACCGTGACGTTGGCCGTCGAGCGCGAATCCCCCGTCCCAGTGGCCTTCGTGGTGACATCGTAAGCTTCCACTTCGAAAAAATGCATGCCGGGATAGAGGACCTCGCGCACCAGCAGTTCGAAGGTGCCTTCGGCGGCCTCCAGTTCGTAGCCCTCATATTCCATCTGCTTGATGCGCTCGAGCAACTCGCGGCGGGAGTCTTCCGTGAGCCGGTCCGCCAGCCCGTGCTGCTTGAGCTTATATAAGACGTTGCCGCGGCCGGACAGATCGCTGATCAGCACGCGCTGGCGGTTGCCCACCGCCTCCGGCGCCACGTGCTCGTAGGTGGTGGGCTCCTTCAAGACCGCCGAAACGTGTACGCCTCCCTTGTGCGCGAACGCGCTGTGACCCACGAAGGGCTGATTGTTGGGCAGCGGCAGGTTGGCCAGCTCCGCCACGAAGCGGGCCACGTTGGAGAGGCTCAGGAGCTTGTCCTGGCCGATGGCGGTGTGGCCCAGCTTCAGTTCGAGATTGGCGATGATGGAACAGAGATTGGCATTGCCGCAGCGCTCGCCGTATCCGTTGATGCAGCCCTGCACGTGCGTAGCGCCGGCCTCCACGGCCGCCAGCGTGTTGGCCACCGCCAGGTCGGAATCGTTGTGCGTGTGGATGCCCAGAATGCCGTCGAAGCGCTTGCGCACTTCCGCGAAAATCTCTATGAGACGCCCGGTGAGCGTGCCGCCGTTGGTATCGCACAGGCAGAGCACATCGGCACCGGCATTCTGGGCGGCTTCCAGCGTGCGCAGCGCAAAGGCGGGATTCGAGTTGTAGCCGTCAAAGAAGTGCTCGGCATCGTAGACCACTTCTTTACCGCGTTCCTTTAGATACGCGACGGTCTCGGAAATCAGCTTCAGGTTTTCCTCTTCGCTGATGCCCAGCGCGCGCGCCGTGTGCAGATCCCAGCTCTTGCCGAAGATGGAAATCACCGGAGTCCCGGCGGCGAGCAGCGCCTGAATGCTGCGGTCTTCCGCGACTGTATTTCGCGCGAAGCGTGTGGCGCCGAAGGCAGTGAGTTTGGCGTGCCTGAGCTGTAACTCGGACGCGGCGCGGGCGAAGAAGTCTTTGTCCTTCGGGTTGGAGCCGGGCCAGCCGCCTTCAATATAGTCGATGCCCAGCTCATCGAGCTTTTGCGCGATGAGTAACTTGTCGTCCACGGAGAAAGACACAGATTCACCCTGCGTGCCGTCGCGGAGGGTTGTGTCGAATGTGAAGATCTTCATAAGAATAGTTAGTCTGCGGCGGGAGGAGTCCCGCCGCGGCAGGCACGAGTGCCTGCGCCACGACTATGCTCCTTTGGCCTTCTGCTCCTCCGGGACACCGGCTTCCTTTTTCTTCTTGAGGAAGCTCATCATCTGGCGGAGCTCGCTGCCGACCTGTTCGATGGGCTGGTTTCGGGCAGCCTCGCGCTGGGCAAGGAAGTTGTGCCGTCCGGTCTTGTTCTCCTGGATCCACTGGCGCGCGAATTCGCCGGACTGCACCTCGCCCAGAATTTTCTTCATCTCCGCGCGGACATGCGCGTCCACAATACGCGGGCCGCGCGTATAGTCGCCATATTCGGCGGTGTCGGAGACCGAGTAGCGCATGTAACTTAGGCCGCCTTCCTGGATGAGATCGACGATCAGCTTGAGCTCGTGCAGACACTCGAAGTAGGCGATCTCGGGGGCGTACCCGGCTGCGACCAGAGTTTCGAAGCCGGCGCGAATCAATTCGGAGACGCCTCCGCACAACACGGCCTGCTCGCCGAAGAGATCGCTTTCGGTCTCCTCTTTAAAAGTGGTTTCAATAACGCCGGCCTTGAGGCTTCCCAGAGAGCCGGCATAGGCCAAGGCCTTTTCGAGCGCCTGCCCCGAGGCGTTCTGATGAACGGCCACCAGCGACGGCACCCCAACGCCTTCGGTGAAAAGCTCGCGCACGCGGTGGCCCGGCGCTTTGGGCGCCACCATGGAAACGTCTACGCCGGCGGGCGGCTTAATCTGGCCGAAGTGGATGTTAAACCCGTGCGCGAACATGAGCGTCTTGCCCGGCTTCAGGTGCGGCGCGATCTCTTTTTCGTAAAGGTCCGCCTGGATGTGATCGGAGACCAACAGCATGATCACATCGGCGGCCCGCGCGGCATCCGCGGTATCAAGCACCCGCAGGCCGGCCGCCTCCGCCTTGGATCGCGACTTACTGCCGGGGTATAGCCCGACCACCACCTCCACGCCGGAATCGCGCAAGTTTAGGGCGTGCGCGTGACCCTGGCTGCCATAGCCGATAATCGCGACGGTGCGGCCCTTCAGCAGGGCGGAGTTTCCGTCTTTTTCGTAATAACGTTTCGCCATTAGTTGCTCCCATCCACGGTCTGTTCGATCGCTACCTTGGTGAAAACTGGTGGCTGCAGTTTGAGCTTCTTGGGCTCGAGCGACACAGCAACCACGCCTGAGCGGGTGATTTCGATCTCGCCATAGCTGCGCATGACGTCGATAAACTCGTCCAGCTTTTCGGGGTCCCCGGTAACTTCCAGGGCAAAGCCTTCCGTGGAAGAATCGACCACGCGCGCGCCGAAGATCTCGGCTTCCTTGAGCACGGCGGTGCGCGTTTCCTGTGCGGTGCGCACGCGGACCAGCACCATTTCCCGGCAGACGGCCGGCGACTCGGTAAGATCCACGGCCTGGAGAACGTTCACCAGTTTGTTCATCTGCTTAATGACCTGCTGGCGGAGCGTGGCGTCCACGTCCACCACGATGCTCATGCGCGACAGTTCGGGATCGAGCGTGCGCGCGACTGTCAGGCTTTCGATGTTGTAGCCCCGCGCACTGAGTAAGCCGGTGATGCGCATCAGCGCGCCGGGCTTGTTTTCGACTAGCAAAGAAATGATTTGCAACATGGGGGAACCTATTTGGGCACGGCCACCGGCTGTGGCGGCGCGAGCACCATTTCGTTGATGGCGCCACCGGCCGGCACCATCGGATACACATTCTCGAACGGCGACACTTTGACGTTCAGCAAGTACGGGCCCGGCTCGCGCACGGCTTCTTCCAGAGCCGCGGCGAGCTCCCAGGGCTTGTCGATAGTGCGGCCCCGGAAACCGTATGCGCCGGCCAGCTTCTCGGCATCCGGGAAGCAATCCAGCTCCACCGCGCTCAAGCGGTTGTTGTAAAACAACTCCTGCCACTGGCGGACCATGCCCAGGTAGCCGTTGTTCATCACCACGATTTTGATCGGCAGGCCATAAGCGGCAATCGTGGCCAGCTCGGGAATGGACATCTGGAAGCCGCCATCGCCCACCAGCGCGAAGACCAGCTTGTCGGGGCGGGCGAACTGCGCGCCGATCGCCGACGGTAGTCCGAAGCCCATGGCGCCCAGGCCGCCCGAGTTGATCCACAGGCGAGGAGCGTGGAAGCGTATGAACTGCGCGGCCCACATCTGGTGCTGCCCTACGTCGGAGGCCACGATGGCTTCGCCGGCCGAAAGCCGGTCGATCTCCATCATCAGGTGTTGCGGCTTGATCTCGGAATCCGAGGTGACCGGCGCTAGCGGATGCTCGGTTTTCCAGGCGCGAATCTGCGCCCACCACTCCTGGCGCGCGTCCGTCAGGCGGTCCTTCCGTTCCGGGCGTGTTTCCGCCAGCACTTTGTTCAATTTTGTAAGCACGCGCTTCACGTCGCCCACGATCGGCACGTCGGCCGCGCGGTTCTTACCGATTTCAGCGGGATCGATATCCACGTGGATCACCTTGGCGTGCGGCGCGAAGGCCGCCAGGCGTCCGGTCACGCGGTCGTCGAACCGCACGCCCAGCGCGATGAGCACATCGCAATGCGTCATCCCCATATTGGCGGCGTAGCTGCCGTGCATGCCGGGCATGCTCACGAAGTTTGGATGGTTCGCGGGGAGCCCGCCTAAGCCCATCAGGGTGGTGACGGCGGGCGCATCGATCCTTTCGACCAGTTCGCGCAATTCATCGGAAGCGTTCGCCGCAATGATGCCTCCGCCGGCATAAACGAATGGCCGCTCGGATTCCCAAATCAGTTGCGCGGCGCGGCGTATCTGGCCGGTGTGGCCTTCGGTGAAGACCTTGTATCCCGGCAGATGGATGGAAGTGACCGGCGCGTAGTGGCCTTGCGCCTGGAAAACATCTTTCGGAATATCCACCAACACCGGGCCGGGACGCCCGCTCGCGGCAATGTAGAATGCCTCGTGGACCACTTGCGGCAGGTCTTCCAGGCTCTTCACCAGGTAGTTGTGCTTAGTGCAGGATCGCGTGATGCCGAACGTGTCGGCTTCCTGGAATGCATCGCTGCCGATGAGCTTGCTGGTTACTTGGCCGGTGAGCGCCACCACCGGAATGGAATCCATCATGGCGTCGACGAGGCCGGTGACCAGGTTCGTCGCGCCCGGACCCGAGGTGGCGCAGCAGACACCCACTTTACCGGTGGCGCGCGCGTAGCCTTCCGCGGCGAAACACGCATTCTCTTCGTGGCGCACCAGCACATGGCGGATGTGGTGGTCATAGAGCGCATCGTAGAAGGGCAACGTGACGCCTCCGGGATATCCGAAGAAGCAATCCACGCCTTCCCGCGCCAGGCATTCCAGCAGCATCTTCGCGCCGTTCATTAGACTCGACATATGTTGTGCCTCAAAAACTCTCCAAAAACAAAAAAGGCCACCAGCCGGCTTGCTTCGCCCCGCTGGTGGCCTCGGAACCTCTCCGAGACGGCCTCAAGCGGGGCCGGCTACGATGACCAATACGATAATAATGATGACTACCGGTATAAGCAGACGGGACGGGCTAACTGCGAGGAGACACCGGCTTGGGGAACCGACTGACACTTTCTATAAGTGTACCGTGCAAGTTTCGCAAATGCAAGACTGATTAGGCATTAAAAGTGTTTATCGGCGTATTTGGAGAAGGCGGCGCAATTTGCGAAGGCCAAGCCCGACCGGCAGAGCGCAAAGTACTGGAAAACCAAACACTTATCTAGGCGTCACGCCCTCGGAGGCATGCGCTCCGACGGGTCGATTCGACTATGCTGTCAGGCGGGGTGCTAAGGGAAACGTGCGATGCGTCTATGCGTTGAGAGCACGAGATCTACACCGCTTCAGGCGCGTCGTTTGCGGGGCCTGGACGAAAGGGCGACATCGCCGCATCGCGATCACCAGAGGTTATCAAGAGGCCGTCATCGTCTCTGTCGGGGCTCCGGGAGATCGAGACGCCTGAAATGCCATTGCCGCTTTCGAGGTTCAGGCGGAGTTGCTGCAGCCACTCAGCCGGGACGTAGCGCTCGTATTCCGTTCTGTCGATGCGCCCAGCCAGATACTCCACAGTCGCTCGAAGCGATATCTCAACAGAGTGTCGGCCCATGTAAACGTTTCCTTTTATAGTCTGAGTAGAGTCGCGGCAGTGAACCCTTCGCCCATTCGTAACGGTTAAATGTGTTCGCTGAAGATCGAACGGGAGCTGGCAGTGTTGTACAGCTTCCCCAACGGCATCGACGGGTTCTTTCCCGCTGCCGGACTGACCGGCGACACGTCGGGTAATCTCTACGGCACGACTTCCAACGGCGGCGCAGCGGACGCAGAGGTTGTGTACAAGCTGGACAACACCGGCCACGAGACGGTGCTGTACACGTTCACGGGCGGCACAGATGGGAACGGCCCGTTTGCCGGAGTAATTCAGGACTCAGCGGGCAACCTATATGGAACTACGCGCGGTGGCGGCGCGGCGAACAGCGGTGTCGTATTCAGGGTCGACACCGCTGGTCAGGAGACTGTCCTGTATAGCTTCACGGGCGGGGCCGACGGTGAAACGCCCAACGGAGTCATTCGGGACTCGGCCGACAATCTCTACGGAACTACCAGCCGGGGTGGTGCGGCAGGCTGGGGCGTCGTGTACAAACTGGACACGACAGGCCACGAGACGGTGCTGTACAGCTTTACGGGCGGCACCGATGGCGGCAGGCCGGCCGCGGGAGTAATCCGCGATTCGGCCGGCAACCTCTACGGGACTACTAGCCAAGGTGGCGCCGCGAAAGCCGGCGTCGTATACGAGGTGGATACCACAGGCCATGAGACTGTCCTGTACAACTTCACGGGCGGGACCGACGGGGACGGTCCTCAAGCAGGAGTGATCCGCGACTCGGCCGGCAATTTCTACGGGACTACTGTCGGGGGTGGTGCGGGAGGCGCGGGTGTCGTCTACAAGGTGGATACCAGCGGTCACGAAACTGTGCTGTACGCGTTCCCGGCCGGCGGCGAGGGTGGCGGTGGTCCATGGGCAGGAGTCATCCGCGACCACGCCGGGAACCTCTATGGAACTGCTTCGTGGGGGGGTGCTGCGGGCTACGGCGTGGTTTACATGGTGGACGCGGCCGGTCAGGAGACGGTGCTGTACAGCTTCACGGACAAGACCGATGGGGGTGATCCCTATGCCGGACTGATCCGCGACTCCGCTGGCAACCTCTACGGGACTACCCAGTTCGGCGGGACGAGGAACGGCGGGGTAGTGTTCAAGATCAAGCCTCGAACGCCCTACGCCGCGGCCGGCTGGAACTTCACCGAGACCAGCTTCGACACTCCCGGCTCCTGCATCGTCACGCCGTACATCGCCTGGGCGGCTTCCATGGTCTTCTTGGAGTGCGTGATGATGATGAACTGCGTGTGCGTGGACATCTCCCGCAGCAGGCGCGTCAGCCGCTCGATGTTGGCTTCGTCGAGCGGCGCGTCCACTTCGTCCAGGATGCAGAACGGGCTGGGCTGATAGCGGAAGACCGCCATCAACAGGGCCACCGCCGCCAGCGCCTTTTCGCCGCCGGAGAGCAGCAGCACGTTTTGCAACTTCTTGCCCGGAGGCGAGGCCACGATGTCGATGCCCGAATCGGCCAGGTTGGTTTCGTCGGTCAGGCGCATCTCGCCGGTGCCGCCGCCGAACAGCGTCTGAAAAGCCTCGCGAAAATTCTGGTTGATGCGCTCGAAAGCCTCGGCGAATTTCTGCCGCGAAACCTGGTCGATTTCGGTAATGGCCTTTTCCGTGTCGCGTATGGAATCCAGCAGATCCTGCCGCTGGGCGCTCAGGAAATCCTGCCGCTGCTGGGCCTCCTGATATTCTTCCATGGCCTGCGCATTCACCGGGCCCAGCGCCTCGATGCGCGCGCGTACTTCCTCGTACAGCCGCTCGGCCTCGACGATGGCGTCCGTATCCGGCACGGTCTCCGCGCCCGCCGCGAGTTCCTCCACCGGGCAGTTCAATTCCTTGCGGCTGGTCTCGTCCAGATACTTCAACTCGGCCTGGCGCTTCACCAGCTCCACTTCGATTTGCGAGCGGTTCTGGTAAGCCTCTTCGACCTTCATGCGGAGCTGCTTCAATTCCTCTTCCGCGGCGGCCAGACCTTCGCGCATGCGGGCTTCCTCGGCAGCGAGTTGGTTGACGGCCGCCTCCATTTGCAGTGCCTGCTCGGCGAACTGGGCCAGCTTCCGATCCAACTCGATGTTGTCGGCCAGCAGGCTCGCACGGTGCACGCCCAGCCGCTCGATCTCCGCGGCGATCTCGCCCAGACGCGAGGTGGCTTCCTTATGCTGTGCTTCCAGGCGGCCCATGGCGTTACGTTCGCCGCGATGGCGCTCTTCGAGGCCTGCCAGCTCCGCGCGCAACGCCGAGTGGTCCTCGCCCAGCGCCGCCGCTTCGATTTCCAGCTTCTCCAGGAACTGCCGCTGATCTTCCAGCTCCTGCTCGCGCTGCTCGCGCAACTCTTCCTTTTCCGCGACGGCCTGCTGACTGCGTTCGCGCTGCTCCTCGGACCGCTCGGCATCGCGGCCCAGGCGATCCAGTTCCAGGCGCGCAACCGAAAGACGCGAGTTGACGCGGTTGGTGTCGTCGGCCAGCTTCCGCATTTCGTGTTCCAGCGCCACGCGGTCTTTTTCGCGGGCTTGTTGCACGCTACGCAATCGCTCCAGCTCACCTTCGAGGATGCCGATCTCGCGGTCCAGATCCTCCAGGCGGGTCACCTGCTCGTCGAGCGCCTTTTGCTTGCCCTGCAGGACCACGCCCAGCTCACGCGCCTCGCGCTTCATGGCCAACGGACCGCTGGCGGTCTTCTTCCCGCCGGTCACCGTGTGGCCGTGATAGCAGACCCCGTCGGTGGTCAGGAAGTAAAGGTGCGGATAGCCGCCGGCCAAGCGCTGCGCCGATGCCCGGTCCTCCGCCAGGAAGCACAAGGAAACGCGCGGCAGCAGGGTGCGCGCACGATCCGTCAGGCCATTGGTCAGCCGCAGCGAATCGCTGAGCCGCGACAAAACGCCGGTATCCGCGCCGATGGGCGGCTCCGGCAAGTGCCCGTTTCCGTTTCCATTGCCGTCGGGATGCACCAGGAAAGTGACCCGCCCGTCCAACTCCGCGCGCAGGAAGTCCAGCCCGCGATCGGCTTGCGACCAGTTTTCGACCACCACGTATTCCAGCTCGTCATGCAGGAATTCTTCCGCCGGCTTTTCGAACTGCGGATCTACCTCGACGAAATCGGCCAGCACGCCTTGCGGCCGCAGATCCTCCGCCTTGCCCTTCTCGAGCGCCGCAAAAAGGCGCTTCACCGATTCGGTGGTATAGCTGCGGTGCGCCAGCACCTCCTCAAGCGAATCTTTGCGGGCCTTCATCTGGGAGCACTCCGTGCGCAGAGCGTCTATCAGGCCGCGCACTTCGATGGCGCTCTGCCGCCGCACGCCCAGATCCTCTTCGGTGCGCCGCCGCTCGCCGGTGACCGCCTCCAGCTCTAGCTGGCGTTGCGCCATGTCTCCCGAAAGGGCCTTGCGCGTCACGGCCAGCCGCTCGAGCTCCGCGGTGGCGACCTGCTCTTCTTTCTGCGCGCGCGCCGTTTCGCGCTCGATGCCCGCCAAATACTCGTTCATTTGGGCGAGTTGGTTCTGCAGTGTGGATACTTCCCCCAAAAGCCGCAGCACTCCCGTGCGCCCGGCCTCGATGGCCTGCTCTCGCTCGCGCACCGCCGCCTGCAACTCTTCCCGCAGACGGTTCTTCTCGATCATACGGTCGCGCGCCTGGGCGATCTGCTGTTCGAGCGTGGTGACCTGCCGCTGATGAGTATCCATCTCGGCGCCCAAGCGGCTGAGCCGCACCTCCAGTTCCTGGGACTCCCGCTCGGCCTGCGCAATCCGCTGCTCGATGGCGCCGCTCTCCTTCACTTGCGATTCCAGCCGTCCGCGCGTGCGCTCCGTTTCGACTTGCCCCTCGGCTAGTTCCCGCCGCATTTCGGTGAGCTGTTGTTCGGTCTGATAGCTCTGGCCTTGCAGTTCGCCGTGCGCCTGCTCTTTGGCCGCGACCTGCTCGGAAAGGCCGCGCAGCTCCGTGGAGACCAGGTTCAAGTCCAGCGCCGATTTGGCGGCTTCCCGCTCCAGCATGCGGAACTTGCCCGAAAGCGCCACGCGCAGCCGGGTATCCATCTCGGCCTTGAGTTCGACGTAGCGCCGGGCCTTGGCAGCCTGCCGCTTGAGCGAATTCACCTGGCGGGTGACCTCTTCCAAAATGTCGAAAACCCGCGCCAGGTTTTGCTTGGCGCTCTCCAGCTTGGCCTCCGCCAGCCGCTTTCGGGTTTTGAACTTGGTGATGCCGGCTGCTTCTTCGATGACCGCCCGGCGGTCCTGCGGCTTGGAGCTGAGGATCTGGCCGATGCGCCCCTGCTCGATGATGGCGTAGCTCTCGGGCCCGAGGCCGGTCCCCATGAAGATGTCCTGAATGTCGCGCAGGCGGGCCGTATGGCCGTTGATCAGGTACTCGCTCTCCCCTGAGCGGAACAGCCGCCGCGTGATGGTGAATTCGCCATTCTTGTGCTGCGGGGCCGCGATGGGGATGGGAACCGCATGCGGGGCGTGGCCGTTGGCGCCCGCCGCGGCGGCCATCTCGTGCGCTTCCTGGTAAATCATCGGATCCACAAGGGTCATGGTGACGGCCGCCAGCCCCAAGGGCTTACGATCGCGCGTGCCGGCAAAAATCACGTCTTCCATACGGGCGCCACGCAGGGTCTTGGCCGACTGCTCGCCGAGTACCCAACTGATGGCATCGCTCAGGTTAGATTTGCCGCAGCCGTTTGGGCCCACGATCGCGATCAGGCCGCCGCCGTTGAAGCGGAGCTCCGTTCGGTCACAGAATGATTTGAAACCCTGAATCTCGACGCGCTTTAATTTCAGCAAAACCGTTTCCTCGACTTGCTCGGGGGATTCGTAACTATACTAAACTCGCCGGAGGCAAAAGTAAAGTGCATTCTACACTGCAAAAAGGGTTCGATCAAAATCACCCCCAAGATGTTGTATCCTATATGAAGTTTGTTGGCAGGCGAAAGCGCCTGCCCCACCTGCCTGCCCACCCTGCCTTTCTATCCCAACGACGGCCAGCGCGGATGCCTCTTCTCCTGAAACGCCCGTATGCCCTCCTCGAAGTCCGCGCTCCGGAAGACCTCATTCCGCATCTGGCGAGCCACGGCGCCGGCCTCCTCCCCGCTCTTGCCGCGCGCCTCCCGCACGAAAGTCAGGCCGCTGCGGATCGCCGTGGGGCTGGCTTCGGCGAGCGCGCCGGCGATTTCCCGCGCATGCTCCATTAGACGGGCGGACTCCACCACGTGGTGCACCAACCCGTACTCCCGCGCCTCGTGCGCGCCGAAAATTCGCCCGCTCAAGGCCAGTTCGGTCGCCCGGCGCTCGCCGATCGCCGCCGCCACGCTCCGCGAGATCACGAACGGCCACAGCCCCAGCCGGATCTCGGTGAGCCCGAACGTGGCGTCCTCGGCGGCCACCACGATATGGCAATTCGCCGTCAAGCCCGTGCCTCCCGCCAGCGCCGCGCCATGCACGGCGGCCACCAGCGGCTTGGTCATGCGGATTCCGGCCGTGAAAATACGCTCGTGAACTTCGTTGATGGGGCCACTGGCGGGTGACAGCACTTCGTGCAGGTCCATGCCCGCGCAGAACGATTTCCCGTTACCGCTCAACAAGACGGCGCCCACGCCCGGATCCAACTCGGCCTGTTCCAGCGCCTC
>JBEKUO010000076.1:0-15845 GCA_049514955.1 Bryobacteraceae bacterium | reverse complement strand
GCTCCGCGAGCATGGGAAGGTGGAACGAAGGGATACGGAATATGGTGGAGGCGTTGCGGATCAACCCGGAATCGCAGTTAGCCGTCAACAATCTCTCCTGGATGCTCCGGGAAAAGGCCAAAGACAATCAAGGCGCCCAGGCCCAATTGGATCTGTCGCTTCAGCGGGCCCAAGCTCATCGATACCCGGAATGCGTGGACGCCGCCCAGCAGGCCGTTAAGCTGAAACCCGATTTCGCGGAAGCGTACAACAACATCGGTTATTGCTACGCGAGCATGGGTAGGTGGGACGACGGGATCCGGCACATGCTGGAGGCGTTGCGGATCAATCCGGACTCGCAGTTAGCCGGCAACAATCTGATCTGGATGCTCCAAGAAAAGGCCAAAGCGGGAGGCGGGCATCCCAGCCCACTTCCGCCTTCCAGCCCAAAGTGAGAGCGAATCACGGGCCCCCGGCGGACCGTCGCTACTCAACGGCTGACTGGAAACGGTCGAATCTATTTTCCGGGGAGTTTGTTGGCTTGGCGCTGCTCGCCTGCGCTGTTCTCTTCAACGCCTATTATGCCGCCCCTGAACTGCGCATCGGCCGCGTCCCGCTCAACGATATAGTTTCCCACCTGACGGCCTCCGAGCGGATGGAGACCAGCTTCGAGCGTGGCGAACCCTTCCTGAACCCCTGGGTTTCGGAGTGGGCGCTTGGTTATCCGTATTGGCTCAGCTATCAACCGCTGCCGCACCTGGTGGGAGCTGTTGTCCTGCGGTTGTTTAGCGCCGCCGGCGAGCCGGCCGCGATCTTCGCCGCCTTCTTTTATCTGCTGATCGTCACGTTCCCGATCAGCGTGTACGCGGGCGCGCGTTTGCTGGGCTTGCCGCCGCCGGCCGCGGGAATCGCTGCCTTATTGGTATTCGGCCCAAGCGCCGCCGGGTATCCGGACACTTATGGGCTGGGCTATGGGTCGGTTCTTTGGTGCGGTGCGGGCCTCTACACGCAACTGTTTGCGCTGCACTTGATGGTCATCGCGTTGGGCGTGGGCGCGCGGGCGCTCGACACCGGCCGGAAAACCACGCGCATTCTGGCAAGCGTGCTGCTCGCGCTCACGGGGGTGTCGCACATCATTTTCGGTTACGCGGCGTTTGTATCGGTAGCGCTGCTCGCCGTGATCGGACCACGATCCAGGCGCGCCGATCGCCTCGTGCGTCTGTCCACCATCGTTCTGCCGGCGCTGCTGTTGCTCGCCTGGTTCTTCGTGCCCCTCGCGCTTGCCCGGGAAGTCGTGAATCACAGCCGATGGGAAGATCCCCGGAAATGGGACTCGTACGGCGCGCCGTTCATCCTGAGCGAACTTCTTTCGGGCCGCCTGCTGGACTTCGGCAGGGCGCCCCTGCTTACCCTGCTGCTGGCAGTGGGAGCGTGCGGAGCGGTCCTCTACCGCGGCGACGCGCTGGCGCGCCGGTTGCTCGCGCTTTGCGGCTTGTGGCTGGCGCTCTTCTACGGGCGCGCGACCTGGGGAGGCCTGGTGATCCTCGCCGGCATCACCCGGGACTTTCAGATCCACCGCTTGCAGGCGGTCTTCGAGTTGAGTGCGATCCTGCTGGGCGCCTACGGGCTGGCGCGCCTTGGCCAATTGGCGGCTGAACGTAAGCGCGCCTTTGCGGTGGCCGGCGGAGCCGCAGTCGCCATCGCCATCCTCGCGATAGGAGCCGATCGCGCCCGCTTCCTGAACCAGAACAAGATCTGGGGAGAGCAGAATCTCCTCGCCTACGAGAACGAGCGTCCCGACTTGGAGGCGGCGCTCGCGGACGTAAGATCGATTCTCGCCGCGCGGCCGGGACGGGTGTCGGCTGGGCTGGCGGCCACTTGGGGCGGCCAGTTCAAAGTGGGATCGGTCCCAGTGTACGCGTTCCTGAGCCGCAATCATATCGACCAGGCGAGCTTCTTGTATCACGCGATGTCGAAGACATCCGATGTCATGGTGCTTCGCGATGAGAACAATCGCGGCCACGATATGGTGTTCGGTATCCGTGCGGTGATCGCGCCGGTGGGCCAGCCGATGCCGAAGTATCTCCTCCGTCGATCGGTGCATGGACGTTTTGCCGTGTACGAGTCGTCCCCGGAAGGTTACTTCGGCGTCGTGGACGTGGTTGCTCACTACGTTGGTCCCTCCTCGACCAACTTCGAGCCTTCGGCCGCCTGGCTGAAGAGCGCCCTGCAGCCGTGGGGGATGGTGATTTCGCTGGACCCGCGAGCCCAGGTAGGGCCCGCAATCGGCCGGTGGGAGGCACTGCCGAATCCTTCGCCCGACCAGACCTCGCTGCGGGGTCGCGTGCTCAGCGAGACAAAAACAGGGGAGAACTACCAGGCCACAATCGAAGTGAGCCGGCCCGGTTACGCGTTTATCAAAATCACCTGGAATCCGGACTTGGAAGCGACCGTCGATGGCCGGCCCGCGGCTGTCATTCATGTCACACCCGGCTTCGGCGCGGTGGCTATTCCAGCCGGACAGCACGAAGTTTCGGTTGCATACCGGCCGGGTGTCTTGAAGCCGTTCCTGCTTCTGTTCGGAATCTGCGCCGCCACAGTGATGTGGTGCTTTCTGGGAAGGCCGCGGGTGACGGAACTGGAGGCGTTGGCGTCCGCCCGGCTAGCTGCCGCCGCCGGATCTGTTGCAAAGAACGCTCGATGGCGATGAGAGGTCTGTGGTGTTCGTCGTGTGCGTGATCGACACGGGTGGCGTCGGCACTCCGCGCGGACACCTACCGGGCCGCCCTCCTCGCCACACCTACCCACTGGGTGGATAGCCGTGCCTGGTTCCCAGTGAATTACTCTCGCCCCCCCGGCTCGCCGGCCGGCGCGGGATCTTGAATCGGCTCCCCGATCAACTCCGCAACTTTCCGCCGCAGGGTCTGGTTCAACTGGTGGCGGGAATCCAGCTTCAATCCCTCGGTCGAAATCGGATCTCCGATGCGCAAAGTGACGGGATGCGGCCGCACATGGAACGATCCCATCGGCAGGACTTGCCGCGTGCCGACGATCCCTATGGGCACGGCCGGCACGCCCGCCTTGATCGCCAGATACGCCGCGCCCTCTTTGAACTCGCGCAGATGCGCCAGTGAGCGTCCACCCTCGGGGAACAGCACCACGGAAATGCCGCGCTCGCGCACCAGGCGCGCGCCTTCGCTCAGGCTCTTCAGCGATGCGCGGGGATTCTCGCGAACCACCGGCAGATGCCCTGCTCTGCGCAGGTGCCCGCCCAGCAGCGGAATCCGGAAGAGCCCTTTCTTGGCGAAAAACCGGATCTGCAAAGGAATATGCGCCAGCACGACCGGCGTGTCAATGTAGCTGATATGATTGGCCACCAGCACATACCCGGAGTCTGGATGCAATTTCTCCAGCCCTTCGACGCGCACTCTCGCTCCGCTGACGGCGAGCAGGATCCGCGCCCATACGCGCGCGATCGCGTGCTGCGTGCGGCCGCTCATATCGAACGCCGACGCCAACAAGGAAAGTGTCCCCATAACGAGCGTGGCTAGTACGATCGCCGGATCGATAAGGCAGTAGGCGCGCAGGCGGCTCAGGAACATGGCGGAAGCAGGGAGTATAGCACCGCGGGCATTACCGCGGAACGTCATTGACTCAGCGTGAAGTTAATCCGGATCTGCGTGATAATTTCAACCGGAGTGTCGTTCACGGTTGCCGGCCGATAACGCCACTGCCTGACAGCCGCCTCTGCGTAGGGAATCAATTCTTTCGGCCCGCTTAGCGGGGTTAGCTCTTTCACCGACCCGTCTTCCGCGATGAGTGCCCTGAACTCGACCTCTCCTGTGATCTTTTGCAGCTTGGCCCAACTGGGATAAACCGGCCTGACGTAATGAAGCATTTCTCCGCCGAGCTTATTGCCGGCGTGTATTTTTCCGAGGGTCTTGTTGGGCTGGCTCGAGCAGGACGCCGCGATCATCACTGTCAGCGCGGCCGGAACTAGTAGTCGCATCCTTGGGCTGATAGACACCAACGATGGCGTTCCGGTTCCCGCCAGCGCTAAACCGCGCCATCCACGGCTGCGCCAGCGAGCAGCGCCCGCGCTTCCCCCACTAGAAACAGCGAACCCGTAATGAAGATGGCGTCGTTGCGAGCCGCGCCGGCAGCCAGCGCCAGCGCCGCACGCAGGTCGGCAGCAACCTTTATCGAATCGTGGTCGGCCAGTTCCAGCATGGTCTCCGGCCGGAGCGCCCGCGACTGCGCGGGAGCCGTCACGATCACGTGCCGCGCCCGCGGAAACAGGATCGCTGCCATCTCCTCGACGGCTTTGTCGCGCATGGCCCCATAGATCAGCCACACCCGGCTGGGGTCGTAGAAGCGGTCCAGATACGCCGCCAACGCGCGTGCTCCGGCGGGGTTGTGCGCCCCGTCGAGAATGATGTCGGGATTCGCCGCAACGCGCTCCAGGCGCCCTGGCCACTTGGTTTGTGCGATCCCTAGCCGCACCGCTTCGGGCGCTACGCCAAGGCGCTTGAGCGCGGCAATCGCCGTGCGCGCATTCTCGACCTGGTGCTCTCCAGGCAGCGGACAACTCACGCGCAGGCCGGCCCACTCAAAATCGCTTCCTCGGGCGTGCAGGGTAACGCCGCCGATCTCTACTTCCGAGCTGCGCACCACCGGCACTCCAAGCTCCGCCGCGCGCGCCTCGATCACACCCTCGACCTCCGGGCGCTGCCACGCGAAAACCGCCGGAACGCCGCGCTTCAGAATGCCCGCTTTTTCCGTGGCGATCGATTCGAGGCTCTTGCCCAGAAACGCCTCGTGATCGAAATCGACAGGAGTGATCACACAAAGCTCCGGCATCACGACGTTAGTTGCATCCAGACGCCCGCCCAGCCCCACTTCGAGCACCGCCAACTCCACACCTTGCTCGCGAAACACCACGAGCGCCATGGCCGTGACGCTTTCGAAATAGGTGGGATGCAGATCGATGCGTTCCTGCCGCAGCAGCGTTTCCGCGCATGCGTGCACCTGCGCGAAGGCGCCGGCGAAGACGTCCGCGCTGACGGGGCAGCCCGCGATCGAGATGCGTTCGGTGGGCTCGACCAAATGCGGCGAAGTGAACAGGCCGGTGCGATATCCCGCGGCGCGCAGGCCCGCTTCGATCATCGCGCAAGTGGAGCCTTTGCCATTGGTGCCGGCCACGTGCACGATGCGGTAGGCCTGCTGCGGATTGCCCAGCGCTTCCAGCAGTGCGCCTATGCGCTCCAGGCCCAGCTTGGCGGTTTTGACCTCGTTGCCCAGCGCGTACAGAAACCGGACGGAATCGGGATAGTTCATGCCAGGCGTGAAAAAATCGGTTGGCAGGCGAAAGCGCCCGCCCCACGTGCCACGGCCGCTAATCCACGAAAAACCGCAGTGCCGTGGCGACGTAGCTCTTCAGTTCCAGACGCGGCACCACTGCGTCCAGCATGCCGTGCTTCAACAGAAATTCCGAGCGTTGAAACCCTTCGGGGAGCTTCTGCCGAATGGTCTGCTCGATGACGCGCGGCCCGGCGAAGCCGATCAGTGCGCCCGGCTCTGCGATGTTCAGATCGCCCAGCATGGCGTAACTGGCCGTGACGCCACCGGTCGTGGGATCCGTCAGCACGCTGATGTACGGCACACGGGATTCGTCCAGGCGCATCAGCGCGGCGGAAATCTTGGCCATCTGCATCAGGCTCACGGCGCCTTCCTGCATGCGCGCACCCCCCGATGCCGACACGATGATCAGGGGAACTTGCCCCGCAATCGAGCGCTCGATGGCGCGCGTGATCATCTCGCCCACCACGCATCCCATGCTGCCGCCGATGAAACGCGCCTCCATCGAGCAGACATGCACCTTGCGGCCCGCCAGCGTCCCGGCCGCCGAGATCATGGCGTCGGAAAGCGAAGTGGCTAGCTTCATGCCGTCGAGGCGTTCCCTGTAGGGCTTGGAATCGTAGAAGTCCAGAGGATCGCTGGAACGCAAGGTTGCGTCGAAGCTTTCCCACTCGCCATCCAAAAGGAGCTTCAGGCGGGAGACCGCGTCCATGCGTGTATGCACCCCGCACTTCGGGCACACATTCCAATTGGACTCCAGGTCCTTCTTCCAGATGATCTGCCGGCAGCCCTCGCACTTCAGCCACAGGCCCTCCGTGCGCACCTTGCGCGGTGCATCGTCGATTTTGGCCACCTTTTCCGCCGGCGGCTTTTCAGTCTTGAACCAGGACATGTCGATTCGACTACGTTAGCGCGGGTAGGGATGGCCGCGCAACGTGGCGAAAGCGCGGTAGATCTGCTCGGCGAGCATGGCGCGCGCCAATTCGTGCGGGAAGGTCATGGCAGACAGCGACAGCAACAGTTCGGCCCGGTCGCGCCAGGCTGCCGGCAGGCCGTCGGCGCCGCCGACTACGAACACCAGGTCGCGCGCGTCCCTCTCGGCTTGCGAAATCAGGGCGACGAAAGCGTGTGTGTCCAGCCGCTGGCCCGCAGGGTCCAGCAGGATGCGCCGCGCGGAAGGGTGCTTGGCCGCCGGATCCGTGCGGTCCGGCCGGATCTCGCGCATCTCGCACGCCGCGTAGCGTGCCGCGCGGGCCACGTAATCCGCGGCAATGGCATTCGCGTGCGGATCGCGGGGCTTGCCGATGTAGTACAGGAAGATCTTCACGCGGGCGGAACTTCGACCGCCTTGGCATTGCGCCAGAGACGCTCTAGATCGTAATACTGGCGGGACTTCGGGGAAAAAATATGCACCAGGAAATCGCCATAATCGACCAGAATCCATTCCGCCTGGTTATAGCCCTCCACGCTCAGGGGCAACTCGCCATGCTGTTTCAAGCCCAACCCCACCTCGTCGCAGATGGCCTGTATATTACGTTGGTTGGCCCCCGTGCAGATCACGAAATAATCGGCGAACGAAGTGATGCCGGTGAGGTCCAGCACGCGTATGTCTGTAGCTTTCTTGGATTCGGCGGCGCGTACGGCTAGCAGCCAGGACGGGGCTGGGACTTCCGATGGATTATTCTCTCGATGGCCGGTTTGATGCGGTGCAACCTTTGTCAGAACACGCTCCCTGTTCGTATCGTACTACAATATAGGGGTAAGCCTCATGCGTCTTCTTCTCCTGTTAACCAGCGTTACTCTGTTCCTGGGCGCCGCCGAAGATCCCGATGTCCTACGCGCCAGGCTTGGTATTGAGAGGCTGCGTACGCTGGTGGAGGCCGGCGCCCTGCCGCGCGTACAACTGGAACAGGCCGAGGACAACCTGGCGGATGCGCAGGATATGGCCGTGCTGCGGCGGACGATGTTCAACAATGATCTGGCCGAACCGGAAGCCGGCGAGATGGTAGCGGCTGCCCAGCGCCGGCTGGACCGGCGCGAGAAGCACCTGGAGAAGATCCGCAGTATGATCGATGCGGGTGTGGCGGCGCGGGCGGATCTGGAGCCTATTCAGGCAGAAGTGGATTACGCGCGCAAGGAGTACGACCTGGCCGTGTCGCGCGCCAACGTGTGCCGTGAGCTCGCCGACTTGGCGCGGGCGGAGCAGAACAGGCAATTGCATCCGGCGCCGGCGGATGGTCCAGGAGCCTCCGCGCACTACAATGGCGATGGCGTCTTCTCCGGCGCCGATTTCCACCGGCTCACAGCCGCCTACGAGCACCGCTTCGCCGCGCCGCTGCCCGTAAGCGCCATGGGAGACACGGCCGCGCACCGCGCGCTGGGCTTCGATCACACGGGCCGTGTGGATGTAGCCTTGAACCCCGACCAACCGGAAGGGATCTGGCTGCGCCAGTATCTGGAATCGCGGCGCATCCCTTATTTCGCCTTCTGGCACGCTGTGCCGGGAAAGGCCACCGGCGCCCACATCCATATTGGACCTGAGAGCACGCGCCTGGTCCTCGGTGCACGCGTTAAGCGCGGCGCCGTCGCGGACTAGTGGGGACATCTCTGCGAGTCTTGATCCCGGAGGAGCGCATACAGGCTCGCGTGCGCGAGATGGGCGCCCAGATCGATCGCGACTATCCCAGCGGCAACCTGCATCTGATCTGCATTCTGAAAGGCGCCTGCTTCTTTCTGGCCGATCTGTCGCGCGCCTTGCACCGCGACGCTTTCGTCGATTTCATGGGGATTTCCAGCTATGGAAAAGGCAAAAGCACCTCCGGGGAAGTTAAAGTCACCAAGGACTTGGATATTTCCGTGGAAGGCGCCGATCTGCTGATCGTGGAAGATATCGTCGATAGCGGCGTGACCCTGAACTACCTGATGAACCTGCTGGAACAGCGCAAGCCGCGCTCGATTCGCATCGCCGCTTTGCTGGATAAGCCCGAACGCCGGCAGCGGCCCGTCGAGGTGACGTACGTCGGCTTCCAGATTCCGGATGAATTCGTGGTGGGCTACGGGCTGGATTACGCGGAGCGCTATCGCAACTTGCGGGATATCTGCGTGCTGGAGAATTGACGCAGGGCACGCTTCAGGGTGCGTTACGCCGCCCTTCTATCTCACCAGCGCGGACGACTTACCCGCGAAGTCCAGAACCCACGCCGGAAAGATACCCAGGAACAGGGTGCCCAGCGCAGGGATCACCAATGCAGCGCGCAGTCCGGCGGAGAGCGGCTCAAGCTCCGCCGTCGCTTCGCTCGGCTCATGCATGTACATCACCACCAGAATTCGCAGATAGTAATACGCCGCGACCGCGCTGTTCAGCAGGCCGAGCACGGTCAACCAGACCAGATGCGAATCGAGCGCGGCTTTGAAGATGTAGAACTTGCCGAAGAAGCCACCGGTGAGTGGCACGCCGATCAGCGATAACAGGAAGATGGTAAGCAGCGCGGCCGTGCCGGGTTGTTTGACGCCGAGGCCCGCGAAATCGTCCACGCTCAGGAAGCGCTCGCCTTTGCCGGAAAGGTGCGAGACTACCGCAAATGCACCGATGTTCATCAATGCGTAGGCCGCCAGATAGAACATGGCCGCGGCGGCGCCCACTTGCGAGCGCGCGGCCAGCGCCACTAGCACGTATCCTGCGTGCGCGATGGAGCTATAGCCCAGCAGCCGTTTGATATTCGATTGTGTGAGCGCGGCGAAATTGCCTATGGTCATCGACACCAGCGCAGATCCCCACACCAGCGGAGCCCAGTCGCCTCCGATGGGCTGGAACGCCGTCATGAAGATACGCAGGAATACGGCAAAAGCCGCGGCCTTGGGGCCAGTGGTTAGAAAGGCGGAGACCGGGGTGGGAGCCCCCTGGTAGACATCCGGCGCCCAGATCTGGAACGGCGCGGCGGACACTTTGAAGCCCAGCCCTACGAACATGAGCGCCGCCGCGACACCGATGAACACGGGACCCGGCGCAGTGGGTCCGCCGCTGAGCACCGTGCGGATGGCGTTCAGGTAGGTCGATCCGGTCAAGCCGTAGACGATGGCGACGCCATAGAGGAAGAAGGCGGTGGCAAACGATCCCAGCAGGAAATATTTCAGCGCGGCTTCGTTGGCGCGTTTGTCGTCGCGCAGATAACCGGCCAGCACGTAGCTCGCGATCGAGGAGATCTCCAGACCGATGAAGATCATGATGAGCTCGTTGGCCGAAACCATTACGCACTGGCCGGCGATGGAAAACAGCAGCAGCGCGTGATATTCGCCGGTTTCGGCCCCTTCGCGGCGCAGGAAGCGGTAAGACGGCAGCACCGTCAGGATGCCGACGCCGATCACCAGCACGCGGAAGAAGGTGGCGAAGCCATCCACCAGCAGCATGTCGGAGAAGGCTGGGCCCGGCGAGGAGTAGGCGATCACCGATGCGGCCATGGCGGCCAGCAGAGCCGCGATCGAGATGTGCCCGTAGGCGTCCCGAAAGCGCTCCCGCAGGATCACGTCGAGCACCATGAGCAGCGTCCCGGCCGCGATCAGGATGATTTCGGGCAGGAAGCGGAGGTACTCGACGCCGTTGGGCGCGAAGTTAACGGGCATGCGCCACCTCGGTCGGTTGGCAGGCGGAAGCGCCTGCCCCACCTGCGTGCGGAGCCTTCAACAGCGAGGTGGGACAGACGCTTTCGTCTGTCAACCCTTTCGCGGCCCCCTCAGCGCGCACGCGGAATTGTACGTTCACCTGCGTCTGGTCCAGAATGCGCGCGGTTGTCTTGCTGACGACAGGCAGGAACGACTGCGAATACACGCCCATCCAAACCATCATCGCGATCAAGGGGACGGCGACGACCCACTCGCGCGGCTTCAGGTCGAATACGTGATGGCGGACCTCGTCGGGAGTCTCGCCGAAAAACACGCGCTGGTACAGCCATAGCATGTAACAGGCCGACAGAATCGCACCGGTCGCGGCGAAGATGGTCCAGTGGAAGTTGGCCTGCGCGGAACCCTGTAGAACCAGGTATTCGCCAATGAAACCGTTGAGCGTGGGCAGGCCGATGCTGGCCAGCATGGTGATCATAAAGGCGGTGGACAGCCAGGGCGCGGGGGTGGCCACGCCGCCGTAATCGGCGATGGCGAGTGAGTGCCGCCGCTCATAAAGAAAGCCTACCAACACGAAGAGCGCGCCGGTCGAGATGCCGTGGTTCAGCATCTGATATACCGCGCCATCCATACCCAACTGCGTGAAGGAGAAGATGCCGAGCACGACGAAGCCCAGGTGGCTCACCGAGGAATACGCCACCAGCTTCTTCATATTGGGCTGCACCATGGCAACCAGGGCGCCGTAGATGATGCCGGTTATCGCGAGCACCACAATCCAGGGAGCGCACATCCGCGCGGCGCCCGGAAACATGGGCAGGCAGAAGCGCGCGAGGCCGTAGGTGCCCATCTTCAGCATGACGGAAGCGAGCATCACGGAGCCGGCCGTGGGCGCCTCAACGTGCGCATCCGGAAGCCAGGTGTGCAGCGGAAACAGCGGCACCTTCACGGCGAAGGCCACGAAGAACGCCAGGAACAGCGCCATCTGCTCGGTGCCAGTAAACGACACCTTGCCGCTCGAAAGCATGGCCAGGATATCCGAATAGTTGAAAGTGCCGGCGCGGTTGTAGACGTAGATGATGGCGGTTAGCATCAGCACCGATGCGGCGAACGTGTAAAGGAAGAACTTGAGCGCTGCGTAGATGCGGCGCTCGTGTCCCCAGATGCCGATAAGGAAATACATCGGCACCAGGGAGACTTCCCAGAAAACGTAGAACAGGAACAGGTCCTGCGCCGCGAACACGCCGGCAAGGCCGAACTCGAGGAGCAGCATCAGGGCAAAGAACTCCTTGATGCGGGTCTGAATCGAGTTCCAGGAGATCAGGATGCAGATGGGCGTCAGAAAGGTGGTGAGGATCACCAGCCACAGGCTGAGGCCGTCTAGCCCGACGTGATAATGAATGTTCGGCGAAGCGATCCAGGTGACATCTGTGTACCACTGCTCGCCTGCGAAATCCGTGTGATATCCGAGCGCCAAGCCGAGCGATGCGATGAATGCTGCTAGCGAGAAGATCAGGGCGATCGCGCGGATGGCGCCCTCCGCAGCGCGCGGCACAAGCAGCAGAGCGAGGAAACCAACCAGGGGCACGGCCAGGACAACATCGAGGAGGTTCATCGCAGCCCTCCCGCAACTCCCATGGCCAGCAACAGCAGTACGCTGCCCAACAGCACCCACACGGCGTAACTCCGGATACTGCCGGATTGCAGCCGCTTCAGCAGGCCGCCGAGGCGCTGCGAGCGATTGCCGACGCCGTTGACCGCGCCATCGATCACCGCCACGTCCATGCCCTTCCAGAGCACTTCACGCGAACCGGAAACGACCGGGTCGACGACCACGGCTGCATAAATCTCATCCACGAAATATTTGTTGTAGATCAGCTTGTAGAGACCACTGAAGCTGGCGGCTAGGGCGTCTGGCAGGCCGGGGCGCGCAACATAAAACAGGTACGCGAGGGCGATGCCTCCCAGGCCAAATGCCACGGAGACGAGCATCGGGCCGATGTCATGACCCTCTTCAGCCAGCGGAAACAGCGGCGACAGGAATTCGGGCACATTGAAGAGTTTGCCGCCCGCCAGCGACAGAGCCGCCAGCACCACGAGCGGGCCGAGCATCACCCAGGGCGATTCATGCGGGTGCGCCTCGCCACGATACCTGCCAAAGAACGCCAGGAAGATCGCGCGGAAAACGTAAAACGCCGTCATACCTGCGGTGATTACACCCACCCAGTACATCCAAGGCGCATGGCGATCGGCGGCCAGGAGGATCGCGTCCTTGCTGTAAAACCCGGCGAAGGGCGGCACGCCGGCGATGGCCACACCGGCACACACCATGGTCGCGAACGTCCACGGAATCTTGCTGCGCAGGCCGCCCATATTGCGCACATCCTGCTCGCCGCCGAGCGCATGAATCAAGCTGCCGGCGCCGAGGAACAACAGCGCTTTGAAGAACGCGTGCGTCACCAGGTGATAGATGCCCGCAGAAAACGCGCCCACCCCCGCTCCCAGGAACATGTAACCGAGTTGGGAAACGGTGGAGTAGGCGAAGACCTTCTTGATGTCGTTTTGCAGCAGGCCGATGGTCGCGGCAAAAAATGCCGTAAGCAGGCCGATGATCGCCACGGCTTCCATGGCGGCCGGTGCATGCGTGTAAATCGCGGACGAGCGCGCCACCATGTAGACGCCCGCCGTCACCATGGTCGCCGCGTGAATCAGGGCGGAGACGGGTGTGGGGCCCGCCATGGCGTCCGGCAGCCAGACGTACAAGGGAAGCTGCGCCGACTTACCGCATGCGCCCAGCAGGAGCAAGAACGCGATGGCGGTAAGGGCGGCTTCCGATTTCCCCGGTACGGCCTGGAACACGGTGGTGAAATCCAGCGATCCGAAATTGACCACGATCAGGAACATGGCGAGCGAAAAGCCGAAATCCCCGATGCGGTTCACGATGAACGCCTTGTTGCCGGCGTCGGTGGCGATTTTCTTGGTGAAGTAGAACCCGATCAGCAGGTAGCTGCACAAACCTACGCCTTCCCAGCCGACGAACAGCACCAGGTAGTTGGCCCCCAGCACCAGCGTCAACATGAAGAACATGAACAGGTTCATGTAGGCGAAGAAGCGGTAATAACCTTCTTCGTGGGCCATGTAGCCGATCGCGTAGATGTGGATCAGCGAGCCGATGCCGGTCACCACCAGCAGCATCACGGCGGTGAGGCGGTCGACAGCGAAATCGAAGCCGACGCTGAAGGTGCCGCTCTGGATCCAGGTGAAATAATGCTCGGCGTGCGGGATGTTCAGTTCACCCAGGCCGAGCAGCGTCTTCAGCACCCAGGCGAAGGATAGCAGCACCGAACCGATGGCGATACCGTTGATGATGGCCTTTGAGAAACGCCGCCCAAAGAGCCCGTTCAATAGGAACCCAGCCAGCGGAAAGACGGGAATGAGCCAGAGTTGCATCGTCAGTTTTTCATCGAGCTTACGTCGTCGATATTCAACGTCGAGCGGTTCTTAAAGACCGTCAGAATAATCGCTAGCCCCACGGCCGCTTCCGCGGCCGCCACCACCATCACAAAGAAGCTGAAGATGTGCCCGTTGACCTGCTTCAACTGATAGGAAAACGTGATGAAGCTCAGATTGACGGCATTGAGCATCAGCTCGATCGACATGAAGACCGTGATAATGTTGCGGCGGAACACGAATCCCGCGACTCCCAGCGTGAACAGCACGGCGCTGAGAATGAGATACCAGGAAAGCGGAACGCCGGCCGTCATTACTCCAGCTCCTTTCGCGCCAGCACCACCGCGCCCAGAATCGCGATCAGGATAAGCACCGAGACCACCTCGAAAGGCAGCAGGAATTGCGTGAACAGCGCGCGACCCACAGCCAGCGCCGTTCCTCCGCGGAAGGCGCCGAAGTGCACGTCGGCCGCACCTGGAAACAGGCGCTGGACGAAGAATGCCATCAGCCCGAGGAAGGCGATCAGCAAGGGGACGCCCAGCAATTGCGCCATGAAGGAACGGCCGCGGCGGGTTTCGGATCCGGCGTTCAGCAGCATGATCACGAAGACGAACAGCACCATGATGGCGCCGGCGTAGACGATCACCTGCGCGGCGGCCAGGAATTCCGCGCCCAGCAGCAGATACAGCACGGCCAGCGAGCCCATCACCCCGATCAGCGAAATGGCGCTCGAAATGGGGTGCGACTGCACCACTACGTTGATGCCGCAAACCACGGCAATCACCGCGAAGATGAGGAACAGGATGACGTCCATGTCAGGAAAACACGGCCACCAGGAGGCCGGTGACCAGCAGGTTGAGGACGGCGATGGGGAACATGCGCTTCCACGCGAAGGCCATCAGTTGATCGTAGCGGAAGCGCGGCAGCGTGCCGCGAATCCAGATGAAGAGGAACAGCAGGGTCCCTGTCTTGGCCGCGAACCAGAACAGCGGCAGCAATACCGATTGCACGGCCGGGATCAGAAAGAGCAGCGCCAGCCCGAAGAAGACCGCGGCCACTACGGGCAGCGTCAAGCGGTCGTGCCGCCGCGCGGGATGGAGCCCGTGGTACAGCGCAATCAGGCCGACCCCGAGAAACAACGCGACCGGCACGAAGCTCGATCCAGCCGACGCGGGCCACAGGGGCAGCCATCCGCCCAGAAACAGCGTGGTGGTCATGGCGCAAACCGTGACCATGTTGGAATACTCCGCCATGAAGAACGCCGCGAATTTCATGCTGCTGTACTCGGTGTGGTAGCCGGCCACCAACTCGTTTTCAGCTTCCGGCAGATCGAAAGGAATGCGGTTGGTCTCCGCGAAGGCCGCAATCAGGAAGATGACGAAACTGAAGATCTGCGGCATGGGCGTCTGGAAAACATTCCAGCGGGGAATGAAGCCCAGATAATATCCGGCCTGATGGTCGACCAGTCCTCGCAGGCTCAGCGTGTTCGAAAGCAGCAGGGGCGCGGCCACCGCCAGGCTTAGCGGCAGCTCGTAGCTGATCATCTGCGCGGAACTGCGCAGGCCGCCCAGCAGCGAGTATTTGTTGTTGGATGCCCATCCGGCGATCGCGATTCCGTACACCCCCATGGACGAAACCGCCAGCACGAACAGGACGCCGATGTTCAGATCAGCCAACTGCATCCAGGTGTCGCCGCCGAATGCATGCAAGTCCGGGCCGAACGGGATCACCGAAATCGAAAGCAGCGCCATGGTGATGGCGAAGAACGGCGCTGCCAGGAAAAGAAACTTGTTGACGTGTGGCGGGATGAGGTCTTCCTTAGTGATGAGTTTGATCACGTCAGCCAGCGGCTGCATTAAGCCGTGCGGGCCGACGCGCGAAGGGCCCAGGCGCACCTGTATGTGGGCGATCACTTTGCGCTCCACCCACTGCAGGTACGCGAGTGTAGTCAGCAGAACGAACGCCACCACCACGGCCTTGATCAGGCTCAGCAGGAAGAAGTTCATTTATCGGTAGCCGTGTCTTTCCACGACGGAGTTCAGTACCTTAGAATAACGCCCCAGCGTCCCGGCGGTGAAGAGATTATCGTGCGCCGAATGGATCAATTCGGGGCGCCCGTCGAGCGTAAGGTGTCCGTTCACGGCAGCGGTCTGGGCCGCGCCACCCATTTCCAGCACAGGTAATGGCACGTCATATCCGGGCACCTGCTTGCGAATCTCCGCGAAAACGGTGTCCGGAATCCAGGGGCCCAGCTCGGCGGCTACGCCCATTTCTCGGGCCAGCAGACCCATAATCTCCAAATCGGGTTTCGTGCCCATGGCGCCGACTGCTTTTCGGAGCCTTTGCACTTCACCGCACACATTGGTGACCGTGCCGTTCTTTTCGTAGGCGGAGGCGGCGGGGAAGACTACGTCGGCGGCTTGGGCGGTTTCGGTGAGGAAGAG
>JBEKUO010000075.1:0-22908 GCA_049514955.1 Bryobacteraceae bacterium | reverse complement strand
GAACAGAAACGGGCGGTCGCCGGTCACCAGCGTCAGGCGATAGGCAGCTTCCAGTTTCTCCAGCGCCACACCTACGCCGCGCTGCCGGAACACTCCGTCCAGGCGCAGGTGTGCCTCCATCTCCTCCGCCGTGTGAGTGAGCGCATAGCGCCTGGGGAGACCCGCGAGAAAGGCGCGCTTCTCGGGCGCATCGTCCGCGGCGCTCTGTATGCGTTCGGTTTCCAGCTCGCGCGTCAGCTCGTTGTAAGTCACCAGGTAGAGCTGCCAGAGTACCTCGGCGCGCCAGGGTGTCATTGCCGTAGGATTCACCGCGCTGATGTCCGCGTACGTCATCAGCGTCAGCGCTTTTAGTCGCTCCACTGTTTCCACGCGCTGCGCCATTTCCCGAGCCGTGGCCGGGTCCTGCAAATCGCGCGAGTTCATCACGGTGGACATATCCAAATGGCGCCCGATGAGAAAACGCGCCAGCTCGCGCTCAGGCTGGGGCATATGGATGCGCTCCATGGCGGGTTCGGCGCAATGAAGCGACGCCTCCGCGTGCCCGCCGTTCTTTCGCGCCTTCCCTACGTCGTGAAACAGCAGGGCGAAAAGCAGCAGTGCGGGATCCTCCATCTCCGACAGAAGATCGCCATAGCGCTTGCCGCCCGCATCGCGCGTGTTGCGCAAACCCGCCAGCACTTGCAGAGTGACCAGGGTATGCTCATCCACCGTGTAGCGATGGTAGAAGTCCCGTATGACCAGGCACTCGATCTGTCCCAGTTCGGGAAAGACGGCGCGCAGCACTCCGGTATCATGCATGCTCCGCACGGCCTCCGCGGCGTATGGCAGCGAGAATATCTCCTTGAGGGCCGGCCACACGGGCCGCGACTCGGCAAACCAGCTCGAGAACTGCGGCAAGACGGCGGCCAGCCGCTGCTCGGTTTCCGGCGAGGGCCGTATCCCGTGGCGCGCCACGAATTGGAACAGGCGCAGCGCCAGTTCCGGCTCGGCTTCCAGCCCGTGCGGCACGCGCAAGTGGACCCGCTCCCGCGACACTGTGAAATCGGCGTTGGAAAGGCGCGTCCGCCAATCCTTGAACTGCGCGAACAGCGAACTGTTTTGCGCCTCACTGGATTCCAACTCGCGCACCGCCGCGCGATAGACATCCCGCGCCTGGCGGAAATACTCCCGCATCCACGCGGCCGCGCCCGGCGCCTGCCATTGTTCCGCGGCCTCTTCCTGGGCCTCGAAAGTGAGCGCATTGTTGTCCCGTCCCGCGCGGCCGTGCAGATAGCAGCGCAGGCGCGCCAGGAAGAGAAATGCCGGCTGCGCCTCCGCGGCCGTCGCGCCGCGTATCTGGGCCAGCCAGCGCACCAATTGATAGTCGCGCAACCCGCCGGGAGTGTCTTTGATATTCGGCTCCAGGTGATAGTAAGTGTTCTGATACTTCGCGTGGCGTTCGTGTGTGAGACGCGCCAGGTTGCGGATCAACCCCTCGCGCTGCGCGTGCAGGAAGCGCGGCAGCTTCTCCACAAAACTGGCGTACAGCAGGCGGTCTCCGGCCAGGAACCGCTGATCCAACAGGCTGACGTTCAGCTCAATGTTCCGATCGTGCAGCTCGGCGCATTCCGCCGGCGTGCGGATGGAATGGCTGAGCCGCAAGTTGGAATCCCACAGCGTCTGAAGAAACGCGCCGATCCGTTCGCGGGCCTCCTGCGCCACGCGGTCGCTCTCCACCAACAGCAGCAGATCCACATCGGAATAGGGAAACAGTTCGCGCCGGCCGTAGCCGCCCACGGCCAGTAATGTCAGCCCCGCCGGGACGAGCGGCCACAGCAGATCGCCGGCGGCCCGCTCCACCAGGCGATCCACCTGCGCCGTGCGTTCCGCGAGTGCGCGTACCGGATCGCTACAGTGCGGCATCTCCACGGTCGTCGTTCCGTATGCGGATCGCCTCCGCCACCTCGTAAACGAACACCTTGCCGTCGCCGATCTTACCGGTGCGCGCCGCCGCGGTCAGGGTCTTGAGCACTTCGGCGGACCGGTCGTCGCTGACCACCAGCTCGATTTTGACCTTGGGCAAAAGATCCACTGTGTATTCGCGGCCGCGATAGACTTCTTTGTGGCCCTTCTGCCGGCCATGTCCGCGCACCTCGGAAATGGTCATGCCTTCCACGCCGATGCCCATCAGCGCTTCCTTGACGTCATCCAGCTTGAAGGGTTGAATCACAGCCTCGATTTTCTTCATCACGCCTCCAGATTGTAGCCTTCCTCGCCGTGCAGGCTGACATCCATCCCCTGGATCTCTTCGAGATCGGTGATCCGCAAGCCGATCAGCGCGTCGACGATCTTCAGAATGATCAGCGTGCCCACGATGGCTATGACCCACGCGATGGCGCACCCGACCGCCTGGTTCCAGACCTGTCCGGCGTGACCATCCACCAGGCCGAGAGGGAGCGTCTTGCCTGCGGCATCTTTGAAGGTGTCATTCACTACGCTGGTGGCAAAAACTCCCGTCAGGATCGCGCCTAGCGTGCCGCCGCAGCCGTGTACCCCGAAGGCATCCAGCGAGTCGTCGTACCCCAGCTTCTGCTTCACCTTGGCTACCATCAGATAGCACACGAGTCCCGCCAGAAAGCCGATCAACAGCGCCGGGAACGGTTTCACGAATCCGGAAGCCGGTGTGATGGCGACCAGTCCGGCCACGGCTCCGGAGATGCCACCCAGCAGGGTGGGCTTGCCCGTGCCGATCCACTCCGCCAGCAGCCATCCCAGCGCCGCCGCAGCCGCTCCGAAGTGCGTGGCCACAAAAGCGCTCGTCGCCAGACTCGAAGCCCCTAGCGCGCTGCCTGCGTTGAAGCCGAACCAGCCCACCCACAGCAGGCAAGCGCCGATAAAGCTGATCACCAGGTTGTGCGGCTTCATAGGCTCGTGCGGATAACCCAGCCGCTTGCCCAGATACAGCGCCGTGACCAGCGCCGAAACGCCGGAAGTGATGTGCACCACCGTGCCGCCGGCGAAATCGAAGCAGGGGACCTTGCCGCCCAGCGCCGCGTTCAGGAAGCCGCCTTTGCCCCACACCATGTGCGCCATCGGGAAGTACACGAGGAGTGCCCACATAACCATGAACAGCAGCATGGCGCTGAATTTCATGCGTTCGGCGAAGGCGCCCGAGATCAGCGCCGGCGTGATGATGGCGAACATCAACTGGTAGACCATGAAGGTCTGGTGCGGGATGGTGCCCGCGTAATCGGGGTTCGGCGCGCTGCCTACGCCGTTGAGCAGCGCGTAGCGCAGATCGCCGATGAATGGAGGCCCTTCTCCGAAAGCCAGGCTATAGCCCACTACGGCCCACAGCACCGTGATCACGGCCATCAGGATGAAGCTCTGCATCATGGTGCCCAGCACGTTTTTGCTGCGTACCAGACCGCCGTAAAACAGCGCCAGCCCTGGCCCGGTCATCATCAGCACCAGGGCCGCGCTCATCAGCATCCAGGCGTTGTCGCCGGAGCTTTGGGCTGAACGTGTAGCGGCTTCTAACGCTTTCACTTTGGCTTGCAGATCTGCGGTGCTTTGCGCCAATGCCGCGGCGGGCGCACAGCTAAACACAAACAGACAAAACTTCACCGAGGGTGATCTCCAACGAGGCGGAATGCGATCCGGACGGTTCTTCCCCTATTGTGCAACGGCGCCGCAAGGAGCCCAAACGGAAGATTTTATCGGCGCGATTGAAATTTTCTATTTTCCGAACGCGGTGGAGCGGATGGCTGGCGCGCCTCACTCGAAGGCACGCCGGTATTGCTTGGGGACCTCGACTTGCCCTCCGAGTTCCTTCGCGGCGTGCAGGGGCCAGTAGGCATCGCGCAGGAACTGGCGCGCCAGCAGCACCATGTCCGCTTGCCCCTTGCGAATGATCCCATCGGCCTGACGCGGGTCCGTAATCATGCCCACTGCTCCCGTGAGGATATCGGTTTCGCGCCGTATGTGCTCGGCGAACTGCACCTGGTATCCGGGACCGGGCTGGACTTTCGCATACGGCACCATACCGCCGGACGAGCAATCCAACAGGTCCACGCCGAGCGGCTTGAGCCGCCGCGCCAGCTTTGTCGAATCCTCCACCCGCCAGCCTTCCGGAACCCAGTCGACGGCCGAGATGCGCATGAAGAGCGGGAGGGTGTCCGGCCAGGCACCGCGGACTGCCTCGGCGACTTCCAGCGCGAACCGTACGCGGCCGTCGAATCCACCGCCGTACTCGTCCTGGCGGCGGTTCGCCAGCGGCGACAGAAACTCGTTGATCAGGTAGCCGTGCGCACCGTGAATCTCGATGACCTGGAATCCCGCGGCGGCGGCCCGTTTCGTGGCGACCGCGAACGCCTCTATGATTGAGTAAATTTCGGGCCTGCTCAGCTCCGCCGGCGCGGGTTCGGTCATCCGGAAAGGAACGGGACTGGGCGCGACCGGCGGCCAGCCGCCCTCCTCGGAGGCCGGAATCAAGGCGCCGCCTTCCCAAGGGACCCGCGTGCTGGCTTTGCGTCCGGCATGCGCCAACTGAATGCCGGGCACTGCGCCGTGCTCGCGGATGAAGCCCGCGATGCGCGCGAGCATCTCCACATGCTCGTCCTTCCATAGCCCCAGGTCGGCTGGCGAAATGCGCCCGCGCGGCTCGATAGCGGCGGCTTCGGTCATCACCAGCCCGGCACCGCCCACCGCGCGGCAGCCGAGATGCACCAGGTGCCAGTCGTTGGCAAAACCATCCTGGCTGGAGTACTCGCACATCGGGGAGACCGCGATGCGGTTTCGGAAGGTGATGCCGCGGATGGTCAGGGGAGCGAAAAGATCGGGCATGGATGGATTAGGATTCCTATGATCGTTTTAACATGGAGTGTACGATGGCCGCGCGCGCACATGCGCGACTACGGACGGGATGGAGGATGTTAGCGCATGAACTATCGCCAGTTGGGCAGCAGCGGTGTGCGTGTATCGGAACTGTGCCTGGGCACCATGACGTTCGGCTCGCGCTTCTTTCACATCGCCGCGGTGGACCAGGACGGCGCCAATCAGATGGTCGCCCGCGCGATCGAGGCAGGCATCAATTTCTTCGATACGGCGGACGTATACTCCTTCGGCGAATCGGAAGAAACGCTGGGCCGCGCACTGCAACATTGCGGCGTCAAGCGCGAATCGGTGGTGGTGGCCACCAAGGTCTTCGCACCCATGAGCCAGGCAGCGGCCGACCGCAAAGGTGACATCAACAACTACGGCCTCTCCCGGCAGCACATCATGGCCGGCTGCGAAGCGAGCCTGCGGCGGCTCGCCACCGATTACATCGACCTCTACCAGGTGCATGGGTGGGACCTGCTCACGCCCGTCGAGGAGACGCTGCGCGCGCTCGACGATCTCGTGCGCCAAGGCAAAGTGCGATACCTCGGCGCTTCCAACTGGCCGGCGCGCCACTTGATGAAAGCGCTGTGCCTGGCCGACGCTCGCGGCTGGGAACGCTTCATCTCGCTGCAGGCTTATTACTCGCTGGTGGGCCGCGACCTGGAACACGAACTGCTGCGGCTGTGCCAAGAAGAGGGGCTCGGCGTGCTGCCGTGGTCGCCGCTGTCGGGCGGTTTTTTGACCGGGAAGTTTCGCCGCGGCCAGCCGGGACCCGCGGGCGCGCGGCGGAGCAGTTTCGAATTTCCGCCTATCGATCAGGAGCGCGGCTTCGATGCGGTAGAGGCCCTCGCCGCGTTGGCGCAGGAGAAGGGCGCCACGATTCCGCAACTGGCGCTGGCATGGCTGCTGGCGCAGCCCGCCGTGAGTGCGGTCATCATCGGCGCGAACAGGATGCAGCAGCTTGAAGACAATTTGAAAGCCGCGGAAGTGCGCTTGTCCGCCGCGGAGGTGGAACGGCTCTCGGCCACCACCCAACCCGTCACGCTGTATCCGCAGTGGATGGTGGAACGCCAGAACAGCCGTTGGCGCTGAGGGAGTTATTGCGGCGCTTCTCCGTGTTGGTGGGCTTCCAGCCTGGCGACGCGCGCGGCGAGGGAATCCATGGCACGCTGCTGCGCGGCCTGTGTTTCGAGAATGCCGCCGTGGTCCCTTTGCACGTGTTCGTTCGCGCGGGTGAGAGCAGCCAGGCGCGCATCAATCGTGAGCATGATCTGGCTGAAGCCGTCCATGCGTTCGGTGAGATGATCGAGCCGCTGCTCGATTGCCTCGAAACGCCGCTCCATATTCCCCTCGGTGGCGCGCAGGGCTTCGAAAATTACTTCGTTATTGGCGCTGAAGGCTTGCCGCACGATAGCGCCAATCTCGTTGCGATCCTCTTGGGTCATGGCAGCCTGACCCCATCGTAGCTTGGTTCTGGGCCCGGCGCTACGCTTCAGTCCCTTCCGCGCGACCCTCGCTCAACAGCCACTTACCATACTCCCGCACACTCGCCAGCCGCACCGGCATGGCTTGCAAGGTGTAGCGCATGTCGATCACGTCGCCGCGCGCATAACTGAGCGAGAGCGCCGCGAGGGCTTCGTCCAGCGCCCTGCGGGCGGCCTCCTTACCGGCGCGCAGGACGGATTCCAGCATGTATTCGGTGGTGAACGGCGCGCCCGTCAGTTCTTCAAAGATGCGCACCACCTCCAGCGGGCTAAGCGCTTCCGGACCTCCCAGGGGCAGGATGGCATTGTGCGCGGCCGGGCTGGCCGGCGATCGCACGGCAAAATCCGCCACGTTCGCGAAGGAGATCCAACTGATGGCGTTCTCGCCCGATCCGTAGATGCGGGCATGGCGTCCGGCCACGTCGAAGCCCACCGCCGGGCTCAGCCAGATTTCCATGAAAAATGTGGGCCGCAGAATCGTATAGGTCATGCCGCTGGCGATGACCGCCTGCTCCACTTCGCGCTTGGCGCGCTGCAAGGCGAAATCCTCGGCCATCGGCGAAAACGAAACATATACGAAATGTTTCACGCCGGCGGATTTCGCGGCTGCCACCAGCGACAGTTGGCCCAGGCGGTCGACCGCATCGATGGAATCGCCGGGCTGCCGCGAGAACGTCGACGAAGCCGTCGAGAAAACCACATCCGCGCCTTTGCAGGCAGCCGCGAGCGAGGCGGGATCCTTCAAGTCGCCGGCTGCCAGTTCGGCGCCTGCTTTCCGCAACTCGTCCAGCCGTGAGGCATCCGCCAGCGGCCGCACCAGCGCGCGCACCGGCTTTTGATTGGTGGCCAACCGGCGGCAGATTTCGCCGCCCAGCAAGCCGGTAGCTCCTACCACAAGGTTCATATCGTGAAGTGATTTTCTCCAGGATGCAGATCCCGGGTTTGGCCCTGCCACATGAACTGGCCCTCCACGCCGGCGGGCAGAGTTACACCGGCGTCCAGTTTACCGCGATCGAGCGCGAGGCTCACCGCAACTTCGCCCTTAGGATGCGGGATCGCGCCGGATACGTGTGTCAGCTTGCCGAGGTATGGGCGAATCACGACGCGCGCGAAGCCGGGCGCCGCGGAATCGATGCCCAGTACAGTGCGGAAGAGTTCGAAATTGGGGCTGGCGCCCCAGGCGTGGCAATCGGAACGCGCGGGCTCGGCGGTTTCGGCCCACGTGGTCAGGCCGAGGCCGAGCATAGTGCGCCAGGGGCCCAGCATGTCCAGGTACCGGTCGCCCGCGCCAGCTTTATTCATGGCGGAATGCAAATAATGGCGGAAGTAAATCGAGCACTGCACCAGGCTCTGGTCCTGGGCGACGCGCTCGATCAGGTCGCGGGCTTCGGCGCCCTCGCTCACGCCGGCCAGCACCGCCAGCGCGTTGGCCTGCTGCGAGTATTCGCGGTTAGCGTTTCCTTCGAGGGGCGTGTCGGCGAACAGGCGCCGGCCGGCGTCCCAGTAGAGACGGCGGGCGGAATCGCGCAATCGGCCGGCGGCCTGGCGATCCTCTTCCGCGAGCGATTTGTTTCCCAAGGCGGATTCCATTTCCGCGGCCCACTGATAGGCCAGCAGCAGTTGCAGATCGAGCGGCGCGGAATTGCCGCCGTTGAGGGCGGGCGGTACACCGCGTGCCCAATCTTTGGTCCAGTCGACGAAGTTCCACCACGGGAGGCGGCCCAGCGACCCGTTGGACTCCTGGCGCCCGGCAAAGAACCAAAGCACCGCCCGCACGCCGGGCAGCATCCCACGGACGAACGCGGGGTCGTCTTGATACATCCAGTAATCGTGCAGCATGCCGATCCACCAGAGGGAGAACGGCGGAATGTATTGTTGCAGCCGCGAGGGCGCCCGGCTGTAGGTGGCGCCTTCAGCGGTGCGCGAGGAATTCAACAGCTCGATGGCGTTGCGCAACAGGCGGCCGTCGCCGGTCATATAGAGCGACACGAGACCCTGTACGCGCGTGTCGCCGGCATACTGCAATTGCTCGTAATAGGGGCAATCCATGTAGGTTTCGTTAGCGCAGAGGCGCGCGGTGCGCCAGCCTGTATCGAGGATCTTCTGGATCTCGGCGGAGCCCGCGTCGAAGCGGGCTTTGCGTTCGAACGGATAGCCGGTGTAGATCCCGCTGAGATCGTCGATGGTGAGCGGCTCATCCTGCGTTTCAATGGTGAGCTGCAGGTAGCGCCAGGTGCGCCACCAGAGCGGCTCAAAGTGCCGGTGCTGGCCGCCATCGGAGATGAAGATGTCGTGCGCGCCGATGAATTCCTTATAGCCGATTTCGTTGCGGTTGCCCTTGCTGACCGGGCCGCGCGCGTCCAGGAGCCATAGGGATTCGGCATATCCCATGTCGATCCGTGCGCCTTGGCCGCCGCTGATGGTCAGTTGCGGGTAGCCCGTGGTCAGGAATGTCTGATCGAAGAGCAGCGTGGCCTTGATGTGCGGCGGAATCTTATGGGCATCGGCGCCCGGGGCTAAAACAACCTGCCGCAAGTCCACTCGCGAACGCAAGACGGTGATGGGTTGCGGCGTCAATTCCATCGGCGGAATGGAGCGCGGCACGAGCATCCAGCGGTTGGGACCATCCCGCGCATCGCGCGGCGATCCTTGACCGATCACGGTGGCGCGGGGCCAGGCGGAGTCGTCGAACCCCGGCTGTTCCCAACCCCAGGGATAGAGCTTGGCGTCGATGAGCTCGCCGGGACCGGTGACGTAGTAGAAACGGAACATCTCGCGGTCGCGAGGCGCGGGTGAATAGGCCGGATCGCGAATGCCTTTCCATTGATTGACCGGTGGAGCGGGAAAGTCCGGAAAACAGCCGGTATCCACGATGCCGGCCGGACCATCGCCGTGTACCAGCAGGCCGGTGCGGTTGGTGATCTGCGCTTCGGGCGCCAGTTCACCGAAATTCCAGACCACGGCTGCCAGCACGTTCTTGCCCGGCTTGAGATGGCGGGCGATATCCACCGATTCATAGCGCCAGTGCTGCAGATCGCCGCGGGCCGGACCCAGACTCACCAACTCGCCGTTGGCATACAGCTTGTAGCGATTGTCGGCTGTGACATGGATCGGAAACGTGGAAGGCGGCGCAGCCAGCTCAAACACGCGCCGGAAATGATAGACGCCGTAGTCGAACGGCGAAGTATCGGGAACCGAGATCCAGCAGGCGCTCCAGGGACGCGTCAACGGATCTGTGTTAGCCGCACTTAAAGCAAAAAAACCTAGCCACAGATGCACACAGATGCACACACATAAAAACCGTGTTATCCGCGTGAATCTGCGTGCATCTGCCGTTGAACTCTTAGGCATAGCTGCCGACTGCCGTTGCGTTCTTTTCGTCTCTCTCTTTCGCGGCGCGCTCCAAAGCAGAAAAACCTAGCCACAGATGCACACAGATAAAAACGGTGTTATCCGTGTCCCTCTGTGTCCCTCTGTGTCTATCTGTGGTTACATCCTTACGCATAGCTGCTGACTGCCGCTGCGTTCTTTTCGCCTCTCTCTCTCGCGGCCCGTTCCAGGTAGCCGCTCTCGCGGAAGGCCTTCAGCGGTTCCACCGGGACACCGTTGGCCTTGCGCCATTCGCGTATGGCCGGGCGTACGTCCGTGGCGAAAGCTTCCTTCAGGCACTCCTCGGCATCCACCAGCGCGGACTTGCTCTGATAACGCGCCAGCGCTTCCTGATCCACCAGCGCCGCCTTGGTGTAGAGTTCCTGCGCCGTCATGGCGGTCTGGATCATCTCCTCGATCTTGTCCTTCAGATTGTGGCTCTGATCCACCATGTAAGCGATCTCGGCGCGCTGGCCCGTCTCCCATTCGTAGAGCGCAATCTCGTGGAAGATGCGAAAAATCTGATAAGGGTCGATGCACCCCAGCGTCAGGTCGTCGTCGGCGTAGCGGCGGTCGTTGAAATGGAAGCCGCCCAGCATGTGTTCGGAAAGCAGCCACGCCACGATCTGTTCGATGTTCTGCGCCTGGTAGTGATGACCTGTATCCACCAGCACCTTGGCCTGCGGCCCGGCGTTGCGCGACATCAGCAGCGACATACCCCAATCCGCGATATCGGTGTGATAGAAAGCGGGCTCGAAGGGTTTGTACTCGACGAGCAACCGCTGGTTAGGCTCCAGATTGCGGTGGGCTTCGATCAAGCCTTCTTCGAACCAGCGGCGGCGCTGCCGAATGTTCGCCGTGCCGGGATAGCTGGAGCCGTCCGCGAACCATAGCGAGATATCGCGGCTGCCGGTGGCGGTGGCGATCTCGATGCAGTCGAGAATATGCTGCAGAGCCGTACGGCGGATGGCCGGATCGGGATTCCCCAGCGAGCCATGCTTGTAAACCTGGTCCTGGAAGACATTCGGATTGATGGCCCCGATCTTGACGCCATAGCGCTCCGCCATCAGCATGACTTCCGGCGCGCTGAACTTGCCGTCCGGAAAATCCCATAGGACGTGCATGGCCACGGTCGGACAGCAGCCCGTGAAACGATGCACCTGGCCGGCATCGGCTAATTTCTCCGCGGTGGTGGTGGCGGCCGCGGCTTGCTGGAACTTGCCGAAACGCGTGCCGGTATTGGCGAATCCCCAGGAAGGCAATTCGATGCGGAAGCCATCCAGGGCCTTCCAGATCTTGTGCTCCTGACCGTTTGCGGGCATAATCTTCCTCCAAAAGATTGCGAAGTCTGATTATATATCTCTGCGTACGGTGGAGCGGCGCCGTGCGCCAAGGGTCGGGACTGGAAATTACCATTTTACGGTGTCGACCCATGTGGGCCGTGTCCTTCCTGTCGCCATCGCCATCTGCTTGACAAGTGACAACATACACTTTACGATGTATCCTGTTGATCAGGAGCTTCAAGCATCGCGGCCTGAAACGGCTCTACGAGCGCGGCGATCGCAGCGGGATACGGCCTGATTTGGTGGACACGGTGCAGGAGATTTTGACCGTCCTCGATAAGGCCGCTACGCCGCAGGCGCTTAATCTTCCCGGTTATCGCCTTCACCCGCTGAAAGGCGATTTGAAGGGGTTTTGGTCCGTGACGGTGCGGGCCAACTGGCGCATCGTGTTTCGTTTTGAAGAAGCCGCCGCTGCCGCCTTCGACGTTGAATTGATCGACTACCATTGAAACCAAGGAGAAAAAGACATGCCCATGAAAAATCCTGCACATCCCGGACGGATCGTCCGGAGCGCGTGCCTGGAGCCGCTGGGCCTGTCTGTGGCCGCTGGGGCAAAGATACTCGGCGTCACTCGACAGACTCTCAATAACATCATTAACGGCAAGTCCGGTATCAGCCCGGAAATGGCTATCCGGCTAACCAAGGCCTTCGGCAGCACGGAGGAGACGTGGTTGGGAATGCAGCTTGCCTACGACCTCGCGGCTGCCCGCAAGAACGAAAGCAAGATCAAGGTCCGCCGTCAGCGCGTGGAGGAAGTGCACGCATACTAGCACCAACTTGCCGCCGGATGTCTGACCAGCACTTGGCGAAGATGGTTTGCGCAACCCGGCCATTTGCCGTACAATCACAATAGACGGTTCCGGAAGGAGCTTTGCCAAGAAATGCCTTCACTGACAACAGTACGTCAGCGGGATCAACGCCTCGAAGCGCGGATTACGCCAGATCAAAAGGAACTGATCGAGCGCGCCGCGTGTGTTCAAGGCCGGACCGTAACCGATTTTGTGGTTGGCGCCCTGCAGGAGGCGGCAAAGCGAGCTATTGCGGATCACGCCGTCTGGAAGCTCACTCAGGAGCAGCAGAAGGTTTTCATCGATGCGTTGACGAATCCGCCGGCGCCGAACCAAAAACTGCGGGAAGCCTACAAACGGTTCCGGAAATACAAAACATCCGCTCGCCGGTAAAGTCGTTGCTCAACTTTCCAATCGTACCCTTCGGCCCGCAGCATGACCGGCCAAACTTCCGGTGCGGCAACGAAGCGCTGGACCGCTATTTTCACGAGCGCATCAGGAAAGAAGTCGAGGCAAGGGTCGCCGCTGCTTTTGTGATGTCGGACGGCCCGGCGGTTCTCGGTTATTACACGCTTTCCGCTCACAGCATGGAGCGGGGCGCCCTGCCGGAAGAGGTGGTCAAAAAACTGAAGCTGCCTAAGTACCCGCTCATCCCCGCCACGCTAATGGGAAGGCTCGCCGTGGACCTGAAGTATCAGGGCCGGCGCCTCGGTGAAATTCTGCTGATGGATGGGCTGGAGCGCAGCTACGTTCATTCAAGCCAGGTGGCCTCGTTCGCCGTCGTCGTCGACGCGAAGGAAAACGCCGTGGAGTTTTACCGGCGCTACGGATTTCTCCAGTTGGCGCCGGGACTACGGATGTTCATTCCAATGGAGACCATCAGGAAGCTGATCGGATCCCCGCCGCAGTGAGCCGGTGGCAGTGCAGCGCTGAGTTCTTCTTGGACGCGTCGGAAAAGGGGATGCCGCCCTACCGGCGACTATTAAGACGCAAGCAGTCACCCGCCGCGTCGTAACCTTCAACCGGAAGTAAGATCAGGCTTGATAAGATGAAAAGTGGGGGGATTCCTTATGACGGTGATCGAGCTTCCCGATGAACAGGCGGCGGCGCTGAAAGCGAAGGCAGCGGCCGAGGGTCTTTCCCTTGAGGCATGGCTTAACAAGCTGGCTGCCACAGAACCGGTCGCTGCCGAACCGGCCGCCGCGCGTCCGCTACAAACGGCGGCGGACATCATTCTCGCCAGCATGCGCAACGTCCCGCCTGAAATCATGGCGACTATGCCCGAGGATGGCGCGAGCCAGCACGATCACTACATCTATGGCTGGCCTAAAAGAGAGGTATGACCGCGCTTTTCGCCGGCACGTTCTACTCGGTCGCGCTGGCGGATTTTGCCGACAGCGCGCACCAGCGGGCGCTGATTCTCACATCCGAGCGGGCGTCGTCGGGTATTGTCACCACCGATGAAGTGTTGACGGAATACCTCACGTTTTTTTCGGCGGCACCCGACCCTGTCCGCCCCGAGGCAGCCGATAGCGCCTGCAGCATGGGTCCATTCATGGTTGCCCGGCTTCGAGGCCCTTTCGTTTTTGCTTCGATCTCATAGAGGTCGGATGCGGCCCAAGCCGGGCCCCCGGTGACCGTGACAGACGATAAGGGATTCATATGGCCATTCGCGAACAGGCCATACGCTTGCTGGACGAGGCGCTGCACAGTTGTACACTCCGAACGCAACGTATCGGGTGACGAATCTTCTTCGACTGTGCCTTTGCGAAACGCCTTACAGGGTTTGATGGAGACCGCTTCGAATTTCGGTGCGGCCGCGGTCCCGGATTGGGCTTGCGGCGATTGAGCCCGGCCGAGGGGCGCATTCAGGATGCCGACTACGATTGGCGCGGCGAGAGCCGCCATCCCGGCAACTGCCAGAGCGAGTTTCTTCGGGAGGTTCAGTCTGAGCGCGATGCGGTTGGCCATGATTGCCTCGATTCTTTTCTTCAGATTCGCTCCCGTCACTCCGGCCACACACTGCAAGGACGACTCCAGGTACAGCTCGCAAATTCTGAGGATGCCTTCGGCGTATACTTGCGGTTCGCAGCCCATCCGCAGCACTTCTTCATCGCAGGCGCGCTCCCGCTCCTCCATCAGCCGTGCGCCCAGCCACCAAACCAGGGGATGAAACCAGAACACGGCCTCGACTGCCATATGCACTAGGCGGCTTATCCCCGCAAGCCCAGGATCAACGCATCCAGCGCAATCGACTTCTGAATATTCCGCCGGATCAGCTCCGCCACTTCATCGACCTTCTTGACGGCCGACCGAATCCAGCCGAACGACACCTTGCGTGCCACCGCCTCCAACTCCGCGCGCAGATCCTGGTTCCGAACCGCGCCGCCGGATTCGCGCAGCAGCAGCACATCGTGCAGCAGATCGTAGAGCACCTTAAGGTGCAGCTCCAGCTTCTCGCTCTTGCTGCGCCCGATGGCCTCCGAATACGGCGCCCACGCGCCGAAGGGTTCCACCCCCGCGGCTACCCGCAGCAGCGTGAACATGGCCGCGCGGCGTTTGTCGTACGCCTCCAGATCGAGCGACACGGCCACGCCCGGACTTCCGCCGCTCAACGCCGCGCGGCGTTCGGCATCATCCAACCCGCGGGTGCGCACGAACTCGCGAGTCTCCTCCGTCGAAAGCGGCGTAAAGTGAAACGGCACGGCGCGTGAGCGTATGGTGGGCAGCAGATCGTAAGCGTTCTCCGCCGTCATCACCAGGATCAGGTGCGGCGAAGGCTCTTCCAGAGTCTTCAGCAGCGCATTGGCGGCATGCTCGCCGGCGCGGTCCACGTGGTCGATCAGGAACACGCGCCGGCTGCCGCGATTCGGCGCCAGCTTTGCCCACTCCCGCAGCAACCGCGTCTGGTCGATCGAGATCTGCCGCAACGGCCCATCCGGCGGAAAGGTCACGAAGTCCGGATAAGAGGCGAACAGCAGCGGATCCTGGTTCCGTTTGTCCGGCGGCCACCGCTCGCGCGCCGCGATGGTGGCCATATTGTCCGGCAGGCTGAGATCGTCCTGCTCGATCTGGTCCGCATGGCCCATCAGGCGGGCGGCCAGCCTGCGCGCCAGCGTGGCCTTGCCGACGCCCTCCGGACCGGCGAACAGCAGCGTCTGCGCCAGGCGGTCGCGGGCGATCATCTGCTCCAGGCCCGCGGTGACGTGCGCGTTGCCCCAAAAAGCGTCAAACATAAGGCTCCACAACGCTCCAGATCTGTTGCGCCATGAGTTCCCGGTCGGCGCGGCCGTCGATGATGCGCACCCGCTGCGGCTCGCGCGCGGCCAGGGCGTGATAGGCTTCGTAAACTTTGCGATGGAATTCGAGCGATTGCTCGTCCATGCGCGTCTCGGCGTGCGGCGCCCGTTTGTTGCGTGCGTGTGCCCGCGCCAGGCTGGTCTCCGCATCGATGTCGATCAGCAGCGTAAGATCCGGAACCAGGCCGCGGCAGGCGATGCGGTCGAGCGCCATCACGGTCTCCGCGCCCAGCCCGCGCCCGCAGCCCTGATAGACCAACGTGGAATCCGTGAAGCGGTCGGATATGACAATTTTGCCCTCAGCGAGCGCCGGCAGGATCCACTGGTCCACATTCTGCGCGCGGCAGGCGAAATACAGCAGCAGTTCTGCCGTGGGCCACAGCTCCTGGTTGGCGGAATCCAGCAGCACTCGCCGGATCTGCATGCCGATGCGCGTGCCGCCCGGCTCCGCGGTCTCGAGCACTGCCCGCCCATGCGCCCGCAGCCGCTGGCCGAGCACCCGCATCTGCGTGGTTTTCCCCGAGCCATCCATGCCCTCGAACGTAATGAACAAACTGCGTTTCTGCATCGGAACTCTCCATTGTAGCCGTGGCGCAGGCACTCTTGCCTGCCGTGCCGGCACTCCTGCCGGCACAGACGAGCGCGCTCGCCTGACCGTGCGTTGCTATCCAAGACAGTCTTGACTTTTCGCCCACAACGCGCCAGATAATCGGAGAAACTCCGTCCATCGGACCAACATGTCTAAAGTGCGAACGCTCCTAACCGTCCCCGCGCTGTTCCTGGTAGCCGCGGTGCCCATTCCCGCCCAGAATCCGGCGACTTACGTCGCCGTCGACGCGAACGCCAATCGTCATGCAATCAACCCGAATATCTACGGGCTCAGTTTCGGCGCCACCAGCGACCTGGCCACTTTGAACGTTCCTCTCAACCGGAATGGCGGTGTGCTCACTATCCCGATGATCAATTACATCGGCAGCCTCGGATCAAACCGATCCACAGTCTGGTCGTTCTCAATCGCCAAGTACGGCCCGCAGACCGGATGGGATCCCTACAATCCGGACGCCGGCAACGGCGTCAGCACGGCGCCGGGCAATCCCTACATCACCGGCAACAACCCCGCCGACGCCAGCACTCCGAACAGTCCTTCGATCCAGCAGGGCTGGATGCAGCATCTGGTAAGCACTTGGGGACTCGCGGCCCATGGCGGTCTGCGCTATTACCTGACGGATAACGAGCCTTCCATCTGGTATTCCACGCACCGTGACGTACACCCGGTTGGCGCCAACTACAGCGAGATCTACAACGATTTCCTGACGTATGTAGCCGACATACGCGCGACAGATCCCGGCGCGACCATCGTGGGTCCCGAGGAGTGGGGATGGCTCGCGCAATTCTACAGCGGATACGATCAGCAGAATGGAGCGTCCAGCCCCGGATCCGACTACAACACTCACGGCCAGACTTACTACTACCCCTGGCTGCTGCAGCAGCTTTACGCCCATCAGCAGAGCACCGGCACGCATTTACTGAACGTGCTGAGCGTACACTACTATCCGCAGGATGGGTCGTACAGTAACAATGACTCCACCGCCGCGCAGCTTATACGCAACCAGTCGACGCGTTCGCTCTGGGATCCAAACTATGTGGATCAGTCCTGGATCGCGACGGTCGGCATCAACGGCGGGAAGGTCAACCTTATTCCGAACTTGAAGAGTTGGGTCAAACAGTATTATCCAGGCTTACAGACCGCCGTCACCGAGTACAACTGGGGTGACGAGGCCAATCTCAACGGCGCCACCACGCAGGCAGACGTGCTCGGGATCTTCGGCCGCCAGGCGTTGGACCTGGCCACACGCTGGACTGTGCCGCTGAACCCCTCGCCGACTTATCTCTCCATGCAGATCTACCGCAACTACGACGGCAACAAATCTGAGTTCGGGAATACCAGCGTGTACGCCGGAGTGGCCGACCCTGACTACCTATCGTCGTTCGCCGCGGTGCGATCCTCCGATGGTGCGCTCACCGTAATGGTCATCAACAAGCAGCAGGGCAGCACTCCGGTGAGCGTCAGCCTGGCGAACTTCCCGACCACAGGCGTCGCGCAGGCCTGGCAGATTTCGTCGGCATCCCAAACTGCAATCACTGCGCTTGGGAACGTATCGATTGCGAGTAACTCCATCGCCGCTACCCTGCCGTCGCAAAGCATCACCCTGTTCGTCATTCCGACGGGCAGTATCACGTCGCCGCCCGCAGCGCCCACCGGACTGGCGGCGACCGTGGGGAATGGTACTGTCCACCTGACATGGAATGCGGCAGGAGGCGCGACCAGCTACACCGTCAGCCGCGGCGCCACCAGCGGCGGCCCATTCACCAAGATCGGCACAGTCACCAGCCCATCGCCCACTGCGCTCAAGGATACCGGCCTGACCAATGGAACGACTTATTACTACGTGGTCTCGGGAACGAACTCGGCGGGTACCAGCCCCAACTCCGCAGCGCTAGCCGCCACACCGATTGCGCCGCCGACTTTCTCTTCCTCGGCTACCGCATCGCCAAATCCGGTCGCGCAGGGCACCAGTACTACGGTCACTGCGACAGTCACCTGCACGGCGCGTACCCTGCAAAACGGGATCGTGCAGATACTCGTAATCGATCCGAACGGCAACACCGCCGCTTCGCAGAACTTCACGGGCCAGAACTTCGCCAAGAATCAGTCGCATACCTACCCGCTGGCTCTGACGCCGGAAGTGGCCGGCACTTACACCGTGGAAGTGGGCGTTTTCAGCGCGACCTGGCAGCAATGGAATTGGAATGCATCCGCCGGAACCATCACGGTGAACTCGAATCTGACGTTCACATCGTCGGCGACGCCGAACCCGTCTACCATCGCCATCGGAGCCACTTCCACCATCACAGCCACAGTCACAGACACGGGATCTGCGGGCCTCAGCAACGCCAATGTCGAACTGCAAATCTTCAGCCATTCTGGCGCCGCGGTGGCCACTACTTTCTGGAGCGGGCAGAATTTCACCGGCGGCCAAACGCAGCAGTATACCTACAGTTGGACGCCGAACAGCAGCATCTCGCCCGGCACCTATCAGGTCGCCATCGGCGTTTTCGATTCCGCCTGGACCGTCGATTATTACTGGAACGGTACCGCCGCGGCGATCACCGTAACGCCGTAGACGCTCAGCATGAAACCGGCTTCGCCGGCTCTGCGTCCATTTCAGTTCGATGCGTTTAACGATGTGTGTGCCTCTCGCTGTGGTGTGCCTGGCACAGGCGCAAACCAGCAATTCGACGCTAAAGATTCCGCCGGTCAAGACCTCACTCAATATCGAGGGACAACCAGTCGAAATCACGGCCTGGGGCGCCGTCTCGACCGCGCCTTCGGGAGCTTACCGATTGGCCATGACTGTGGATCTGGGCGGCTTTCAGGAAAATCTCACTCCGGTGCTGGCCGCGCAACTGAACCGGTCGGACCGCTGCGGGGAGCGGCTCTCGGTCCAGCACGCAGCGCTCGCTCCGGTAGCGCCGTCGGCCGTGCTGACCGCCAATGTACATTACGAGCGTTTCGCCTGCGCCAAGGCGTTCGGCAAGCAAATCGTCACTAGGCTGGCGGGCGGCAATGCCGTGGTCGAAGTGAACCTGACTCCATCGGTTGCGGAGAACCGCATCGCGCTCACCGCCCAAGTTCGAAAGATCGATGCCGATGGCTCGCTGGGCGACCTGCTGCGTTCCGGGTCTTTCGGCGATTCGATCCGGCAAAAGATCGCATCCAGTATCGAGTCTGCCATTCAGAAATCCGCGAATTTTAAATCGACGCTGCCCTCCGCGATTGAAAACGTGGCGGCCCTCGAGACCGTTCAGTTCGCCGACGGCGGCGCCGGCCGGCTCTGGCTCACAATCACCGGAGAGGTTCGCCTCTCGGCCGAACAATTCCAGGACGTGACAAGGAAGCTGAGTCACTGATCTACACGGTTCCGCAGCACACCGATGCCCTCGATCTCGACTTCCACGATGTCGCCCGGCTTCATGGGCCGCGTGCTTCCCGGCGTACCGGTATAGATCGCGTCGCCCGGAACCAGCGTCACCCAGCGGCTGACCCATCTCACAATCGCCGGACAATCGAAAGTCAGATCGGCCGTGGATTGTTTTTGGACGACCTCGCCGTTCAGGCGCGTTTCAAGCATCAGGTTGCCGTAGTCCAGACCCGTGACGATCGCCGGACCCAGCGGCGCGAAGGTATCCGCGCCTTTCGCGCGCCACCACTGCAGATCCTTGCGCGGCCCGTTCTGCCAGTCGCGCTCGCTGACGTCGTTGCCGCAGGTGACACCGAAGATCGCGGCGCGGGCTTCCCCCGGCGACGCGCGCGACACACGCTGGCCAACCACAATCACCAACTCGCCCTCGAAATGCACGTCGGCGGCGTCCGGCGGAATCACGATGGGTTCCTCGGGATGCTGCAGGGCGCTCACCGGCTTGTAGAACATCTCCGGACGGTCCGGTTGCTGGCGGTCGCCGAGATGGCTCTTGTAATTGCGGCCCACCGCCAGAATCTTGGATGGCTCGCAGGGATGCAGCAGCTTGACGCTGCTGAGCGGATGCGCGGCGCCTGTCTCTTCGCGGGCCCCGAACAGATCTCCGCGAATTTCGCGGATAAGCGCGCCCTCGAGAATGCCGTATGCCGTGGTGGAGTCCTTCCGGTATCGAACGTATTTCGTCGCGCCGCCGCCCCCGCTAACGGCTGGGACAATCGAGATTTCCGCGGCCGGAGACAACTGGGTCGCAAGCTCGCCAGTGTTTCGTATATGCTCGTTTCCCACGAATACATTTACGTGCGGCCGGATGCGTCCCTGCTCCGTTACGACGCGGTCTCGAAGACCGGGGTAGAGCGTCCACAAGCCCTCCAACGCCTCCTGCAGCGTAGCCGGAGACCCGGCAATCTCCACCTCGGAGAGCCCGCCTGTAAAGGGACGCAACGGACCGGGAACATGGAATGTGACAGACACTATCGGTGCCTCCTTTTTGGAGCCGCATGAGGCTTTCGGGCGGCGCGTGCTTCGCCAACGACGACGTGCTTCACGCAGACCACCGGCGGGAGACCCTCCAGGATCTTCTTCCAAGTCTTTCCCTCATCGAGTGAGTTGTAGAGCACTCCGCTGCGGGTGCCGAAGTAGAGGCCCAACGGGTCGCTGGTGTCGGCTGTCATGGCGTCGCGCAGGACCGTTTCGTGGGCGTCCTTCTGGGGCAGACCGCGCGTGAGCGCTTCCCATGACGCACCGGCATTGCGCGTGCGATACACGCGTAAGCGCCCATCTGGCGTGCAACGGAATTCGTCGGATTCGACCGGAACGATGTACACGCAATCCGGATTGCGAGGATGTATCACCATCGCAAAACCAAAATCGGAAGGCACACCGTTGGCGATGTCCTGCCATGTTTCAGCGCCGTCGTCGGAGCGATACAAGCCCCAGTGGTTTTGCAGAAAGAGACGTTCGGGGCGGTCGGGATGCAGAACGATGCGATGCACGCACTGCCCGAACTCCGGGTATTTGTCAGGCATGAAGACGGCGCGGACGCCGCGGTTCGACGCGCGCCAGGAGACTCCGCCGTCATCGGTCACATAAACGCCGCCCGACGAAATTGCCACGTACATCCGCAGAGGATTGGCCGGATCGGGCAGAATGGTGTGCAAGGCGAGCCCACCGAACGATGGCATCCAGCGGGGGCGATGCGGATGATCGAACAGCCCGCGAACCAGCGACCAGGTTTCTCCCGCGTTGCGCGATTCGAACAGCGCCGCTGGTTCCACCCCGCAATAGAGCACGTCCGGCTCCTCCGTACGGCCCAGGCAAATCTGCCAAATGTTGATGAGGGACAGGCCGGAATCGGCCGGAAACTTCAGGCTGGCTTCCACGGGGTTGGTCCACGATTTTCCGAAATCGTCGCTCGATCGTGCGAACGTGCCCCAAACCTGGCTTTGCGTGGAAGCCCACAGGCGATGCCGTCCGCAGCGCGCGTCGTAGGCCATGGCGTAAACGGCCTGGCCGTGGAAGTAAGGACCGCCCACTTCCCAACGCGCTCGCTGGGCGGAGGAGCGCAGCAGGAACGCGCCTTTGGTGGTGCCGACCATCAGCAGCATATCGCCGTTTTTCACGGCAACGTGCCGTGTACTGCGCAGGACTGTGGTGACGAATCCCTTTTGATCCCTGGGGATCGTGGTTCCCGCCATGGCGGCCGACTGCACCGCCTCTAGCGCGGCCTGCACTTCACTGGCGCGCTGGTATCGCTGCGCCGGTTCCTTGACCAGGCAGCGTTGAATGACGGCCCACAGGCCGGGTGGTATCCTCGCCGGCAACGGTGGCGGCAAGTCGTGCGAAATCGCCGAGCCGATTTCGAAACTGGTAGCTCCACGAAAGGGCAATTGCCCCGCGGCGGCTTCATAGAGCACTACTCCCAGCGCCCATAAGTCGCTGCGGAAGTCCCCTTGTTCTCCCCGCAAAACCTCCGGCGCCATGTACGGCAAGGTGCCCACGATCCGGGAATCGCTGTCCAAAGGCCTCATCGAAAGAGTCACTTCGGCCGGCGCCTCCTTGAACAGACGTTTTGCCAGCCCGAAATCCAGAACCTTGACCAGACCTTCCGGAGTGACCGCTACATTCGCGCACTTCAAGTCGCGATGCACGATCGAGCGGCTATGCGAATGGGCCAGTGCGGCAGCGATCTGAACGCCGTACCGCAGAACGGATTCGACGGGCAACCCCGTGTCTCCGATCAGCTTATTCAGGGATTTGCCTTCGACGAATTCCATCACGATATAGAGTTCGCCGCCGATCTCGCCAACCTCAAATACCGTGCAGATGTTGGGATGGCTCAGAGCCGAAGATGCCCTGGCTTCGTGCAGCAGGAGCTCTCGGGCGGACGTGTCCAGCGCCGCTTTTTCGGCCACCACTTTGATGGCTACGTCGCGCTGCAGCACCTCGTCGTGCGCACGGTACACCGCACCCATGCCTCCCTCTCCGATTTTGGAGAGGATGCGATAGTGTCCGAGCGTCTGATCCATGCCGCTTATTCCTCGCGCCGGCGCCCGATAAAAGAAAGAGCCTGACCTTGAATGGCTTTCCAACAAAAGAAGACGGCCAGCGCAGCCACCGCCACAACGCTCAGCAGGTGGCAAATCCGCAGTTCGGCCCCGCCATCGTATTCCAGTTGCACGTCACAGGGGCCGTTACATTCCGGTTGAAGCCAGATCAACGCGAGGCCGTCGGCTTTGATTTGCCGTGAAACGCCGTTGGCCTTGGCACGCCAACCGGGATGCTGAGTAACCTGAATAGAGACGACCTGGCCCGGCCATGCCGTGGTCCGGATGTGAATCCGGTTTGCGCCTTGCCATTGGAACTCCGCCTTCGGGAGCGACTCATCTTCGAGAGCGGCCACATATTTTTCCACTTCGCCCGTGTCTCTCGGAGAGGCGGGCGTGCGCCGAACCAAGGCGGATTCCGGCACAACATGCGCCAACGATTCCGTTCCGAGCGGAACCTTATAAATTGTCACATCATCCGCGCTCCAAAGTACCGGCAAGCGCCCGTCAAATTTCGTGGGGTGAGCGAATCCTTTCCAGAACTCCTGGCTCTTGGGACCAGAGACCGCCATCGCGCCGACGCCAAAGGCCTTCACCCCCGCACTCGCAACCCGCGCATCCTCCTCCGCCGTCTCGCCGCCGTTGTACATACCCGCCCTGGCGCGTTGCTGGACCTGGTTG
>JBEKUO010000074.1:0-16198 GCA_049514955.1 Bryobacteraceae bacterium | reverse complement strand
GCCAACGTTCTGGTCACCCTCACCGACCAGGACGCGGCAGCCCCGCTGGATCAGATCCGCGACCGCGCCCTGGATTCGGTGGTGGAGATGGCGCAGTGGAAGAATCTGCGCTACGCGCTCCCGGCGTTTATGCTGGTTGGGCGGCTGGCCGGCATGAACGAGCAGGAGATTCAAAAGGCCTGGACCAGCGGCGACCGGCAAGCGGCCATTGCGGTTGCGGTGGGCACCAGGGCGAAGAAAAAGCCGGGGATGGGCCCGGCGAACAAGATTGAATAGTGTGGCAGGCGGCCTGTGAGGTGGCGCGCGAAACCGCTCCCTGAGGGTCGCGGCTCGGTACCACGCGGCTCGGTACCACCCTGCGCCGAACGCCTCGGCTGTGCTATGCTATATTCCGTAACCAAAACGAGATAAAGAGAAGACAAGGAGCAACCACTCGAGCATGGCACTGGCGACTGACGTAAAGCGGCAGGTAATCGTTGGAAATCAGCGGGGTAAAGCTGATACGGGATCGCCGGAGGTGCAAATCGCCCTGTTGAGTGAGCGCATCACGCAGCTTACGGAACATTTTAAGACCCACCAGAAGGATCATTCTTCGCGAAAGGGCCTTCTGACTATGGTCGCCAAGCGGCGCCGGATGCTGAGATATCTTCGGGACACCGATCCGGACCGCTACAAGTCGCTTCTGCTAAAGCTCGGCATCCGCCGCTAGCCAGGTCCCTTGGGGGCCGCCTCGTCCTGTCAACTCCAGTCTCATCCGGCCGGTCACGCGACCGGCCAAATTTCGTCATTGGTCCGAAAAACGGACCGAGGCTTGGAGAATTTAGAAATGTCACACACAGTTGAAATCGATCTGGGAGGCCGCCAGATCACCCTCGAAACGGGCAGAATGGCCAAGCAGGCGAACGGCGCGGTCGTCGTTCGGTCCGGCGATTCCGTAGTGCTGGTCAGCGCCTGCATGTCCGAGGAACCGAAGCCGAACACCGGCTTCTTTCCGCTCACGGTCGATTATCGCGAGTACACGTACGCCGCCGGAAAAATTCCGGGCGGCTTTATCAAACGCGAGGGGCGTCCCTCGGAAAAAGAAATCCTCACCAGCCGGTTGATCGACCGGCCGGTTCGTCCCCTGTTTCCTGAAGGGTTTTTGAATGAAACCCAGATCATCGCCATGGTGCTCTCGGCCGATCCGGAACAGGACCCCAACTCCCTGGCGATCGTCGGTGCGGCGGCCGCGCTGGCGATCTCGGATCTGCCGTTCGACCATATTCTGGGCGGCGTGCGCGTGGGGATGCTCAAGGGCGAGTACATCGCCAACCCCACTTATTCGGAGGGCCGCGAGTCCAAGCTGAATATCATCGTGGCGGCGACCGAAGACGGCATCGTCATGGTGGAGGCGGGCGCCCAGCAGGCCTCCGAAGAGGAGGTGGTCGGGGCCATCGACTTCGGCCACAACTGCTGCAAGAAAATCGCCGCCGCCATCCGCCAATTGGTGGCGAAAGTGGGTAAGCCGAAGCGGGCCTTCGAGTCGCCCGTTCTCGATCAGGCCCTCTATGACCAGATTTCCGGCCAGGTGCGCGAGCAGTTGACCGACGCCCTGAACACGCAGAAGTATCCCAAGCTGGAGAGCTACAGCCGGGTCCACGAGTTGAAGAAGCAGGTGGTGGAAAGCTTGCCGGAAGAGAAGCGGGACGAGGGCAAGAAAATTTACGATGCCCTGAAAGAGCGCATCTTCCGCGACGAGATGCTGAAGAACCACCACCGTCCGGACGGCCGCGCCTTCGACGAGATCCGGCAAATCACCATCGAGACCAGCGTGCTGCCGCGCACGCACGGCTCCGCCCTGTTCACTCGCGGCGAAACGCAAGCCCTGGTCACCCTGACGCTGGGCACCAAGGACGACGAGCAGCGCATCGAGCTGCTGGAACCCGGGGAAGCCTCCAAGCGCTTTATGCTGCATTACAATTTTCCGCCCTTCAGCGTGGGCGAAGTCGGCTTCATGCGCGGGCCGGGCCGCCGCGAAATCGGCCACGGCGCGCTGGCCGAGCGTTCGCTGGGGCCGATCATCCCCGACGAAACCGTCTTCCCCTACACGCTGCGCGTGGTCAGCGACATCCTGGAGTCCAACGGCTCCAGTTCCATGGCTACCGTTTGCGGTGCTTCCCTCGCCTTGATGGATGCCGGCGTTCCGCTTCCTACGCATGTGGGCGGCGTGGCTATGGGCCTCGTGAAGGAAGGCGAAAAGTATGCGGTGCTGACGGATATCGCCGGCGCTGAAGATCATTACGGCGATATGGACTTCAAGGTAGCCGGCACGCGCGACGGCATAACCGCTTTGCAGATGGATATCAAGGTGCCGAACGTTACCGCCACCATCATGCGCGAAGCGCTGGAGCAGGCCCGCCGCGGCCGCCTCTACATCCTCGACAAGATGCAGGAAGCCATCGGCCAACCGCGCGCCAATATGTCGCAGTACGCGCCGCGCATCTACACCATACACATCCCGACCGATAAGATACGCGACGTCATCGGGCCAGGCGGCAAGGTGATCCGCGGCATCATCGAACAGACCGGTGTGAAGATCGATGTGGAGGACGACGGCACTGTGCACGTTTCCTCCGCCGATGAGGCTGCGGCCAACAAGGCGTTGCAGATTATCGGCGACATCACGGCGGTGGCCGAGGTGGGCAAGACCTACCTGGGCAAAGTGGTGCGGCTGGTGGATTTCGGCGCGTTCGTCGAGATCTTCCCCGGCACCGACGGCCTGTTGCACATCAGCGAAATCGCCGAGAACCGCGTGCGCGAAGTGCGCGATGAGCTGAAGGAAGGCGACCAGATCCTGGTAAAGGTCCTGGCTCTGGAAGGCAACAAGATCAAGCTCAGCCGCAAAGCTGTGTTGCGCGAGCAGCGCGAGAAGCTGAAGACGAAGAGCTGAGGCGGGGTTGGGACCGCGAACAACGCCCGGCCGGCGGCTGCCTAGTCGCTTGCCGGGCGTTTCCATTGCAGGCGGTGCGCGATCGGCGTGGCAGATCCAATCTGCGCGGAGCAGCGGGCAATTTGAGCTTGTTGGTCCCATCGCAAACGCGGAAGTCGTCGCGGCCGGATCCGGCATACGCGTTCGCTCGTACCTCGTGAGGTTGATGGCCCTGGCCACTGGCGCAAGATGAAAGGGACTGCCACCGTGCGGCTCCCGAACGGTGCTTTGCGGCCGGTGGAGCTGCACTGGTGCGAGGCGGATCGGCAAGAAGGATCTGAAAATCAAGCGCTGGACTGAATGATGAAGGTTCCGGCAAAGCCTTTCGCTCTATGCATCGACAATAGCGATTATCTTGCGTCGCTCATACCCGGCAAGGTCTATCGGATCCTTCCCGATCCGAGAGCGGCCAAGGACGATTTGGTGCGAATTGTCGATGAGAGCGGCGAGGACTATCTGTACCACAAAGACTACTTTGTCTTCGTGGATTTCCCGCCAGCGGTCAAGAAAAAGATCCTCGCTTTGCAAGGCGCCGCCTGACAGGCGCCGCTAAGCCAGAAATCGGTCCGCGAGATTGGGACGTGCTCCCGGCGCCCCAGCGAATCTCCAGACGGGCTGGGAGGGTCGCCTTCAGGGAGTTAGGCAATTGGTCTGATCGAGGTTTCGAGGTCGCCGTGGCCTATATGCTGCGGGGCGATACCATCCGCCTCATCTCCGCAAGAAAGGCAGAGCGACATGAGCGCGAAGACTACTGGAACCGTTAAATTCACTTTGGATCCCAAGCGGCCGCCTGCGCTTACGAAGAAGGCCAAAGCGCGCCTGGCCCGGCTGGCTGACAACGATATCGACCTCACGGACATCCCCGCCACGCATGGCGTTGCATGGAAGCGCCCCGGTCTGTTGATTCCCGGCGAGAACAAACGGCAAATCACCTTACGTGTCGATCCCGACGTTCTGGCCTTTTTCAGATCTACCGGCAGCCGCTACCAGACTCGCATGAACGAGGTATTGCGCTCGTATATGAATGCTCAACGGCAGGCCGACGTAAGCCAAAGGCCGCGTGGACGATGAGCGTGAAGACGAAGCGCCGATCGTTATCGCGCTTGTTCCGATTCGGGCCTGCGCTACGATGGCTGCATGAAGCTCGTGCTGGCTTTGGTCGTGAGATTAATAATGGCCACAGTTGCCGCCAACGCCGCCGACACGCTCGAAATCTTCGGACGTACCTGGACAATTCCGACCCTCTCAGACTGGACTATCGATCGGGACGGTGCGGATGCCGTGCTGCGCCTGAGCGTCAGCCGCGGACCGCTGCCGGGCCCGCGCCGTCCGATCCAGTTCGCGCTAACCGATATCGCGGATTACGACCGCTTGACCATCGAGGCGGACGTAATGCCGCTTGGCAGATCGCTGCTGATCGTCTTCGCGTACCGGGATGAGGCGCATTTCGACTATGCCCACCTGTCCACGGACCCCGCGTCGAAGCAACCCGTGCACAACGGCATCTTCCATGTCTACGGCGGCGAGCGCGTGCGCATCAGCCCCGAGCGCGGTCCAGCGGCATTTGCGGCGAGCGCCCGCTGGTATCGCGTTACGCTCACGCACGATGCGGTCGCGGGCGCCGTACGGGTCATGGTAGACGGGCAGCCGCTGCCTGCACTGGAAGCTGTAGACCTCAGCCTGGGGCCGGGCAAGGTGGGCATTGGTTCCTTCGATGAAACTGGAGCCTTCAAGAATGTCACGATCAGGGTTGAATCAGGCCTGCGAACCCACCCGCCAGTCCCGCCAGCGCAGCGCCAACGATAACCCACACGGTGGCGTAGCGCGTGAACGCCAGAAACAGAAAGCTGGCCACCGCGATGGCCAGCGGAAACGGGCCGGTGATCGCATCGCGGGCCAGCGGAATTGTCGCGTTGATCACCAGCCCGGCGGCTGCCAGCGTCACGCTCTGAATCGCGCTCTTCACGCCGGGCCGCTCCGCCCGTCTGCCCAGATAACGCAGCAGCACGATAATCGCGAATGCCGGGGTCATGGCTGCCAGGCAGCCTGCGCAAGCGCCGGGAACTCCGGCAACGAAGTAGCCGACGCTGACCACGTACAATCCGTTCGGCCCCGGCGCCGTGCGGCCGGCCGCCCCGGCAGCGTTCAGTTGCCGGTCCGTGAGTACGCGATGGCGCTCCACCAGATCGTGCCGCAGAACCGGCAACGAGGTCAGGCCGCTGAACGACGTACTCGTGGCTTTCAGCAGCAGCAAGTACAGGAGCGCAACGTTCATTCCGGCACCGGCGCCCGCCAGAAGAATCCCACCAGTGCGGCCAGTCCCAGGATCCAGATCGGCGACATGCGGAAGGCGTAGGACAGCAACACCGAACCAGCCACCAGAACCAGCGCGCGAAGGATGCGCTCGCGCCGCAAGTCGGGGCGCACCAGTTGCCACGCGCTCACCGCCATCATGCCCACCGCCGCGGCCAGCGTTCCGGCGATGGCGGCCATGGCGCGGGCGTTTTGTTTGAACGCTTCGTAACCCACAGTAAGCAGCACGACCGCGGCAGCCGCCGGCAAGGTGGCTCCGAGCACCGCCAGAATCGCGCCGGGCGAGCCTTTAAGCTCCCACGCCGTGCCCGCGCAAAACGCCAGGATATTGGTGCCCGGTGTGATACGCGCCAATCCATAAACCAAGCCGTACTTCTCTCGCGAGAGCCAGCCGTGGCGCGTCACCAGCTCCGACTGCAACGCGGCCATGGTGGGGTCGCCGCCGCCGAACGTCAGGCTGCTTACGCGCAGGTAAATCAGAGACAACCGGCGCAATGAAAGGGAGGCCATGCGTAGTACTCTACCATCGTGCGTGGCGCACGCTTTAGCGTGCTGCGGCGAGCTTCAGCTCGCCGAAATCTCGAATCGTCGGCTCAAGCCCACGCCAGCGCGCTGAAGCGTGCGCCACAACCGAAAACTAAGTGATCTTGACCACTCCTGGCTGCACGCCGCCACCGCCGCCGCCTATACTGTTCTTTGGCTCGACATGATGTCCTCCCTCTTGCGGGATCTTCGTTACGCAGCGCGAAGCTTGTGGAAGAGCCCGATGTTCGCCACTGTGGCCGTCGCCTCGCTGGCGCTGGGGATTGGCGTGAACACCGCCGTGTTCAATCTGGTCAGCGCCGTGCTGCTACGGCCGCTGCCGGTCCCCAATCCCGAGCAACTGGTCTCGATGTACACGTTGGACCGAAAGAGCCCCGGATTCCTTTCCTGCTCGTATCCGAACTATAAGGACTACCGCGACCACAACACAGTTTTCTCGGGACTTCTGCTATTCTCCAGCCTCCCGGTCAATCTTACAGGCAAAGACGAGCCTGAAGAACTCCCGGCACAGATCGTATCCGGCAACTACTTCGACGTTCTCGGCGTAAAGCCGATTCTGGGCCGCGCGTTTGTCCCGCAGGAAAATCAAGTGCCCGGCGCGCAAGCCGTGGTGGTGATCGGCTACGCTTTTTGGACGCACAGATTCGCCGCCAGCCGCCAGGCGATCGGAACGACCATCAACCTGAACAATCATCCGTACACGATCGTGGGAGTGGCTCCCAAGGACTTTCACGGGACCAACGCGCTGGTGAATCCGGACTTCTGGCTGCCCATGATGATGTACCAGCAAGTCTTCCCGATGGCAGACTGGTTCGATCGGCGCAGAGCGCTTTTGTTCAGTCCGATCGGCCGGCTCAAGGAGGGCGTAAGCCGGCGACAGGCCGAAGCCAATATGAAGGCGCTGGCGGCTCAGCTCGAACAGGCGTACCCGAAAGACAATCAGGGCCGCACAGTGGTTCTAATCCCGCTGGCTCAAGCGCTCATTAATCCAAATGCCCGCGGCGCGTATGTACTGGGGGGCGGCCTGGCTCTCGGCGCGAGCGGGCTGGTTTTGCTCATCGCGTGCGCCAATGTCGGCAATTTGCTGCTGGTGCGCGCGGCCGGCCGGCGAAAGGAAATGGCTCTCCGGCTGGCGCTGGGAGTGAGCCGCGGACGCTTGATCGCGCAGTTCCTTACGGAGAGCACCTTATTGTCGATGATAGGAGGCGTAGTGGCCCTGGCGCTGGCCCGCTGGGCGCGCGATCTGCTGTGGACCGCCCGACCACCCTCGATGCTCAGCGGCGATGCCGGCCTCAGCTTCGACAGCCGCGTGTTGGGCTTCACGCTGCTGCTTTCCGTGCTTAGCGGCGCTGTTTTCGGGCTGGCGCCCGCGCTGAGGGTTACACGCACCGACCTGGCAACCGAGCTGCGGGAACGACGCAGCCCGTGGACCAGTGGGGGCCATCGTGTGAGTTTGCGCAGCGTTCTGGTGATGGTCCAGGTAGCTTTGTCGGTCGTCGCGCTGACTGGTGCGGGCCTCTTGATGCGCAGCCTCCACTTTGCGCAGGGGATTAACCCCGGATTCGATTCCGCACACCTGGCCACGCTTTCGTTGGATAGCAAAGCGCGCGGGTCGAGCGAAGCGGCAGGCCACGAATTCTACCGGCAGGTGTTGGAGCGCGTCAGAGGACTGCCCGGAGTGGAGGCCGCCAGCCTTGCCGGCATAGCGCCATTCGGCATCGCGCGGGCACGCAGCATTTCCGTGGAGGGACAGGATGCCGCGGGACCGGGAATATTAGCCCTGATCGATTCCGTGGAGCCGGGATATTTTCAGACAGTCCGTATTCCGGTGCTGCGCGGCCGGACATTCACGGACGAAGACGCATCGGGCGCTCCCCGCGTATCGGTGGTGAATGAGACCATGGCGCGGCGGTTTTGGAGTGGGAAGGATCCCATTGGCGCGCGGCTGCGCCTTTTCGGCGAAAGCGCGCCCGTGGAAATCGTGGGCGTCGTGAGGGACAGTACCTACATGAGCATGGGAGAGCCGCCCCGGCTGATGGTCTATCTATGCCTGCGGCAGAACTATTCGCCCACGGTGACTCTTTGCGTGCGGACTTCCGGCGACCCGCAGAACATGCTTGGACCGGTCCGGCGCGAAATCCAGAGACTGGCCCCCGGCATCCTGGTATCGGACCTGCAAACCATGCCCCAAATCATTCATGAGTCGCTGTGGGCGCCGCGTCTGGGAGCCATTCTGTTCGCGGCTTTCGGCGCGCTAGCCGGGTTGCTCACCGTCGTCGGAATTTACGGGGTGATTTCCTACTCGGTGGGCCAACGAACCCGGGAGATGGGGATCCGCATGGCGTTAGGAGCGCAGGCCGGGAACGTGTTGCGACAGGTCCTGGCGGAAGGCATGATTCTGGTGGCCTGGGGAATCGTGCTCGGCCTGTGTGCGACGGTTACGATCAGCGGCGTGCTCTCCACGATGCTATTCGGCGTAAGCACCCGGGATCCACTGACACTCGCGGTGGTGATCCTGATTCTGCTGTCGACGGCCTGGGCTGCCTGTTACGTGCCGGCTCTGCGCGCCACGCGTGTCGATCCTATGATGGCTCTGCGGGACGAATGAAACGTCAATGCCCGGACGCACTCGACCCGGCGCCGGCCGCTGTCTGCGGCTTCGTGAACTTCTCATCGTCGATCGGCACGTTCTGCTGCACTTCTTTGATTTGGATCGTGAAGCGCCCGTTGGGTCTGGCCAGCGTCCAGCGGAACGGCACCTTGACGCCGTCCACTTCGCGATAATCCGCGTAGTCGATTTGAGTAGGATTGCGGCCCACCGGCGTATCGGCGTAGCGCACCAGCCGCAGGAGGAATCCGGATGACTGATCGAAATAGAGTCTCACGGGTGGTTGACCCTGGCGCAGACCGATCACGGCATAGACAGGCTGATCGCCGATTTTGTCCGGGTGTCCCATGCGAAATTGGCTGAAGATCTCCTTCGCATGCGTCGCGAAGTAGAAATCGGCATCGAGCTTGACGGCCTCGACTTCCGCGCCTTGCATATCGCGCGCCGGCCTGCCCGTGTTCCCGAGCCATCCGGCCGTACCGTCGAACGCCGTGATGCTTTCGCCGCGATCCGAGTGCGTCACGGACATACGCTTATTCGGAGCTTTGGCGAAGACCTCTATGGGCGATTCATGGCCACCGAATACGATGTTGCCCTTCTCAACGCGGCTCGATATCTTGTGGATGGCTTCCGCGCCGCCCAGCGCCGCCACATATTTCTCGAGAACCTGTTCCGCGGTAGGCGTGGCGGCCGCGCCGGCCGTTGTGGCTGCCTCGGCGTGCTCGGGTTGCTCGTCTGCTGTGAGTACCGGCGGCGTTCCCACCGGATCGTTGGCGCCCCGATGACAGGAATAACAGGTCACTTCGCGGTGTCCGCCGAAGTTGTCCTTATTGATCGCCAGCGTCATGGCGATCATCTTGCGCGCAGTCTCCTTGTGCGGCTTGTCATCGGAGTCGAACTTGCCTTGCACATGGCAGAAGTCGCATTCCACTCCGAGCGAGGCCGCTATGAATTGCATGGCAGGCATCAATTGATCGGCCGGAGTACCCTGGAGAGCCTTAATATTCTTGAAGACCTGTTCGGCGGTCTTGGCAGGCGCCGCAGCGGCCGGAGCCGATTGTGCCCGCCCTTGTCCGCAGGCCCAACCGAACACCAATCCTGCGCAAAACACACTCCACGATTTAAGATGCATATGTCTCCTCCTGGGCCGAGCCACGGCAGGCTGCGCTAATCTATTTCCTTCAAGACTACCACTGGGCGCGACTGGCTGTCTCGGGGGAGTCTTCCACCCGCACGCTATTGATGTGAAACGATCTTTCCCTGATCGGCCAGTGGCGCATCTCGCCGCTGCCGGGATTAGGAACGATAAGTCGGCCGCTACGGCGATCCGCCTTCCGATGCCTCTTGGCCCTAACACTCGCACCTCCCGACGACCGACGACGCGCCCTACACCCCATCCTTCAACATCTCCCGCGCCGCGTTATACCCCGGCGCGCCCATCACGCCGCCGCCCGGATGTGCGCCCGACCCGCACAAATACAACCCCCGCACCGGCGTGCGATAGCGCGCCCAACCCGCCACCGGACGCATCACGAACATCTGGTCCAGGCTCATCTCGCCGTGGAAGATGTTGCCGCCCGTGATGCCGAAGCGCCGCTCCAGGTCCAGCGGCGTCAGCACCTGCTTGTCGATAATGATCGAGCGGATGTTGGGTATATATTCCTCCATCAGATCCACCACGCGGTTGTAGAACGGCTCGCGCAATTCGTCCCAAGTGCCCTCGCGCAACGTGTAGGGCGCATACTGCAGGAAGATCCCCATGATGTGCTTGCCCGCGGGCGCGAGCGAGGCGTCGTACATGGTCGGAATCGTCAGCTCCAGCATGGGGCGGTTGGAAGGGCGTCCGTATTTGGCGTCATCCCAGGCGCGTTCGATGTAATCGATGTCCGGACAGATGTGCATGGTGGCGCGATGGTGCGGGCCGGGCGCGCCCGGTATCGCGCTGAATTCCGGCAGACCCGAGAGCGCCAGGTTGATCTTGCACGACGTGCCCTCGCTGCGAAATCGCCGGATCGCCGTCTCGAAATCGGGCGGCAGCTCGCGCTCGTCGAGCAAGCGCAGAAACGTTACCGGCGGATCCAGGTTGGACGCCACCACCGTGCCCTCGATCTCTTCGCCGCCATCCAGCACCACACCGCGCGCGCGTCCGTCGCGAACCAGGATCTTCGCAACCGCCGCGCCCGTGCGAATTGCCGCGCCATGGCTGCGCGCAGAAGCTGCGATGGCCTCCGACACCGCCCCCATGCCGCCGCGCACGAAACCCCACAACCCGCGATGCCCGGCCACGCTTCCCATCACGTGGTGCATCAGGATGTAAGCCGTCCCCTGCGACCGCGGACCGCCGTTCGCGCCGATCACCCCATCGGTCGCCAGCGTGACTTTCAGCTCCGGCGATTCGAACCATTCGTCCAGGAACTCGGCCGCGCTCTGCGTGAAGATCTTGACCAGCGCGACCATATCGGCGGGAGCCAGCTTGCGCATGCGCCCGGCCAGTTTCAGGTGGTCGATCATGTCGCCGACGCCGCGCGGCGGAAATTGCGGCGGTGTGGTCAGCAGCAGGGATTCCACCACCACCGACAGCCGCTCCAGTTGATCCTCGAACGCCGGATAGATCTCCGCGTCGCGCCGCGAGAACTTGGCGATCTCCTCCAGCGTTTTGCGGCGGTCCTGCCACATGAAGAAGCAGCGCCCGTCGGGAAAGGGCGAAAAGAAGGCCGGGTCCTTGGCGTCCACGCGGTAGCCGAAGCGCTCCAGCTCCAGATCGCGAATGATGCGCTCCTGCAGCAGGCTGGTCAGGTAGGAAGCCGTCGAAACGCGAAACCCCGGCCAGATTTCTTCGGTGACCGCGCAGCCGCCCACCAGCTCGCGGCGCTCCAGCACGAGCACCTTGCGCCCGGCGCGCCCCAGGTAGGCAGCGGTCACCAGGCCATTGTGGCCGCCGCCAATGATGACGGCATCGTATCGCTGCGCCATGTTCACCTTTTCCGGAACGCCACTACCGCCAGCGGGGGCAGCGTGATGCTGATGCTGTGCGCGTGATCGTGGAGCGGCACGGGACGCGACGCGATCCATCCCGGATTGCCCAGGTTACTGCCGCCGAACAGGTAGGAATCCGTATCGAAAACCTCCTCGTAGACGCCTTCCTCCGGCACGCCGACGCCGTACTTTTTGTGCACCACCGGCGTGAAATTGCAACAGAACAGCAGAAAGTTCCGAGGGTCCTGCGCGCGCCGCACAAAGCAGATCACGGAACTCTGCACGTCCTTGAAATCCACCCATTCGAATCCGGTATGGTGGAAGTCCACCTCGTAAAGCGCCGGGTTGGCGCGATAGAAGCGGTTCAGCTCCGCCGCCAGTAATTGCAGCTTGCGGTGATAATCGAACGCCAGCAAATCCCAGCGCCGGCCTTCATTGTGGTTCCACTCCTCATGCTGTCCGATCTCCTGTCCCATGAAAAGCAGCTTCTTGCCGGGATGCGCATACATGTAGGCCAGGAACGCGCGCACGTTGGCGAACTGCTGCCATTCGTCGCCCGGCATTTTATTGATCAGCGAACCCTTGCCGTGGACCACCTCGTCGTGCGAAATCGGCAGCACGAAATTCTCCGTGAAAGCGTACAGCATACTGAACGTGATGTTGTTGTGATGGTATTTGCGATGGATGGGGTCCTCGCTGAAGTAGTGGAGCATGTCGTGCATCCAGCCCATGTTCCACTTCATGGTGAAGCCCAGCCCGTTCAGATAAACCGGCTTCGAAACGCCCGGGAACGCGGTGGACTCCTCCGCGATGGTGATCGCGCCGGGTACGCTGTGCGCCAGCTCGTTGAAGCGGCGTATGAAATCGATGGCTTCCAGATTCTCGTTGCCGCCATACTGGTTCGGCACCCATTCGCCCGCCTTCCGCGAATAATCCAGGTAGAGCATGGAGGCTACCGCGTCCACGCGCAGGCCGTCGATGTGGTACGTCTTCAGCCAGAACATGGCGTTGGAGATCAGGAAGGAGCGCACCTCGTTGCGGCCGTAGTTGAAGACCAGCGTGCCCCATTCGCGCTGTTCGCCCCGGCGCGGGTCGGCATGTTCGTAGAGCGCGGTGCCGTCGAAGAACACCAGGCCGTGCGCATCCTTGGGGAAATGCGCGGGCACCCAATCCACCAGCACCCCGATGCCTTCCTGATGGCAGCGGTCCACAAGGTACATGAAATCCTCGGGTGTGCCGAAGCGCGAGGTGGGTGCGAAGTAGCCGATCACCTGGTAGCCCCACGAGCCCGAAAACGGATGCTCCATGATGGGCAGCAGCTCGATATGCGTGTAGCCCAAGCGCTTGACGTACTCCACCAGGTTGACGGCCAGCTCCCGGTAGCTGAGGAACTGCCCCTGCGGCCCGCGCATCCACGATTCCACGTGCACCTCGTAGATGGACACCGGCGATTTGAGCCAGTCTGTGCGGCCGCGCGCCTCCATCCACGCGGCATCCTGCCACTGATACTTTTCCAGGTTCCACACGATGGACGCGGATTTGGGCGGCGTCTCGCACTCGAAGGCGAAGGGGTCGGCCTTGAGCTGCTGGTAAGCGTTGAACCGCGATCGCACGTTGTACTTGTAGTCCGCGCCCTCGCCCAATTCGGGGATGAAGATCTCCCAGACGCCGCCATTGCGGTGGCGCATGGGATGGCGGCGCGTGTCCCACTGGTTGAATTCGCCGGCCACAGACACAGTCTCGGCATTAGGCGCCCAGACGGCGAAGCGCACGCCTTTCACGCCATCGACCTCGGCCAGGTGCGCGCCCAGCGTGCGATAGGCTTCGTAGTGCGTGCCTTCCGTGTGCAGGTGCAGCTCGAAGTCGGTGATGATCGGTCCGAACCGGTAGGCGTCTTCGAACTCTATGGTAGGGCCGTCCCACAGCTTGGCCTGGATCAGGTACTTCTCGGGCGCGCCTGCCATCGACGCGCAGAAGAAGCCCCCGTCGTGGCGCTTCTCCATCGGGCAGAGTGTTTCGCCGATCCGCAGCGTGGCGGATTCAGCCTGGGGCAGGAACGCGCGCACCTCCCAGCGGGCCTGTGCGCCGCGTTTGCGTACGGCGTGGGGGCCCAGGATGCGGAAGGGGTCGCCGTGGTATCCGCCAACTATCGCTTCGATTTCTTCTGGAGTCATGGGAAGGACTATATTACTGTAGCGCGCCGGGGAGGTCCCTGGTGGCTTTAGGATCGGGCGATTGTATGATGGTTCAGGAATCGCATGTCCTCAAACGCGCTCGACTTCATGACAATCCAGGGATTCAAGAGTATCGCTTCGGTGGAGAAGCGGGAGCTGAAGCCGATCAATGTGGTGATCGGTCCTAACGGTTCCGGGAAGTCGAATTTCATCGGGGTTTTTGCCTTTCTGCACGCAATCGTGCAGGGGCGGCTGAGAGATTACGTAACGGCTGCGGGTGGCGCTGAGAAGGTAATGCACTTCGGGTCGAAGACGACCAAGGAGATCTATTTCCATCTATCATTTGAAGGCGCAACGAACGCGTACGAGCTGAAGCTCGCGACCGCGGACGATGGCCTTTTTCCGTCTTGGGAAACTGCGTTCGTGGGAAGCGAGCCCTACCCAGACCCCTTCCCGCACAACCTACAGCGATGGCAGCGAGGACAAGAAGCGGGCATCAGCGATCCGCGCGGGCAAATGTGGAATTGGGTGCGTTACCACCTTGAGGGCTGGCGGATTTACCATTTGCACGATACCATCGCGTCATCGCCGATGCGTAAGACCGCGAGGGTGGATGACAATGAGTTCCTGCGCGCAGACGGATCGAACTTAGCCGCGTTTCTTTATCTTCTTAAAGAGAAACACAACGACTCTTATGCTTTGATTCAACGGACCGTGCGGCGTGTCGCACCGTTTTTCGACGATTTCCAGCTTGGGCCCCGACGCTTGAACCCGGACGACATCAAGCTGGAATGGCTTCACAAGAACTCGGACCAATACTTCGATGCTTCGTCCCTTTCGGACGGCACGCTTCGCTTCATTGCTTTGGCAACGCTTTTTCTTCAACCGGAGGAGTACCGCCCCTCGGTAATCCTGGTTGACGAACCTGAGTTGGGGCTGCACCCCTATGCCATCGAGATGCTGGCCTCCCTGATTCGACAGGCTTCGGTAAGCACGCAGGTGATCGTCGCGACTCAATCGTCTTTGCTGCTGGACCACTTCACGCCGGAAGATGTACTGGTCGCGAACCGTGTCGAAGGACGCACTCAACTCACGCGCTTGGACTCCAAGCAGTTGGCTGCTTGGCTCGAGGATTACAGCCTCGGCCAGCTTTGGGAGAAGAACGAATTCGGAGGGAGGCCGGTTCCGAACTGAGCAATGTCTCGACTGCTAATCCATGTCGAGGGTCAGACGGAAGAGGGCTTCGTCAACGAGGTGCTGCGTGATCACCTGGTGTCGAAGGGCTACCACGCCGTCGGCGCGCGAATCGTAGGTAATGCCCGACTTCGCCAGCGACGCGGCGGAATTCGCGCACGGCCCTCCGTCAAGCTGGACATCGTGCGGCACCTCAAGCAGGACCCGGGCTATGTTGCGACCACCATGGTCGATTACTACGGTCTGCCGCAGGGAGAAGGCAGGGCGTGGCCCGGGCGTGCAAGAGCCACAATGTTACCGGTGGAAGAGAAAGCGCGGTGCGTGGAGGACGCCCTACTGGCCGATCTGGCGGCTGAAATGGGCGGCCCGTTCGACACCAGACGATTCATCCCATTCGTCGTGATGCATGAGTTCGAAGGCCTGCTATTCAGCGATTGTGCCGCCTTCAGCCGCGGCATCGGCCGGCCCGATTTGGAGACCGGATTCCAGGAAATTCGAAATCAGTTTCTCACACCCGAAGAAATCAACGACTCGCCGGTTACTGCGCCCTCGAAACGCGTTGAGGCTCTCGTGCCTGGATACGAGAAGCCGCTGCAGGGAGTGCTCGCCATACTGGAAATCGGGCTACTCCGTCTCCGGGCTGAGTGTCCTCATTTCAATGGTTGGCTGGCACGGCTTGAGGCGCACGCAATCCAGTTCGGATAATTCATGGAACATGTCGACTATCGCGCCTGGCCTAAGGCGGAGTTGCACCTGCACCTGGAAGGCTCCGTGGATCCCGAGACCATGCAAACGCTGGAACCCGGTCTCCCGCTGGAGGCCATTCGGGCTATGTACCACTTTACCGATTTCCAGGGCTTTCTTCACACATTTAAATGGGTGGTCGAGCGGCTGCGCCGGCCGGAAGACTACGCGCGCATCACGCGGGCCTTGCTGGAGCGCCTCGCGGCCGACGGCGTGCGGTACGCGGAGATCACGCTTTCGGCGGGCGTAGTGCTCTGGAAGGGGCAGGAGTTTGCACCCGTTTACGATGCTGTGCGGCAGGCGGCGGCCGGGTCGCCCGTCGAAGTCTATTGGATATTGGACGCCGTCCGGCACTTCGGCCCGGCGCACGCCATGCAGGTGGCGGAACTGGCGGCTGAGCGCGTGAACGACGGCGTGGTGGCGTTCGGGATCGGCGGCGACGAGGAGCGCGGCCCGGCGGAATGGTTTGGCGAGGCCTTTCGTTTTGCGAAGAGCGCGGGACTGCGGTTGACGGCGCATGCCGGCGAGACCATGGGACCAACGTCGGTGTGGTCGGCGCTCGAAATCGGCGCGGAACGCATCGGCCACGGCATACGGGCGGTGGAGGACCCGGCGCTGCAGCGGCGGCTCCGCGACCAAAACGTCCCTTTGGAGGTGTGTATCACCAGCAACGTGATG
>JBEKUO010000073.1:0-16237 GCA_049514955.1 Bryobacteraceae bacterium | reverse complement strand
AGGGTGTTGATAATCGACATTGAGGCTATTCCACTGCCGCCGTCAGTAGCTGCTCGCCCGACGTCCGCCAGAAGGCCCAGATCACGATAGCCAGCGCCGCCGCCGGATACATGATGACGGCCCACTCGTAAGGTTTCGCCAGTCCCTGCGCGCCAGGTGTCTGCAGCAGAAGGTTAGCGAAGAAAATTGCCACCATCGTGGATACCAAGCCTAGACGTAGCAGCACGAATACCAGCAGCGTGAAGATCGCCAGAAAGAAGCCGAAGGTCAGGACGCCGCCTCCCCGCCACACGTCGCCTTCCTGCAACGTGAACACCACCGCGGCGGCCGCCGAAGCCACCCAATCCTTCCGAAAGACCGCGCGGAAACAGAAAATCACCATTACGACAATGAGTCCCAAGTTCGCGGCGTCCCTCGCCAAGGTCAGCACATCGGCGATCCAGTACCGGGCGGCGACGCCCACGTCCTCGCCCGTCGCCGATCCGACGATCCCCTTCGACGCCTGGAACCATTGCACGGCCACGAAGAAAAAATCGATGACCACACCCACCAGCGCGCCATAGAGGACATGCGCGCCGACCTGGGGATCCTGCCAGCGGCCAGCCAGCACACGGCTCCACGTTACGATGGAATGCGGCCAGCGCGCGCGCACAGCCGGTTCCAGGGCGATGTAAAGCAGCCAGATCAGCGCCGACTCGGTCAACCAGCCCGCCGCGTTCGTCGCGAAGATCCTAAGCATGGCCATGTCTGTCACCCAGTGCGCGCGCGCCACCCACGCTACGCCCGACAGGATCAGAAATGCCGCCGCCAGCCGCCATGCGCCGCGTCGGTCGCCGCGCCCCGCCCTCAGGTTGCGCGCCACCCAAAAAACCGAAAACAGGAATACCAGCGCGGATGTGATTCTCGTCACAAGGTCTCGAATGGAATCCTTCCGCGAGCCAACGCGCGACTCGGGCATTTGCCAGGCTTTCGACCACGGCCGGATCACCTGCAGTTCGGTAATCCTGCCACGCCACGCCGACGCCTGCACCGTAACATCGGTACCGAGCGTGGGGTACTTCCCCTGCCACGCCTTCAACCAATCGAACGCGTATTTCGGTGTATAGCGGGGCGTGGTCTCCTGCCACTTGGAAACGTCGAATCCCGTTGCGCGGGAAAGCGCCTGCACGTCGACCTCTCGCGCCCCCGTGGAGTGATCCACCTGCGGCGGCACCGCGAAAAATCCCCGCAACTCCCCTTTGCTGGTGACCCACACTTCGATCATCCCCGAGACCGTCGGCGCGGGGCGCTCTTCCGTGACTTCGCCGTCCGGCAGCGAGATCAACGCCAGCGGACTTTCGCGGTAACCAAGTTCAAGTGGAGAGTCCGCCTGGTACCATCTCCGCGCTTGCTCCACGGTCTTGGCGTGCTTTCGCGAATCCTCAATCGCATCCCAGTTCCAGTGCAAGTCGTACTTCTGGTCGGCAGGCGGCGTCGTGTAGCCAAACGCCGCGGCGTGCTCCCGCGCCTTCGCGGCCAGCGCCTCCGTTGAAAGGTCGTAAGGCACCAGGCTGTGCATCTCCACGTTAGTTCGCGCGAACGGCACCGCAATGATCAGCGCGGCCAGTCCCAGGGCCAGGGGAACGGATTGCTTGAGCGCTAACCCTTCCGTCTTGCCCGAAGCGGCCACCAAGTCGGGAGAGGGTGTCTCGCCGGCCGCCAGGGCTGCGGCCAGTGGATCGCCGCCCGGCAGCGCGGCGGCCACCGACAACGCCGTCTGTGGGCGTTTCGCCGGCTCGGGATCCAGACAACGACGGATAGCCTTCTCCACCGCGGGGTCGATCTCGGCCGCGAGCGACGACATGCTGGTGATCTGCGCACTCTCTTGCAGTCGAATCAGGTCAGCCCTGGTCGCGGCTTCGTAGGCGCGCTTGCCGGTAAAGATCTCGTACAGCACCATGCCGAGCGCGAAGATATCGCTCCGCGCGGTGACCTCTTCGCCGCGCAACTGCTCGGGCGCCATGTAAGCGGGCGTACCGCTATGCACTTCGGCGCCGCGTAGCTCGTCCGCCACCGCAGCCAGGCCGAAGTCCATTACCACCACGTTGCCGCGCTTGTCGAGCATGATGTTGGCGGGCTTCAAATCGCGGTGGATCACACCTTTGTCGTGCGCCGCCGCCACGCCCGCGCAGATCTTGCGGGCGATCTCCAGCGCCTTATCGGACGGCAGCCTCCCGATGCGCTGGAGCAGCGACGCCAGGTCCTCTCCATCCACGTACTCCATGGAGATGTATGGCATGCCTTCCGCCTCGCCGACGTCGTAGACGCGGCACACATTGGGATGCGAGACCTGCCTGGCAATGCGCACTTCATTGTGAAATCGCTCGAGCGCGCGCTGCCAATCCGCGCCCGAATCGGGCAGGAATTTGAGAGCCACGGGCTGCGCGAGCGTCAGGTCTGTGGCGCGGTACACTTCGCCCATGCCACCCCGGCCCAGCAGCGATATGATCCGGTAGCGCCCGGCGATCAGCGTGCCCGGAACGAAGCGGCCTTCATCCGGCGACGAAGTGGAGGACGGGCGGCTGGACGCGCTGGTGGGGGTCGCCGTACCGCGCATGGCTACGGTGGCCGCTTCCGATGGAGCCGGATCGTTCATGGCGTTTCTATAACAGTATCGCTTTTCGCCCTTCCCCGCCGTATGCTTTGATATCCTGTTGCGTATTGGAGCACCGCTTGCTGACGCGCGCGGCTCTGATCGGAGCCACGACCGTAAGGGAGTGGTCTTTCCAACATCCGAGATCGTATTTAAGATCATGCAATCCGCACAGGAACTCGAAGACCTGCTATCCTCGCCGAGCGAAGCGGACCGCGCCGCGTTACGTGCGATGGACGGCGATCTCCTGATCCTGGGGGCCGGGGGCAAAATGGGCCCGAGCCTCGCGCGGCGGGCACGCCGGGCGGCCCACGACGCGGGCGTGTCGAAGAAAATCACGGCGGTCTCGCGCTTCTCGGACCCGGCAACGGAAAGACAAATTCAGGAAGCCGGAATCGAAACCATACGCGCGGATCTGCTCGATTTCGATCGGCTCGCCTGCCTTCCCGATGCCGCAAACGTGATCTTTATGGCCGGCCGCAAATTCGGCTCCGCCGGCGCCGCGCACCTGACCTGGGCGGCCAACGCCTACCTGCCGGCGCGCATCGCCGAGCGGTACCGACATTCCAAAATCGTGGCCTTCTCCAGCGGTAACGTGTACCCGTTAGTGCCCGTGGCGAGCGGCGGCGCTACCGAGCAGACCCCGCCCGCACCCATCGGAGAATACGCGCAGTCGGTATTGGCGCGCGAGCGCATGTTCGAGTTTTTCTCCGAGCGGTACGGGACCCACGTCTGCTTGCTGCGGCTCAATTATGCCGTCGATCTGCGCTACGGCGTGCTGCTCGATATCGGAACGAAGGTGTGGCGCAGCCAGCCGGTGAACGTGAGCATGGGCCATGTGAACGTGATCTGGCAGGGCGATGCGAATTCGATCTGCCTGCGCTCGTTCGCGCTGTGCAAGTCGCCGCCCGCCGTGCTTAACGTGACCGGACCGGAGGTGCTGGCGGTGCGCGAGATTGCGCGGCGCTTCGGCGAGATCCTGGGACGGCAGCCGGTATTTGAAGGGCAGGAGGCGGACACCGCGCTGCTCAATAACGCGGCATGTTGTCATGGGCTGTTCGGCTGTCCCTCGGTAAGTGCGGACACGATGATCGGGTGGACCGCCGATTGGATCCGCGGCGGCGGTGTCACTTGGGACAAGCCCACACACTTTGAGACGCGGGACGGCCGATTCTGACGTGGCGCAGGCACTCCTGCCTGCCGTGCCGGCACTCTTGCCGCCACAGGCGAGCGGTGCTCGCCAGACATGCTCATCCGCGGCTTTTCAGAAATGCTTTGGCCTGCTCCTCAGTAGCCTGCGCGCCGGTGCCCCCGGCTGCCAGAGTCGAGAGCGCTCCACAGGCTGCCGCGAAGCGCAACGCCTGCCGAAGCGGCGACTGGCCGGTTGGCGCACCGTCTTCGCGGCGCCCGGCGATCGATCGCGGCGTCGCCTGCACGCTTGTTTGCGCCGGCAAGAGTGCCGGCGCGGCAGGCAGGAGTGCCTGCGCCACGACACAGTGCAGGAAGCCGGCGTTGAACGAATCGCCCGCGCCGGTCGTATCCACGGGCTCGACCGGAAACGCCGGCACCCTCATCAGCGTGCCGTTCTCAAGCACCGCACAGCCATCGCTGCCCAGTTTCGCTACCGTCAGCGTCCGGTCATTTTCGAGCGCGCGCAAACCCTGCTCCGGATCGCTGAAGCCGGTGAGTCCGCGGAGTTCCACTTCGTTTGGCAGGAACACATCCACCTCGGCCAGCAGGTCGATCACGTCGCGGCCCCATTTCTCCTCCGGGTCGAAGCCCGGATCGAGCGACGTGGTTAGACCGCGCGCGTGCGCCAGCGCCAGCAACGCCTTCAGGCCGGGCCGCAGCGCCCGCTGCAGGAAAACAGAAGCAACATGGAGGTGATCGAAGCCATCGATCCCCCTTGCGCCGATCTCCTCCGCGCGCATGGTGGCCATCGCGCCGAGATACGTGACCATAGCGCGGTCGCGCGGCGAAGTGATCGACACGGTGATGCCGGTCTTGACCCCGGCATCGCGCATCACACGCGACGCGTCCACGCCCAGTTTCGCTAGAGACTCCAGGCATAATTCTCCCCAGGAATCCATCCCCACTTTGCCCGTGAAGATTACCGTGTTTCCGAGTTTCGCCAGACCGGCGGCGCAAATCGCCGATGAACTGCCCAGCGTCAGCGTGACGTCCTCGACCAGCGTTTCCTGCCCCAACGCCGGAAACGAAAGATAGTTCCGCAAGATGAGGTCGAGGTTCAACTCGCCGGCAACCAGAAACCTCATGACACTTCGTGCCCCGCGAGACCATGCACCGGGAAGCTCTCCACTACCCGGTGAATCACGCCACTTTCGGAAGGCGCATCCGGACGCAACCCTTCTTCCAGGCAGCGAAACGTCGCCAGCAACTGGCCCACGATCACATCCAGGACGGGCGCGTTCTCGTCGCCGATCTCCGCCAGGCCCGGGCACTCGATCACCGTGTCGCCTTGCCGGCACAGCCTGGCTGGAACATTCTCGCCCACGATCACTTTCGCCAAGCCAAGTTCCTTGCGGTCGAGCTCGCGAATCAGGTCGGATTCATAGGCGCGCAGGCGCGGATCGGACGAAACGAAACAGACGACCAACGTGTCCTCGTGAATGTAGCTGATAGGACCATGCCGCAATCCCAGGTATGTCTCGCACAGCGTGCCTACACGGCCGCCGGTCATCTCCAACATTTTGAGGGCGGATTCCCGGGCGGCTCCGAAGCGCGATCCGCTGCCCAGGAAGACTGCGCGCCGGAAGCCCGTGGCCGCTGCGCGCGCCAGCGGTTCAGGACCGCTCGCAAGCAACTCCCCGCCCGCGTGGCTGAGCCGTCCGCACAGAAGCCTGTACCGCGCCGGCGCGCGCCACATACCGAGGAACCGCGCCGCCAGCGCCATATTGGTGAAGCTGCTGGTCATCACCAGGCTGCGATCGTTAGTGCGATCGTCGAGCACGATCACCGCCACCCGCGGATCGTCGCGGTAGGCCGTGGCAAGCTGGCCCGCTCGGTTGCACGTAATCACCAAGTGACGGATTTGCGGTTCCGCGGCGAGCACCAGTGAAACCGCCGCGCCGCTCTCCGGACTATCGCCCGAGCGGGCCAGCGAGACCATCAGCCCCGGGCGTCCAGAGGGCAGCGCCGCCGTGCCATGCGTGAGCAGCACGCCTCCGCCGATGGCTTCGGCCGTAACACGCAGTTCTTTCCGAAGCACCGGCGCCACGCACTCTCCCGCATACAGCGAGCTTCCCGAGCCAGTGAGCACCAGACTTGCGATTCCGTCCGTGAGGCGCTCGATCGTTTGTGCGCCTGCCAGCATTCGGCCGCAGGTGTCCAGCCACGTAGCAGGTTGCTGGAGAATCTCCTGCACGGTATGGAAATAACCTTTGCTGCGCTGCTCCTCTTCGTTCGCCGAGAGCAGTTCACTCATCGAAATGTGCCTGCGATTCACGTATCCTGATTTATAACATGCCCTCGAACGCGGTAATTGCGCATGGTGGCGGCCCAACCGCCGTGATCAACGCGAGTCTCGCAGGCCTCGTCGAAGAGTTCCGGCGTCGCAGTCCGAGCCAGACACTTTACGGCGCGCGCTATGGACTCGCCGGGCTCCTCTGCGAAGATTTTCTGGATCTGCTCGTGCGCGATCCCGCTCTGGTACGCCAGGTCGGTGAGGCGCCCGGCTCCGCCCTGGGGTCCAGCAGGCTGGCACTCGCGGACGGCGATTACGACCGCATCCTCGACGTCTTCCGGCGCGCCAATGTTCACACGTTCTTTTACACCGGTGGAAACGGTTCCATGGAAACCGCGCTGCGCATCGCCCGACACGCGCGCGGTGCCCGATACGAATTGCAGGTGATCGGGATTCCCAAGACCATCGACAACGACCTCTGCGTGACCGACCACACTCCGGGCTATGCCTCCACGGCCCGCTTCTTCGCCTGCGCAGCGCGCGACGTTGGCACGGACAATCTTTCGCTGCCTTCGCCTGTCTGCGTCCTCGAAACGCTAGGACGCAACGCAGGCTGGATCGTAGCGGCGACCTCCTTCGCGCGGCACTGCGAAGACGATGCGCCGCACCTGATCTACTTCCCGGAGCGGCGGCTCAGCCTGGATCGTATCGCCGCGGACGTGGAACGCGTCTATCGGAGGCTCGGCCGTGTCGTCGTTGCAGTCTGCGAGGGACAACTCGACGAGCGGGGCTTGCCATTCGGAGCTGATGTAGATCGCGCCGAAAGCGGCACGCACCGGCTGGCGTCCAATCTGGGCCACACGCTGGCGCGTCTGCTGAGCGAGAAGCTGGGGATTCGGGCGCGCGCCGAAAAGCCAGGATTGCTGGGACGCTGCTGCGGCCCGTTCGCATCGCCGCTCGACCGCGAGGAAGCGGCAGCTTGTGGGCGTGCGGCTGCCGTAGCGGCTGCCGAAGGCGCCTCGGATGTGATGATCGCGCTGCGCCGCGAATCGAGCGCCCCGTACTACGCAGCAACTTTTCTCACTCCGCTCGAAACAGTCGCCCGCATGGAGCGCCTCCTGCCGCCGGACTGGATTCATCCGGACGGCAACGACGTGTTGCCAGCGTTTCGAGAGTATGCCGCGCCCCTGATCGGCGAGGTCGCCGCGTGGGCGCGGCTGTAGCCTAATGCCACTTGCTTTTGGTGCCTGAGCCTTGCTGGCTAAGCCGCGTGGCGCACGCTTAACGCGGGGTGCCCGCTGGGCCGGGCGAGCTTCAGCTCGACGAATACTGACTGTGGGCTGAAGCCCACAGCAGCACGCTGAAGCGTGCGCCACAGGGGGCTATCAAAAGCTAAGCGGCATTGTCTTAGGATTGGCTATAGCTGGCACTTTGACCGCCCCCGCGATGGCATGCTATGTGTCGGCCATTATGCAAACCCGCAGCACCTCACGGCGCAGCTTCCTGGGCAGCACAGCCGCAACGGCCGCGTTAGGCACTACAACGGCCGCCGCGCAAATTCCCGCAGCGGCTGCGGCCAAGCCCAGCCTTGCCCTGGAAGATTTCCAGCCCAAGAGCATGCTCGTCGTCCCGGAGAACCCGGTGCCCCGCGCGAAATACCAGGTGATCGACGTCCACACGCACGTGTCCTCCGTTCTCCCCAAACAGCGCAGCGCCGGCTCGCCGGCGCTGACCCAGGCGTTCGCGCAGATCGACTCGATCCTGGCTTGGATGGACCAGATCAACGTACACACCATGCTGAACCTCACGGGCGGCTACGGAGATCTTCTCATGCAGAACGTCCGCGATTTGCAGCAGCGCCACTCGAATCGGTTTTTCAACTGCGTGGAGCCCGCCTACGACAAGATTCGCGAGCCAGGCTTTCCCAAGTGGCAGGCCGATGAGATCGCGCGCGGCAAGCAAGCCGGCGCCGTCGGCGTGAAGGTACTGAAGACCCTCGGGTTGTATCTTCGCGAGCAGATCCACGAAGGACCGCTGGTCAAAATCGACGATCCGCGCTTCGACCCGATGTGGGACGCGGCGGGTCAACTCAACCTCCCCGTGTTCATTCACACTTCGGATCCGGACGCCTTCTTCACGCCCGTCGACCGCTTCAACGAACGCTGGGAAGAACTGGGCCATCATCCGGACTGGTCCTTCTATGGCAAGGATTTTCCACCGAAGGCCGAATTGCTGGCGGCCCGTAATCGCGTGATCGCGCGCCATCCGAAGACCACTTTCGTGGGTTTGCACGTCGCCAATCATCCCGAAAATCTGGACGAGGTCTCCAACTGGCTGGACGATTTTCCCAATCTCCACGTCGAGACGGCCGCGCGCCTGGGAGAACTCGGCCGCCAGCCGCGGCGCGCGCGCGCATTCTTCGAACGGTACCAGGACCGCATCATGTTCGGCACCGATGCCACTCCCACCGCGGGCGGCACTCCACAACAGGACATCAAGCCTGCCATGTACCAGATCTACTTTCGCTGGCTCGAAACGCTCGACGAATACTTCGACTACGCGCCGAGCCCCACGCCGCCGCAAGGGCGATGGCGGATTTACGGGATCGGCCTGCCGGATGCGATCTTGAAGAAGGTGTACCACGATAATGCGGCGCGGCTGTTGGGGTGGGAACCGCTTTAGCACGCTTCGTGTGGCTGGTGGTTAGTGGCTGGTGGATGGTGGTTGTGTCCGCAAGCAGTGCGCGCGCCGCGAAATGGCCACGCTCCCGTGCGGGGCGGTTTTCCAGGTAGTGCCCTAAATTCGCTGCGCCGCAACCGTGGGGCAAGCCAATCCTGGCTGCCGCTGGCTTTCAGCGGCGCGCGCCGAAACGAAACCTCGTGCCTGGCCCGAAAGAGCCGGCTGAAAGGCGGCTGCGGGCAAGATTGCCCACCCCACATCACTCGTACCTCAACACCTCCGCCGGGGCGACGTGCGTAGCGCTGCGCGCGGGGTAGATCGTAGCGAGAAAGCTCACCAGGATCGCGGCGGCGGCCACCCAAACGCCATCCACCCAGCGAGGCTCGAACGGCACGAAGCTCAGCGCGTAGACCTGCTCGTCCAGCCGGATCCACCGGTAACGGTCGGCGAAGTAGCAAAGCGCATATCCCACCACCAGGCCAATCGTGGTGCCCACCACGCCGATCAGGATACCTTGCAGCATGAAGATGCGGCGGATCTGGTCGCGGCGCGCGCCCATGGACATCAGCACGGCGATGTCGCGATACTTCTCCATCACCATCATGACCAGCGTGATCAGTATGTTCAACGCGGCCACCAGTTCGATCAACCCGATAGTGACCACCGTGACAGCCTTCTCCATCTTCAGCGCGTTCAGCAATTGACGATTGCGCTCCATCCAGGTGGTGGTGGCATACTTGGGGCCGGCGATTCTCTCGATGGCCTTGGCGGCCTCCGGGGCGAGGTTCAGATCGTCCAGCTTCACCTCGATCTGGTTGACGACGTCCGGGAGTGACAGCGCCTGCTGGGCCGCCCCGAGCGAGGTGTATGCCCAACTATCGTCGATCTCGTAGAAGCCGGAATCGAAAATCCCCACCACCCGAAATCGGCGGATACTGGGGCGCGGGCCGATGGGCGTCATCTCACCCTGCGGGCTGACCACGTTGACCATGCTGTTGAGCAGCATGCCCACGTCCTCGGCGAGGCGGGCGCCCAGGATGATGCCGGGTACGCCCCGCTCCGGCGTGACGCGCAGGCGGTCTACCGAGCCGGCTTTCAAGTGGCGCAGCGTATCGCTGATTTTCAATTCCGCGTCGATGTCCACGCCTTTCAGCATGGCGCCCTTCGACATGATCGTGCCCGAGAGAAAGACCGGCGTGTAGAGCGCGGGCCCCGCCGACGTGACATGTGGCACCTGGCGGATCTTGGCGGTGAGCCCTTCCCAGTCCTCGATGCCGTTTCGCGGTTCCTTCTCCTGCACGTTGATGTGCGCCATGGCGCCAAGCAGGTTGCTCTGGAGCGTGCTGCGGAATCCGTTGTTAATGGCCAGCGCTACGACTAGCGCCATCACTCCGGCGGACACGCCCAGGATCGAAATAGCGGTGATGACAGAGATGACCGCTTCCTTGCGGCGGGCCTTCAAATAGCGCCGCGCCACGAATAGCTCGAAAGAAGAGGGCACGGCTTAGCCCTTGTCCAAGTCCCGCAAGCGGCTGGCCAGGCCGATAGGACCTTCCGGACGCAGCAGCGGAAACAGGATCACGTCGCGTATGGAGCGCGAGCCGGTCAGGATCATCGTCAGGCGATCGATGCCTATGCCTTCGCCGCCAGCGGGCGGCATGCCGTAGCTCAGGGCGCGCACGTAGTCCTCATCCATCTGGTGCGCTTCCTCGTCGCCGCGCTCGCGCATGGCGATCTGCATGTCGAAGCGGCGGCGCTGCTCCTGCGGATCGTTCAACTCGGTGTAGCCGTTGGCAACCTCCATGCCGGCGATGTAGATCTCGAAGCGTTCCACGAACTCCGGCTCATCCAGTTTCTTCTTGAAAAGGGGCGACATCTCGACGGGGTAATCGTAGATGATGGTGGGCTGTATCAGTTGATCTTCGACCACGCGCTCGAAGATTTCAGCCAGGGCTTCGCCGGTGTTGGCCTTTCCGGAATGCCGCAACAACCATTCGGGATCGCGCACTTGCTCGGAAGTGGGCCGGTCGGCCCCCTGCCAGAATTCCACGATGGCGTCGCGCATGCTGAAACGTTCCAGGCGGCCGAAATTCAGCTTGTGGCCCAGGTACTCGACTTCGACGCCGCCCGTCGCATCGCGCGCCACTTGCTCCAGCATTTCCGCGGAAAGGTCGATCATCCCGCGGTAGTCGCTGTAGGCCTGATAAAACTCCAACATGGTGAACTCCGGGTTGTGATGCGTGGATAGCCCCTCGTTACGGAAGTTGCGATTGATTTCGTAGACCCGCTCCAGGCCGCCCACCAGCAGCCGTTTCAGGTACAGCTCGGGCGCGATGCGCAGGTAGAGGTCGATATCCAGCGTGTTGTGATGCGTGATAAACGGACGGGCTGTCGCGCCGCCGTAGAGCGGCTGCATCATGGGCGTTTCCACTTCGACGAAGCCGTGGCTTTCAAGCTGCCGGCGCAGCGAAGCGATAATGCGCGCACGCGTGAGGAACACCTGGCGCACCTCGGGGTTCGCGATCAGGTCCAGGTAGCGCTGGCGGTAGCGGGTTTCCACGTCTTCCAGGCCGTGCCATTTCTCGGGCATGGAGAGGAGCGTCTTGGCCAGGTACTCAAGGTGTTCGACGTGCACGCTCAACTCGCCGGTGCGCGTCCGGAAGAGGTAGCCTTCCACGCCGATGATGTCGCCGAGATCGATAAACTGGTAGACGGCGAAGTCGCGTTCCGGGAGGGCATCTTTCTTGACGTAGATTTGGAGGCGCTCGCCATCCTGAGCCAGATGCGCAAAGCCGGCCTTGCCCATGCGCCGCAGAGTTTGCACGCGCCCGGCGATGCGGACGCGCACCGGCGTGGCTAGCTCTTCCGCGGTCTTCGATCCATATTCGGCGAGGATGGCGGGGATCGTGTGCGTGAACTCGAAACGTTGGCCATAGGGCCGGAAACCCAGCGCCTCGATCTCGCGAGTCCGTTCGAGGCGCTGTTGCAGCAGATCGTCTTCCAGCGACAAATCGTTCTCCTAGGGGAATTGGTTATTATAGGTCTTCCTTGACCCGATCAATCTCCATTATCATTCCAGCCTACAACGAAGAGAAGCGATTGCCCGCGGCGCTGCGCCAGGTGATCGAATATCTGCGGCGCGGCGGCTGGCCGTTCGCCGAGATTCTGGTGGTGGACGACGGCTCTACCGATGGCACCGTGCAGGTCGCCGAGCGCATGCGCGCCGAGTACCCGGACCTGCGCGTTCTGCGCAATCCGGGCAATCGCGGCAAGGGCTACGCGGTGCGCCACGGGATGCTGGAGTGTCGCGGCGAATGGGCGCTGTTCACCGATGCGGACCTCTCCGCGCCCATTGAAGAGCTCGCCAAGCTATGGCAGGCCGCAGAGCAAGCCGGCGTGAGCGTGGCGGTGGGATCGCGGGCGCTCGACCGCCGGTTGATCGGCGTGCACCAGTCGTGGTTCCGCGAGAACGCCGGGCGGCTGTTCAACCTGAGCATGCGGCTGATCACCGGGCTGCCGTTCCGCGATACGCAATGCGGGTTCAAGCTGTTCGAAGCCGGGGCGGCGCGCGAGATTTTCCGGCGCCAATTGCTGGACGGTTTCGGCTTCGACGTGGAGGTACTGTTCATCGCGCGCCGCCTGGGCTATCGCGGAGTGGAAGTGCCGGTGCGGTGGAACGACGTGCAAGGGACCAAGGTGAGTACGCTGCGAGGTTTGGCCGCGTTCCTGGATCCGCTGCGCGTGCGTTGGAACCAGATCAGGGGGCGGTATGCGTGAGATCATCAACGTGGAGGGCCAGATGAAGCAGTTGGCACGCTTGGAGGAGTTGGTGGTCAGAGATCGTGACATCATGCGCGGAACGCTTGTGTTCAAAGGAACCCGCATTCCTGTCGACCTCGTTGCCGACATGCTTGCTCAGGGCGCAACACGTGGCGAGATTCTGGACGGCTATCCGACGCTGGACGAGGAGAAGATCGGCATCGCGCCGCTGTACAAGCGTGCGTTTCCGAGGCGCGAGTTTCCCAGCCGACGCCCCTGGCACGGGAAGAAGCCGCGTGGCAGCCGGTCCTTCCCGCTGGATAGCGTGCTAGCGGCTGGATGACGTTCCCGATTGACGACTGGTTGCTGAGTGATGTCGCGGCGTGCAATGTCGTCCCGCCCGGCATTCGTTCCCATCACAATCCATTTCAATAAACTCCTGTGCCGCATTGCGGTATACTTTGAAAGGTGGACGATGCTTCCGAACGTACGGTCTTGCAATTGCCGAAGTTCAAAGCCGAGGCCACTGAGTTAATCGGATCGGACGGCATTGAGGCGGTAGCCGTTTATCTGATCGACCATCCGGAAGCTGGCAAAGTGATAGCGGGCGCTGGCGGAGTGCGGAAGTTGCGGTGGGCGGCGAAGGGCAAGGGAAAGCGTGGCGGCGCTCGGGTCATCTACCTTTACGTCGTGATCGCCGCACGCATCTACCTGCTCCGTTGTTATGCCAAGAATGTTAAAACAGATTTGACCCCGGAAGAGAAGAAAGAATTGCGGCAAATCGCGGCTCACCTGAAAGGAGCGCAATAGAATGGCAAAGAAATCGGCTGCGAAAAAGACTACCTTCGGAGCGGACTTGATCGAAGGAATGAAGCTGGTCCTGGCTCACCAGCGCGGCAAAATTGAACTCGAGCAGGTTTGGCCGAAGCCGATCGACGTAAAGGCCATTCGCAAGCGTGTGAACATGTCGCAGGCCGAATTCTCACGAGCCTACGGTATCAGCAAACGCGCATTGCAGGAGTGGGAGCAGGGCGGGCGTCAGCCGGACTCGGCGGCCCGCGCGTACCTGACCGTCATAGCGAAAGAGCCGGCCGTAGTGCGCCGGGCACTCGCCAACGAATGACGCCAAGCCTGCGCAGGACCGCATCAGGTTTGCGACTATACAGCCAATTCGCAATCAGGGACGCAAATGCCGGTTGGCCGCGCCTAAAATGGAGAAGTCATCCAGCGAAGCCGTCAGATAACCCTTGGGGATAGCGAACCGGACAGTAACGAGTTCGGAAGATAATGCGACGAGAACGTTTCTTCAACATATGCGCCCTTGTTATTGGCATGCGCCTCGTTCGCCCATTGAGCATATGTGGGGAAGGTGCCGGTATTTAAAGGCGTTAGCTTGTCGAGGAAGACAAATTCTACGAACCCTTTGCGGCCTGCCTGATTGAAACGCTCGGGGAGTGCACGCGGGCGAAAGCGTTGGGTCCGCCAGGCAGCCGGTCAGGTACAACAGACGCCTTGAACCGAGGATACCTTATCGCGCAGGAACCCAGCCGAACAGCCACGTATCATCGCGAGTATAGGTACTGAATCCCGCAAAGAGCAGCAGAGTCAGACTGGCATCATCGTAATTCATGACGGCGGCGTATCGAGCTGGCGGTGCAACGGCGGGATGTAGTTCCGTCCAATTGTTGCCGTCCCACGCCCAGAGGTCATTGTACTCTTCTGAAGGTCCGGCCCACGTACCGGTTCCGCCAAATATCATGACTGCCTTTAGGACGTCGTCATAGGCCATTGAGGCCTCCGCTCGCGGGGATGGAGAGGAGGCCGGAAACATCTGTGTCCAGGTCGTTCCATCCCAGGTCCAGGTGTCGTTGTAAAAGATATTCGCATTGGGATCGTCGCCCCCGAACAGGACAACAGTATTGGTAGCCTCATCATAGGCAGTCGGCCCACGTCGCGGCGGCGGACTCGAAGCCGGAAATCGCCGCCTCCAAGTCTTCGCTATACCATCCCACGTCCAGGTATCGCCTAGGACAGTACCGCCGGTGGTGATGCCGCCAAAAAGCACAACCCTGCGCATGGGTGCATCGTAAGCCATTCCCGGCTGATCAAGCTCTCGCGCTGGTGGAGAAACAGGTGGGAACTGCTGCGTCCAAGTCACGCCGTCCCAAGTCCAGGTGTCATTGAGAAATGTCCCGTTGCTGGATTTTCCTCCAAAAAGCAGTACGTTTCCGACAGCCCCGTCATAGACCAATCCCGGACCCTGCCGAGGGGACGGGGATGCAGCCGGAGATAGCTTCGTCCATCCATCCCGAACGGTGGCGATCCACGTATCATTTAAAAAGGTCGGATTGGTAAACCCACCGAACATCAGTGTGGTGTGCGTTGCAGGATCGTAAGTGACGCCCGCACAGCACCGTCCTGGTGGAGATACCGCTTCCGCTGGCTCGGCCCAATTCAAGCTAAAACTGTCTAGTTCGTTTATTGCATCCTGCGCCTTCAGAAAACCCGCCCAGAGTAGAATCGTTGGGAGCACCGTCGCAGCACGCCTTGCGATCCTCATGCCCATCCCTCCATGGACACCCTATCATAGATTTCACTACACATGATCACCTCACCGGAACAGTACACCCGAGTGCATCAGGTAATGCTCCGCGATGGGACCCAGCGAAAGCGCCGGAAAGAAAGTCAGCGCGGTGACGATCAGGATGGTTCCCACGAGCAAAATCACAAATAGAACGCCGTGCGTCGGCATGGTGCCGATTGTCACCGGCACGCGTTTCTTACGAGCCAGGCTCCCGGCAAGGGCCAACGCGGGAACAAACACCAGAAAGCGCCCGATCAGCATTTCGAGTCCCAAGGTCAGGTTGAACCACGGCGTGTTGGCGTTCAGTCCGTTGAAAGCGCTGCCATTCGTCCCGACGGCGCTGGCGTTGGCGTACAGGATCTCGCTCAATCCGTGCGGACCCGCATTGCCCAAATTGGCCACCGGCGCGCCGGGCGGGTTCCAGTAACCGCCGGCTGGAAAATGCACGATAAACGTGGCGCAGGAAATCAGCAGATTGGCCGCGGATGCGACCACCAGCGCCAGCATCACCATCTTGATGTCTTTGGCCTCGATGCGCTTGCCCAGATATTCCGGCGACCGGCCCACCATCAGTCCCGCGATGAACACGGCTATCAGCACCATCAGGATCATCGAAAGGATGCCAGAACCCGTGCCGCCAAAAATCACCTCGCCGGTCTTCAGGTTTAGCATCTGAATCAGTCCGGCAAGCGGCGTATAGCTGTCGTGGGCGCTGTTCACCGCGCCGTCGCTGGAAGCTGTGCTGGCCATCGAGAACAATGCCGATCCGGCGGTTCCGAAGCGGACTTCCTTGCCTTCCATGTTGCCGCCCACAACACCGAGGCCATGCAGCACAGGATTTCCCCTCTGCTCGCTGGCCGTGGCGATCGCCGCGCCGCAGGCGAAAAGAAGGAACATGACGGCGAACAGCGTCCAGCCCTGCCGGCGATCGTTCACCGCCGTGCCGAACGTATAGGTGAACGCTGCGGGAATGGCTAGAATGAGCAGCATCTCCAGAAGATTCACGACCGGCGAAGGGTTCTCGAAGGGATGCGCGGAGTTGGCGTTGAAGAAGCCGCCGCCATCCGAGCTGAGCAGTTTGATGGATTCCTGCGAGGCGACCGGTCCAAGCGCGATGGTCTGTTTCGCACCCTCCAGGGTAGCGATGTGCCGGTAGGCA
>JBEKUO010000072.1:0-16281 GCA_049514955.1 Bryobacteraceae bacterium | reverse complement strand
GGCTGCCATTGCGGGTGCGGCCAGTGCTCCTTCAAGAACCGCCCATCCGCGATGAACGTGCTCTCGATCGAATCCCACCGGTTCAGGTACTTCGCCCGGAACAGCGGTTTGATCAGCACCGCCGTGAAGAGGAAGATGAGGAGCAGATCCAGTAAGAGATGAACGCGGCGCACAGCTAGCCCTTCGGCTCGGCCGGCTTGACCACCGCACGGTAGCGGCGCTGCAGGCTATCGAATTGCTTGTGGTAACCCCAGCCGAACCGGTACACCAAATATCTGGTCAGCAGCAGCAGGATGGACAGTCCGTAGATCGTGCTCTGGAAGAATGAGGCCGACGAAGCCTGCTTGAAATAGCGAGTCGGCACCGGAACCTCGGTGATCCGCATCCTGAGCGCGACGATCTGCGCCAGAATCTCCTGGTCGAAGATGAACTGGTCCGAGTTGGTCTCCAGATTCACGGATTCCAGCACGTCTCTTCGAAATGCCCGGTAGCCGGTATGATACTCGGAGAGCTTCAGCCCGAACGTCAGATTCTCCAGCCATGTGAGAAAGCGGTTCGAGACGTATTTCCACCAGGGCATGCCCTGCGCCATCGGGCTCGTGCCCATGAGCCGCGAGCCCAGGACTACGTCCGCGCGGTCTTCCTGGATCGGCCGGATTATCTCCGGCAGCAGCGTGGGATCGTACTGATAATCCGGGTGCACCATCACCACAATATCCGCGCCTGCCTTGAGCGCTTCGCGATAGCAGGTCTTCTGATTGGCGCCGTATCCATAGTTGCGGTCGTGCACGAACAGTTCCAGCCCCATGTCCCGCGCGATCTGGATGGTCTCGTCCGAACTGCCGTCGTCCACCAGGATCACCAGGTCCACCATCTCGCGCGGCAGGTCGGCATAAGTCATGTGCAGAGTCTTGGCCGCGTTGTAGGCCGGCATGACCACCACGACTTTGGACTTGGCCGTCATGCCTCCTCCTCGAAGGCCGCAGTCACGATGAATTGGTATGCGAACATCTTATTCCAGCAACGCGCGGTTTCATACGACAACCGCTCCAGCGCGCGCACCACTGCGGAACCCTCCCATTTCGGCAGCGCCAGGCCGATCGGCACGCCCGAGCATCGCAGCGTTTCGATGTGAAAGCCGGCTGCCGCGAACAGATCCACCCAGCCGCGCCAGGTATAGAAATGCAGGTGCGTGCGGTCGAATAGCCCGCGATCGTGCGCCGGGAACCGGCCCATCACAACGTTCGAACGGAAGTAGAAGTGACCGCTGTTGGGAAGCGACGCGGCCAGCCGCCCGCCGGTGGCGAGCACGCGGCGTAAATCGCGCAACATCGAGGCCGGCTGCCGCAGATGCTCCAGCACGTCCGCGCAGATGATGAAATCGAATCGGCCCGTTAAGGGTGGCAAGCCCAGGTCGAGGTCGGCTTCCACCAGTTCGATGGACTCCGGGAAACCCGCGCGTCGCGCGCCCGGCGAGTCGATGCCGGTAACACGATAGCCCCTAGCGGCCAGGATTACGCCCAGGTAGCCGCCGGCGCAGCCCACGTCCAGCACGCGGCGGCCCTCGCCATCCTGCGGCAAGCTGGCCAGCAATAGGCTATGGCTGCTGTACGGGCTGGCCTTGAACTGATAGGGCGGCGAAGCGACCGATACCATCTGGGAAGATTATCCCGCAATTCCGACCGCTGCCATAATGATTACGATGGAGAGTATTTCGCATCGCATCCCACAACGGATCGCTTCTCCACTGTGCCTCTGCCTGCTGCTGACGGCCTGCAGTCTGATCCCGCATGGCGCAGTCGACTCCGGCTTGGCCGTCTTTATCCCGCCGGATACGCAGGTGCTGGCCGGCATCCGCTTCGACCAGCTCAGCGCGACACCGCTATACCGCAAGCTGGCTGCGCGAAGCCCGGCCTTCCACGAATTCCGCGAACAATCGGGCTTCGACCCCGCGCGGGACCTTCATGAAGTGCTGCTGGCCAGCGACGGCAAGAGCATCCTGGCGATCGCCCAGGGCGCTTTTCCACTGAAGCTGCCTGGCGCGTTGTATTCGTCTCCTTATAAAGGCTACACGCTCTCCGGCGACGAGCTCGTGGCGGTCACGTTCCTCGACAAGGGCCGGGCGCTCGCGGGCCCGGTGGCAGTGGTACGCGCCGCTATAGACCAGTACCAGAGCGGCCGCCGCGGCGCGCCTCGCGATTTGATGGCGCGCGCGGAAGCGCTGCCCCGCGACGCCCAGATTTGGGCTGTCATGCAAGGTTGGAGCGGAGTCAGTCCCGAAACGCTCCGCGAGATGGGCAACGCCGCCAATCTGGACCGTGTACTCCGCGCGGTCGAAAGCGCGAGTCTGACCGCTGACCTGCGCTCCGGAGTGCATGCCGCCTTTACCGGGGATTGCAGGACCCCGCAAGACGCGAAGACGCTCTCGGAATCGCTCCAGGGGCTGCTGGGGCTGGTCCGCGCAAGCGTCCCGGCCAAACGGCCGGACATGCTGCGCGCCTTCGCCGGCATACGAGTGACGCAAGACGCTCGTGCGGTGAAGGTGAACGTCGATATCCCCCAAGATTTGGCGGACAAGTTGGTGGACGAACTGGCGCACTAGCCTGGTGTCCAATCTAGCTGTTGACACGGCGCACGCTTCTTGCACCGCTGCGTGGCGCAGGCACTCCTGCCTGCCGCGCCGGCACTCCTGCCGGCGCAGGCGAGCTTTGCTCGCCTCCTGCCGCTGTCGGCTTCAGCCGACAGATCACCGGGCGTGTAGCTCTGAAGCGTCGCCGAAGCGTGCGCCAGGGGCCCTATAGCGTCGCCAGCACTTCCGCGGCATGACCCTCCGGCTTGACCTTCGAGAAGATCTTCCGGATCTTGCCCCGCTCGTCGATCACAAAGGTGCTGCGCACAATCCCCATCACCTTCTTGCCGTACATGTTCTTCTCCTTCCACACGTCGTAAGCCTGCGCGACCTTCTTATCAACGTCGCACAGCAGCGTGAAAGGCAGGCACTCCTTCTCCTTGAAGCCGGTTTGCGCTTTCGGCGTGTCCGGAGAAATGCCGATGACCACGGCATCCTTCTTCTTAAACTTCTGGATTGCATCGCGAAACTCGCGCGATTCGATCGTGCAACCCGGAGTACTGGCCCTGGGAAAGAAATACAGGACAACTTTCTTGCCACGCAGCGCTTCCAGATGGAACGGCGCGCCGGTGTCGCTTTGTAGCTGTATGTCAGGAGCCTGATCGCCTTCTTTGATCGCCATAAGAACCCTCCAGCCAGAATGAATGCGCGCTCATTCGCGGCTTAGTTTCTTCTTCAACAAATCGTTCACAGCGCCGGGATTCGCCTGCCCGCGGGACGCCTTCATCACCTGCCCGACCAGGAATCCCAGCACCGTCGTCTTTCCACCCTTGTATTGCTCCACCTGTTTGGCGTTGTTTTCCAGCACAACATCGATCATCTTCTCCAGCGCGCCGGTGTCGCTGATTTGCTTCAGCCCTTCCCTCTCGATGATGAAAGGCGCCGGCTCGCCGCCTGCGAACATTTTCGGGAAAATCTCCTTAGCGAGCTTGCCGGAGATCTCGCCGGTACGAATCAGAGCCACCAGTTCGCCAAGCTTCTCGGGCGAGACAGGGGATTCCGCGATGTCCTTCCCCTCTGCCTTGAGCGCGCCCATGAGGTCACCCATTACCCAGTTGGCCGAGGTCTTGGGATCGCCGGACCGTGTGGCGGCCCTCTCATAATACCCGGCAATAGCGCGGCTGGCGGTGAGCACCTGGGCGTCGTATGCGCTCAGCCCGTAATCCGCCATGAAGCGCGCGCGCTTCCGCGCCGGCAACTCCGGCATCTGCGCCCGGATTTCTTCCAGCCAGGCGCTCGCCACCCGCAACGGCGCCAGATCGGGTTCCGGGAAGTAGCGGTAATCGTGCGCATGTTCCTTGCTGCGCATTCCGGCGGTCTCGCCCGTCTCGGGATTGAAGAGGCGGGTTTCCTGCAGGATGACGCCGCCGCTCTCCAGGATGGCGACCTGCCTCGCGATTTCGTGGTCCAGCGCCAGCTTCAGAAAGCGGAAGGAATTCAGGTTCTTCACCTCCGCCTTGGTGCCGAAGCGCGGGGCACCCTTCAGCCGGACCGAGACGTTGGCATCGCATCGCAAATGTCCCTTCTCCATATCGCAGGTGGAAACGTCCAGGAATTGGAGCGTCTGCTTGAGCTCGGTCAGGTACGCGTAGGCTTCCTGCGAGCTACGCATATCCGGCTCGCTAACGATCTCGATGAGCGGCGTGCCGCTGCGGTTCAAATCCATGTAGGTGTAGCGTAGAGAATCCCGAAAGCCGTCGTGGATACTCTTGCCGGCATCGTCTTCCATGTGGACGCGAGTCACGCCGATGCGCCGAGGCGCGCCGTCCCCTGGGATTTCGACCCAACCCTCCTCAGCCAGAGGCTCCTCGTATTGCGAGATCTGGTAGCCCTTGGGCAAGTCCGGGTAGAAATAGTTCTTTCGCGCGAAGCGGGAGACCGGGTGCACGCGACAGTTCAAGGCCAGCGCCGCCTTGAGGGCCAGTTCCACGGCTGTGCGGTTCAGAACAGGGAGCGCCCCCGGAAGCCCCAGGCACACCGGACAGACGTTTTCATTGGGCTGCGCGCCAAAACCGGTAGGGCAACCGCAGAAGATCTTGGTTGCGGTATCCAGTTGTACATGCACTTCCAGGCCGATCACCGGTTCGTACTTGGCGATCAACTCCGGCGGAGCGAGTTCCACGAACGCCGACGACATGGTTCCTTTCTTACCTGTGGGGGCATCGGCGTGAACTGCGCGCCCAGTGTGCCCCCGCGGCCCAACTTGACGGGCGCTAAGCTTCTCTCCTACAATAGATTAACGTGTATAGGTCCTGTTTGGGAAGTGGTGTGCATATGGTCTCTAAAGGCATTTTGTTTCCCTGTGTATCCCTCGGTTTGATTCTGGCGGGTTACGCGGTTTGCCAGGATCAACCCCAGGCTCCGAAGGACGATCAGAAGAAAGCGGACGCGGCCCCCGAGCGCGAAACGGTGGCAAAACCGCTCACCGAAAAACAGAAGCGCAAGCGCGATGAGAAACTGCGCAAAGAGCTGGAGACTCCGTATAAGAAGTGGTTGAACGAGGACGTCGTCTACATCATCACCGATGAGGAACGCACCGCCTTCAAGCGCTTGCAGAACGACGAAGAGCGTGAACAGTTCATCGAGCAGTTCTGGCTGCGGCGCGACCCCACTCCGGACACTGAAGAGAACGAGTTCAAGGAAGAGCACTACCGGCGCATCGCGTACTCCAACGACCACTATGCTTCGGGAATCCCCGGCTGGAAAACCGACCGCGGACGTATCTACATCACCTATGGCCCACCGGATGAAATCGACTCGCATCCTGCGGGCGGTCAATACGAGCGGCCCATGGAAGAGGGTGGCGGCGAAACGTCCACCTACCCGTTTGAGCAATGGCGCTACCGCTATCTTGAGGGCATCGGGACCAATATCATCATCGAATTTGTCGACCCTACCATGTCGGGCGAATACCACATGACCATGGACCCGTCGGAAAAAGACGCGCTGCTGTATGTGCCGGGCGCCGGTCTTACCCTGATGGAACAGATGGGGATGGCCACCAAGACGCAACGATTCCAAAACACCGACGGCACGCACTTGGGCCAGGCGTTCGGCGGAACGCCCGAGAGCATGATGGAATTCAGCCGGCTGGAGCAATTTGCGAAATTGCAGAAGCCGCCGCCTGTGAAGTTCAAGGATCTGGAGGCGGAGGTCACGTCCAAGATCACGTTCAACATTCTGCCCATGAAAGTGCGCGCGGACTTCTTCCCGCTCACAGAGGCGTCCGTCCTAACCAACGTCACGCTGCAGTTTGAGAACAAGGACCTGCAATTCCAGGCTAAGGATGGCGTGCAGAAGGCGGCCGTCAACATCTTCGGGCGCATCACCACGATCACGCGGCGTGTCGTGCAGACATTCGAGGACACCGTCACCGTGGAGAGCCCGACGGAGATGTTGCAGGCTTACGCGCAGCGCGCCTCGATTTACCAGAAATCCATTCCCCTGCCGCCGGGTACGTACAGGCTCAACGTGGTGGTTAAGGATACCGTGGGCGGCAACATGAACAACTACGAGACGGCCTTGAACGTGCCGCACGTAGACAACGAGAAGCTGATGTCCAGCACGATCGTGCTGGCGGACCTAATTGAAAAGGTCCCCACCCGCAGCATCGGCACGGGCCAGTTTGTAATCGGAACCACCAAGGTTCGCCCGCGCGTGAACGAGAGCTTCAAGCGCAACGAGAAAATGGGCATCTACTTCAAAGTTTACAATTTCGGTCCGGACGAAAAGACCCAGAAGCCCAGCGGCCAGATCGATTACGAGGTCGTAAAAAACGGCAGCAACGAGAAAATATTCGAGTTCACCGAGGATGTGGCCAGTCTGCCGGGCGCTTCTGCTTCGCAGGTGACTGTGGAGAAGTTGCTGCCTTTGCAGAGCCTGCAGCCGGGGCAGTACACCCTGAAGTTGAAGGTCACGGACAAGAACCGGAATCAGACCGTATCCTCCACTGCCCAATTTACGGTAACCTAGATAGAACGGGTTGCGTCCCGTGGTATGGCTAAGCGTCGCCGCACGATGAATACGAAGACGCACATCTCGATTGCCAGCGTGGTTCTCGGGTTGGTGTGCCTGGCAGCGGCCAGTCCGGTGTCCGGGGCGGTTTCCGTCAGCCTGTCGGGAGGGGCCATCACCGGCCTCGTAACGGATGGCGCGGGTGTGCCGCAGATGGGCGCAATGGTCATGCTGTTCAACCGGCAGGACCGCCTCTTCGAAAAGGCGCTCACCGACGAGAAGGGTGCCTTCGCGTTTGCGGGGCTGCTGCCGGATATCTATTCGATTCGCGTGACGCTGGCCAGTTTCGTGCCGGCGATCAAGAACAACATATTGGTGCAGCCGGGCATGCGTAGCGTGCTCAACGTGAGCATGGCGACTCTGTTCAGCTCCATCCACCTGGCTTATCCAGCCGAGCATCCGGCATTCATGAGTGACGACTGGAAGTGGGTATTGCGCACAGCCAGTTCGACGCGGCCCGTGATGCGGCTGCTGCCCGAAATGGGCGAGCCCAAACCGCACCACCCGGTTTTCTCCGACACGCGCGGATTGTTGATGCTCTCCGCCGGCGACGGCTCCTTAGTGGCGGGCTTTGGAAGCAGCGCCGATATGGGTACGGCGTTCGCGCTGGCCACATCACTGTTTGGCAGCAACCAGCTACAGTTTGCGGGGAACGTGGGGACCGGCGCGCAATCGGGCATTCCATCCACCGCTTTCCGCACCACCTACAGCCGGGACGTCGGTCCGGCCAGTCCCGAGGTGTCCGTAACCATGCGCGAACTGTTCCTCCCCGGCCGTATGGGCGCAGCGATCTTTGGCCCGGAAGGCGGGGTGCCGATGCTGCGCAGCATTTCGGCCAATGTGGACGACCACGCCCGTATCGGGGATGCGCTCTCGGTTCAGTATGGTGCGGCTCTGGATTCCGTATCGTTCATGAATCACCTGAGCTACTTCAGCCCGTATCTCCGGTTGGTCTACGCGGTCGACAAGAACAGCGAAATCGAGTTCGGCTATACCTCCGGCAACGCGCGCCCGGACTTGGCGACTGCCGACGGCTCCGCCGACCAATTGCAACGGGAAGTCGGCACACTCGGCCTGTTCCCCCTGATATCCCTACGGGCGGGACGCACTGAAGCGCAGCGCGGCCAGGATCTCGAGCTCGGCTATTCGCGCACCGTCGGCTCGCGTAAGTTCACCGTGAGCGCTTATCACGAATTGATCGACAATCTGGCTTTGACCATCGCTTCGCCGGACGGCTTCCTGCCCGTGGGAGATATCCTCCCGGACTTCTTCTCCGGCACCGCGATGTTCAACGCCGGTAATTTTTCGAGCATGGGGTTCATCGGATCCGCGACTCAGAAAGTCGGCGAACATGTGAGTGCGACGGTGATCTATGGGTCGACGGGAGCATTGACAGCCGACCGCGGGGAATTGGTGAGCAACGATCCCGACGAGTTGCGGGCCATGATCCATGCCGGGCGTCAGCAATCCCTGACGGCGCGCGTGGCGGTGACCAGTCCGCGCACCGGCACCCACATCGTGGCGAGTTACCAGGTGGCCGACAATCGCTGGTCCGTGCCCGCTCCAGTTTACTCGACCAGCAGCCTGCGTCCAGCGCCGGGACTGAACATATACGTCCGCCAGTCGATCCCGGGGCTCTCTATTCTGCCATGGCGCATGGAGGTCACCGCGGACTTGCGCAATCTTCTGCAACAGGGCTATTTGCCGCTTACGACGATTGACGGCAGCCCGTTGGTGCTGATGGAGACGCCGCGCATGTTCCGGGGCGGATTAAGCTTCATCTTCTGATCGCCTTTCCATTGCTTGATGCCCCTCTCTGAGGCCTCTGCAAGCATGTGGGACAGGCGCTTTCGCCTGTCAACCCGGCGGTGGGGCAGGCGCTTTCGCCTGCCACCTCGCAACCCGTACCTTCAGCGTCCCGATGAGCCGAACCCTCCGGCTCCCCGGCGCGATTCGTTCAACTCCCCCTCTTCCCATTCGATCGGCTCATAGCGCGCGATCACCATCTGCGCGATGCGGTCGCCCGGTTGGATAGCGTAGGGCTCGCGGCCGAGGTTGAGGAGGATCACGCGGATCTCTCCGCGATAGCCCGGGTCGATCGTGGCCGGACTGTTCGGCAGCGTGATGGCGTGCTTTAGCGCCAGGCCGCTGCGTGGGCGGATCTGCGCCTCGAATCCCGGCGGCAGCTCGATACTCAGGCCGGTGGCGACAAGCTGCGGCGTGCCCGGCTGCAGCGTCACGTGCTCCACAGCCCGCAAATCCAGACCGGCGTCCTCCTGGGGGCCGTGCGCGTAAGCCGGCAGTACGGCGTCGTCTCGCAATCTTCGGATTCGTATTCTCATCGAATCCGTTATCATAGCCTTTTCATGCCCGAAACCAAACCCAAGCGCGTGATTTCCGTGGCGCCTATGCCACCCGAAAAATGCGCATACGCCCTGGCGCGCTACAGCCGCTCGCCCGATTCCATCCGCGAGTCTCTCGAGTGGGTGCGCACGCACGATTCGCAGAAGTTCCTGGAGAGCTTCTATTTCCAGTACGGCCACGCCTCCATCGCCGACCTGGGGCACACCGTGCTGTGCTTCGAAGGCCTTTCGGAGTTGGCCGCCACCGAGATCGAAGAGGAGCCGCTGTGGGACGGGCAGGCCAAGTCCTCGCGTTATCAGGATTTCTCGCGCGCCGGGTTTGTCACGCCGCCGGAGCTGACCGGCGACATGGCCGCCTCTTATGAGGCTGCCGGGCGCAAGCTGCTGGAGGCCTATGCGGAGGTGAACGCGCGGGCCTTCGATTGCCTTGCGGCGCGTCTGCCGAGGCCTGCCGATATGAAGCCCGAGCCTTACCGGCGCAATCTCGCGGCGCGCGCGTATGACGTGGCGCGCTATCTGCTGTTCTGGGGCGTTCCCACCAATGTCGGCCAGGTAACCAGCATCCGCACGCTGGAAAAGCAGATCCGGCGGCTGAAGGCGGCCGAGTACCAGGAGTTGCGCGATGTGGCGGACGAGATTGCGCAGGCATGCGCCGCGGAGCCGGATTGCGCGTGGGACCCGAACGCCGCCCGCGAGTTGCTGGCCCCCACGCTGGCGCGCCATGCCGAGGCAGACGAGTATGCGATGCGTGCGAGGGGCGATCTGCGCCGATGGGCTGAACAGAACCTGCCGCGTGCCCAAGGCGGCGAGCCCGCGCGCGTCGACCTGATTCACCCGTCCGATACTGCCGCCGATATCGCCGCCACGCTCTTGTATCCGGTGACCGACCGGCCGTTTCGTGAGCTTTACGAGATGGCGCGCAACTGGAGCGCCGCGCAACGCGCCGAGGTGCTGGATGTGGCCCTGGGCTCCCGCACGAAGCGCGACGATCTTCCAGCCGGATTCCACGGTGGACTGTACGCGTACGATTTCGTGATCGACATCGGCGCTTATCGCGACCTGCACCGTCACCGCCGATGCCAGAAGTTCCGGCAAAGCTACTCCGGCCTTCTCGGCTTCGACACGCCGCCGCTGGTCGCGGAGGCGGGCGCCACAGCGGTTTATCAAGAGGCGATGGAGGCGGCCCTGACGGCCATGCAGAGCCTGCCAACACCCGGCGCGCATTACCTGCTGCCGTTCGGCGCCCGCGCGCGCTTCCTTTTCAAGATGGACTTCGCCGAAGCCGAGTACATCTCCCGCGTGCGCAGCGGCGTGAAAGGGCATTTCAGCTATCGCGAAGTCGCCTGGGAGATGAAGTGCAGGATGGAGGAACTCGAGCCGGAGCTGGGCCGGCTGATGCAAGCGACGCCGCCGTGGGTGGAAGATCCGCTGAAGCGTTGAATATCGCCGGGTGACATGATGGCGCAGCGAGATCAGTGGACGAGGGTTGAGGTTTTCCTGGCGCGCCTGAAGTTTGTGATCTTCGAGATCGCGATGCTTCTCTGTTTCTTGATGGCGCTCTATAAAATAATGGTCCGTGAGTTCAAGCCGTGAGCTGAAAAGAGGCCGGCCAGCAAAGCCACACCTCAATTCCCGTGGTCCAGATAGATTCCCCTATAGTGGTCTTATATGAAACACAACACCAAAAAGCGCGGGCCGCGCCCGTTGAAACAGTCGCGGCCATCGCGATTGGAGGATGTGGCGGGTTGCTTGCGATACGACGGAGAAGCAAAGACTCTGAAAGAGATGGACAGAGCGATTTCGAAGGAGGTGAGGGAACGGCGTGATCGCGGCCGATACTGATGTGGCAGCCCCCTACTTCAGGTGTAGCGCTTCCACAATACTTCCAACATCTCCTGCCTCCACCAACTTCACCAACCTAGCCTCCTCGATACCCGCGCACCGGCCCAGCATCATCCTTGCCGCGTAGGCGTGCGCGCCGCTACGCCAACGGGCCATCTCCAGCAGCGGGTCCAGCGCTTGTGCACGCAAATCGCGCAGCAGCTTGGGATCGCGGCTCCTGGTCAACACCTCCAGCAGCAAACTGGCTTTATTGCGGTCGGTCCACGAGCGGGAATACTGCATCGCGATGAAGCCGCCCGCCGGAATGCTCGCGGCCCTTTCCTCGCTCGACGCGGCCAGCAGCCACAGCGCGCGCGTCGCATGGTTGCGAACCTCCTCGCCGGGATCATGACTGGCTCTTACCAAAGCGGCGATCTGTGCCCGCGACTGGCGCGCGTAACCCATCAGGTGCGCGGCGATGGCGCGCTGCCCAGCGTCGGACGAAGACGCCAGCACGCGGTGTATGGCCCGCTCGCGATGGGTCGCGTAATCCCGTAAGGCGATCTGCTTTGCACGCAACGCCGGGTCATCGGAAAGCGCGTACCCTCTGGACTGATCCTCGCCGGTGGCTCCCTTGGCGATCGCCCGCGAGAGCGCATCGGAAAACTGCCGTTCGAGCTCCGCGGCAGCCTCTGGCAACCGGGCCGTGCCCTTCGGAGCCGGATTGTAAGCCACGTCTCTCGCCGACTGACCCGGCAACCCGATGTAGATCATCAGGTCCCTTTTGTTGTCGCAACAGACCGCCTCCACGCCGGTGGCTCGCACGGCCTGCTTGATCCGATCGATGAGGCCCTCCACCTGATCCTCGGAAACCTCGTCGCCTTCGTGGGCCGGCACCGCCGCGCGTTTGGCATTCAGGTCCAGACCGGCGTAGCCGTAAAATTCGATTTCGCCGATGCGCATACGATCCGGCTGCGCAAGGACGATGGCCGCCAGCAGGAAAATGGCCCAGCGCCGCATCATGCGACAGTTTTTTCGGCTTGGTGAATCTCTTGCAAACTCCAGACGCGGATGGGATCGCGCCGGCGGGCAGCCATGGCCTCGGCTGCCGCGCGCGCACCGCTCAGCGTCGTGATGCACGGCACGCCATGCGCCACTGCATGCCGGCGGATGGCCTTCTCATCGAAGAACGCCGGCGCGCCCGCCGTGGTGTAGACCGCCAGTTGCACAGATCCCGCCTTGAGCAAATCGACGGCGTTGGGGCGCCCTTCATTCACCTTGAATACCATCTTGCAAGTCAGGCCGGCGGCGCGCAGCACGGCAGCCGTGCCCCGGGTAGCCACAAGCTGGAACCCCAGCGCCGCGAATTTTCGCGCCACCTCAACGGCTTCCGCTTTGTGGTGATCGTTCACGCTGATGAACACGGTCCCCTTCTCCGGCAGCGGCGACCCCGCGCTGATCTGCGCTTTGGCGAACGCTTCGCCGAAGTTGGCGCCCACCCCCATCACTTCGCCGGTGGATCGCATCTCGGGCCCCAGCGCCGGATCCACGCCCGGAAATTTGTTGAACGGGAATACCGGCGACTTGACGAAAACTTGCGGCACAGGCAGCACGCCGGTGTCGTCCGTGAAATCCCGAATGCGCTTGCCCAGCATCAGTCCGACGGCGATCTTCGGCAGGGGCACGCCGGTCGCCTTGCTCACGTAAGGCACAGTGCGCGACGCGCGCGGATTCACCTCCAACACGTACACCGTGCCGTTCTGGATGGCGTACTGCACGTTCATCAACCCGATCACATGCAGCGCCTTCGCTAGGCGCACCGTATAGTTTTGAATGGTCTCCAGTTGCCGCCGCGGAATCGATTGCGCGGGCAGCACGCACGAACTGTCGCCGGAATGCACGCCGGCTTCTTCGATGTGCTCCATAATACCGGCGATCAACACATCTTCGGTATCCGCCAGCGCGTCCACATCCACTTCCGTGGCGTCTTCCAGGAACCGGTCGATCAGTACGGGGCGATCCTGCGAAAACGTCACCGCCTCGCGCATGTATTGCCGCACCGTTTCCTCGTCGTACGCGATCACCATGGCTCGCCCGCCCAGCACATAGCTGGGCCGCACCAGCACCGGATAGCCGATGCGCCGCGCGATGACGCAGGCCTCTTCGACGCTGGTGGCCGAGCCGTTCTCCGGCGCCGGAATTCCGAGATCGTCGAGCAGCCTGCCGAACAGCTTGCGGTCCTCGGCCAGGTCGATGTTCTCCGGATCGGTTCCGATAATCGGCACGCCCTGGCGCTTGAGCGGCAGCGCCAGAGTGAGCGGAGTTTGCCCGCCGAACTGCACGATCACGCCGTCGGGCCGCTCGGTATCGAAGATGTTGAGCACGTGCTCCAGCGTCAGTGGTTCGAAGTACAGCCGGTCGCTGGTGTCGTAATCCGTCGAGACCGTCTCCGGATTGCAGTTCACCATGATGGACTCGTAGCCCAGTTCCTGCAAGGCGAACGATGCGTGGCAGCAGCAATAGTCGAACTCAATGCCTTGGCCGATACGGTTCGGCCCGCTGCCCAGAATCATGACCTTCCGGCGATCCGTCGGGTCCGCTTCGCATACGCTCTCGTAGCTCGAATAAAGGTACGGCGTGAAGCTCTCGAACTCCGCCGCGCAGGTGTCGACGCGATTGAAGACTGCCTGCACGCCCAGAGCCTTGCGCTTCTCGCGGACGGCAAGCTCGGCCACGCCCCAGGTCTGGGCGAGCTGCGCGTCGGAGATTCCGCAGCGCTTGGCGCGCGTCAGCGTTTCACTGGAAACCGCCTCCAGGCTGTCGCCCCCCAACTCTGCCTGCAGCCGGATCACTTCCTCGATCTGCTCCAGGAACCAAGGATCGATGGAGGTCATCTCGCGGATGTCTTCAGCCGTGTATCCGCTCTCGAAAGCGAAGCGTATATAGCTCAGCCGGTCCGGCGTGGGTGTGATCAGCTTCTGCGGAATCAGGTTCTTGTCGAGCTTTTCCGACCCGAAGGGCTTGCCGGTCTCGAGGCTGCGCAGTCCCTTCCACAGCGCTTGCTTGAAGGTGCGCCCGATAGCCATCACCTCACCGACGGACTTCATCTGAGTTCCCAGTGTGGGGTCCGATCCGGGGAATTTCTCGAACTGCCACTTGGGGATCTTGACCACCACATAATCGATGGTGGGCTCGAAGCAGGCCGGCGTCTTGCGAGTGATGTCGTTCGGGATTTCGTCGAGCCGGTAGCCCACCGCCAGCTTCGCGGCGATCTTCGCAATCGGAAAGCCGGTGGCCTTCGACGCCAGCGCGGAGCTGCGCGAAACGCGCGGATTCATCTCAATGATGACCATGCGGCCGGTCCGCGGATCGATCGCGAATTGCACGTTGGATCCGCCGGTGTCCACGCCGATCTCGCGCAGGCAGCGAATCGCCCCGTCCCGCATCATCTGGTATTCGCGGTCGGTTAGAGTCTGGGCCGGCGCCACCGTGATGGAATCGCCCGTGTGCACGCCCATGGGATCGAAATTTTCGATCGAACAGACGATGATGACGTTGTCCGCCAGGTCCCGCATCACCTCCAGCTCGAACTCTTTCCAGCCGAGTACGCTCTCTTCGATCAGCACTTCGTGCACCGGCGATAGCGTCAGGCCGCGCTCCAGAATCTCGGCCAGGTCCTCGCGATTATAGGCGATGCCGCCGCCGGTACCGCCTAGCGTGAAGCTGGGCCGCACGATGCAGGGATATCCGATGCGCCCGGCAAATTCCGCGGCCTCTTCTTCGCTTTTCGCCAGCTTCGAGCGCGGCGTCTCCAGCCCGATCTTGCGCATCGCGTCTTTGAAGAGCAGGCGGTCTTCGGCTTTCTTGATAGCGTCGATCTTGGCGCCGATCAGCTCCACGCCGTACTGATCGAGCACTCCCGCTTCGGCCAGTTCCACGGAGAGGTTCAGACCGGTCTGCCCGCCCACCGTGGAGAGCAGCGCGTCGGGCCTCTCTTTGCGGATGATCTCTTCCAGATAGGGCCGCGTGAGTGGCTCGACGTAAGTGCGGTCGGCCAAATCCGGATCGGTCATGATCGTGGCGGGGTTCGAATTCACCAACACCACCTCGTATCCGTCGCTGCGCAGCGCCTTGGCCGCTTGCGTTCCGGAGTAATCGAATTCGCAGGCCTGCCCGATCACGATGGGGCCCGAGCCGATGATCAAGATGCGGTGCAGGTCGTTTCGCCGGGGCATCAGTCGGCACTCCCACTTAGCCTTCCCAAGTCCGCGCTGCCGTGGCGCAGGCACTCTTGCCTGCCCGCCGGCACTCTTGCCGGCGTCATCGTGAACTCCCTTCCATCAATTTCACGAAATCGTCGAACAGATAATGCGAATCGTGCGGCCCCGGCGCAGCCTCCGGGTGATATTGCACGCAGAACACCGGATGGCTGCGATGCCGGAAACCCTCCAGCGTCTGATCGTTCAGGTTCATGTGAGTGATCTCGACCTCGTTCAAGTTGAGCGAATCCGGGTCGACCGCGAAGCCGTGATTGTGGGAGGTGATTTCCACCTTGTTGGTGAGCTTGTTGATCACCGGATGGTTCGCGCCGCGGTGGCCGAACTTCAGCTTATAAGTACGCCCACCGACCGCCAGACCCAGGATCTGCTGACCCAAACAGATGCCGAAAATCGGAACCTGGCCGATCAGCTTCCGCACGTTGCGCACTTGATTTTCAAGCGGCTCTGGATCGCCGGGGCCATTGGACAGGAACACGCCATCCGGCTTCCGCGCCAGAATATCTTCCGCCGATGTCAGCGCCGGCACCACCGTTACGCGGCAGCCCACCTGCACCAGGCGCCGCAGGATGTTCTGCTTGATCCCAAAATCGTAAGCCACCACATGGAAGCGCGGTTCGGCCGGCTGTGGCACCGACTCCGAAGGAGAGCACGCCTCCACCGCTTTGTCCCATTCGTATGGCTCCGCTGTGGATACGCGGCTCGCCAGGTCGAGGCCCGCCATCGTGGGAATCTGCTTCGCCCGTTCCACCAGCTTGGCGGCGTCCGCCTCCACGGCAGACAGCACGCCACGCATCACGCCGCGGGTGCGCAGATGGCGGACGAGCGCACGCGTATCGAGATCCGAAATTACCGGGATGCCGTGCCTTCCCAGAAACTGGCAGGCCTCCTCGCTGGAGCGCCAGTTGCTCGCGATGCTTGAGAATTCGCGCACCGCTAGTCCTTCGATGTAAGGGCGCGCCGATTCGTTGTCCGCGGCGTTGGTTCCGTAATTCCCGATTTGCGGGTTGGTCAGAATGACGATCTGGCCGGCGTAGGATGGATCGGTGAAGATTTCCTGGTAGCCGGTGATTGCAGTATTGAAAACGACTTCGCCGGATCGCTCGGCAGGCGCACCAAAACTCCTGCCCTCGAAGACCGTGCCGTCTTCCAGGGCGAGGATGGCGGATGGCAACTC
>JBEKUO010000071.1:0-16285 GCA_049514955.1 Bryobacteraceae bacterium | reverse complement strand
CAGGTCCACCAAAACAAACCCCAACAAAACATAGACTTACGAAAATGCTTGTGCCCTTCCACGTCGCGGAAGAGGTCACGCGGAGTCCATTTGGAGTCCAAACTCGCCAAAATTTGGACTCCAGCCAGCGGATCCGAACGTGATGGTGCGTCCTGACCTGCCCGGCGAGGGAAAATAGTCTGAGCGCGGCGCGCCCAGCGTGGGCGCCCAGGGATATTGGCTTGGGGGTTTGTGATCTGCTTTAGACTGATTTGTCGGACCCAGTTCATCCCGGACGCTTCCCTGCCTCATTATAATTTTTGACTTATATTAGCCTCATATTATAATCTTGGTGTGGCATGGGACGTTGAGGTCACGGACGAATTCAAAGCCTGGTGGAATGGGCTCACCGAGGCGGAGCGTATATCCGTCGAGAGGGTCGTTCTGCTACTGGAAGAGCGCGGCCCACATCTCCCATTTCCGTATAGCAGCGGGGTGAACGGATCGCGTCACTCTTCAATGCGTGAACTTCGCGTGCAACACCAGGGCCAGCCCTACCGGGTGCTTTACATTATCGATCCTCGCCGTGTGGCGCTCTTGCTGTTGGGCGGTGACAAGACCGGCGACGACCGCTGGTACGAGAAGAACGTACCGCTTGCCGATCAGATTTACGACAACTACCTTGCCGAGATGGAGGAAGAAAACAATGCCAAAGACGACAAAGTTCAGTGAACTTCGGGCGCAGATGTCGCCTGGAGCGCGGGCCGAAGCTCGACGTCTCGCCGACGTGGATCTCAAAGAGATGCCGCTGCACGAACTCCGAGCCGCCCGGCATCTGACACAGCAACAACTGGCGAAGTCTCTAGACATGACGCAGGCGGCGGTCTCGCAGCTGGAACAACGCACGGACGTGTACCTCAGCACGCTCGAGAACTTCGTTGAAGCGATGGGCGGACGGCTGGAAATGTACGCTGTGTTTCCCGATGGGAAAGTGAAGCTGGGTCTGGAACGCGAAGCGTCGTAGGCATTCAGCCGGGCACTTCCAGTTTGGTCAAAGGATCGTCCTTATGAAGGACCCACATGTTGTCTCCTTCGGCAGACAACATTCAAAACAGCCTGCAACCGCGCGCGGGAAGCCCGCCGCGCGCCAGTCCCCGGTGTGGAGTCCTGGAGTCCGCGTGGAGTCCAAATGCCAAAATGACGCCTCGTGGCGTCCACCGGCGTCCAAACCGCGGTCCGCTAAGTCTTTTGTTTCTGGTGAAACTGCCTGTAAGTGATTGAAATATCTTAAATGGCATGGAAGAGGTCGTGAGTTCGAATCTCACCAGGTCCACCAAAACATTTCATAGACATAGCGTTTCCACGCTCTCCCAAAACTCCCCTGCGGAGTCCAACTGGAGTCCGAATTTGGACGCCGGCCGCAGGCTTCCGCGAATCAAGCGTAAAGCGTCTTCAATTTCCTGGGACCTCTCTCCTCCGTAGAGAACCCGACATTTCCGACAAATGCGAGTTAAGCTGTTGACCTCGTTAGCCTGACTGATGTCGGGTTACCCCAAAAAGCCGACATCGAACCCGACATTTGGCGTCAGAAACCCGACATTTGGGTGCCGCAAGGGTGCGAAACGCACTGGCTTCTCAAAACCTCAGAACACTCAGAATGCCCGCTCTTTCGGGGGGCTGATCAGCCCGATCAGAATGTGTAGCTAACGCCGAACAGGGGAGTGAATTGCTCAAGATTCCGCGTGCCGTGTTGTGCGGAGCGGGAACGATCTCCTGGCTGGGGAGCGTAGCGAGATAATCCCGGAATTCCGCCCGCAGGAGCATGGGCGGGATCGGACGGAACGTCACGCCTCTGTATCCCCGCGCTCCGCCTTCCGCAGTGGTCCCATAGAGCGCCCCATTTGGTCCAACCACCATGCTTGCTGCACGCCCCGATCCGTCGCCCGCCAGGCCGCCAAAGCTGTATAGGGTCGTTTCGGTCCCGCCGCCGGACGGTGCGAGTTCGTATGCCGTTCCACGGTCGTAGGTCCCTCCATCCCAGGTCGTGCCATACAACGCTCCATTCGGACCAATCACGAGGCCGGCCGAGACTTGAGTCCCGTCGACAACGGCCGGTAAGTTGTATAAAACGGATTCTGTCCAGGCGCCGCAGGCCGGCGGGGGAGGCGTCAACTCAAACGCGATGCCCCATCCCGACGCCCCGCCGCTGAAAGCCGTGCCAAAGAGTCGTTCGAGTGGGCCGAGCGCCGGAGCGGCAACCGGACCCGCTCCGGTGCCGTTCTGGCCCGTGAAGCTGTAAAGAACCGTCTCCGTCCAGGCTCCGCCTGCCACCGCCGGCGGCCATAATTGAAAAACGGTTCCGCCCCCGAAGCCCCACCCCCACCAGTCAATCCATAAAACACGCCGTTCCTTCCACGCATGAGACCGATCGGTCCTGCGCCATCGGCGCCTCCGGTGAAAGCATAGATCGTGTTCAGCTCTGGCTGCGACCGAGCGGCCGCTTGGATTACGACCATTCCCGCGCCGAGCATCGAAAACAGCATCAGAGAGACTGCGGCGGCGCACCGGCCGTTTGATTCTGGGTGAGGGCTGCATCGTTGCATGTTCACCTGCCTTCAAAACCGGATCAGTAGTGTACGAAGCCCAGCGTGAGGTGTCAGGCGCCGTTGCCGGCACCAATTCGGGTCGGCACTGGTTGGCGACATTTGAGGCAAAGGCTGATTTAATCACGCGCTTCTCAGATTACTCACAATACACAGAATTGCCCGCACCGCCCCTGTTTGACGCCTGTGCGAAGCCGGCGAACGCTTCCTCTCACAATCGACTGTTGACGACTGAAATCTCAAATTGCTACTGGGGGAAGGATGCTGCCAAACGGCCTCTGGCCGCCGGCCAAGAGCCACGCAAATTTGAAATGGGGTCGATTGATCACTTCGTCTCTTACGGACGTAACGCATCTCCAGCCGGCGCGCGCGAGGGTGTAAACAAAATAGCAGAAATCGCCTCTTGCTAGACGGAGTAAGTCTGGATATTATCCCAGTAGGCGACCGGTCGTCAGTTATGTCGGTCGCCAGTTTATTTCACAGGAGGATGATCTATGAATCGAACGCGAATTTCACGACTGCTGACTCTAGCCTTAGCTGTCCTCGGAGTGGTGCTCTCGTCCAGTGTTATCTGGGCGGCAACGCCGCCTCCGGCCGATACGTTTAAGGTAAACTACTTTTCCAATGCCAACACTGCCGGAGCGCCCGATGGAACGGTGTATCTGACCAATCCAGGGACTTCGGGCGGCAACATCTGCGCGATGATCTATGTGCTCGATCCCAACCAGGAGCTATTAGAATGTTGCGGTTGCAGCCTGACTCCGGACAGCCTGCGCACCATTTCGGTGAACAATGACCTCACCGCGAACCCGCTGACCAGAGAAGTTCTGACCTTCGGTTCGATCAAGGTTATCTCTTCCAGCGGTGCGCCGACTTGCAACCCGTCGAAGCCTGTCCCGACGCCGGCAGTCCGCGGCTGGGGAACGCATATTCAGCTCCCGGCCGGTTTCGGTCCCTACGTGACGGAAACCGACTCCCAGGACGCGACGCTGAGCTCCGCCGAAGTATCTCATCTGGCGGGCCTCTGCGGGTCGATTCTCAGTAACGCCAGCGGCTACGGCATCTGCACCTGCGGAACCGGCGACTAAGCTGGACGGCTGCTGCTAGACACAGCTTCCCGAGAGCAGGTCGGTATATGCCTGCGTAGGCCTTATATCGGTCTGTTCTCGGTCTGCTCGATACCGACGGCCCTGAGAACCGACACGGCTGCCCTAGCCTACGCTGGCATCGGCGAAAATATACTCGAAACTCACAGCGCCGCAGTACCTTCAGTACTAAAGTCCGGCCTCGCACTTGATTTCTATCGTTAAAGGACAGTAGGCTGTAAGCAACAGTGTTTGCAGGTGATTCATCGGGCCATGGTTTTGGCTTCCTCCGGACCGTGGCCCGTCGCGTTAGGCGATGTGGACACACGCCGCACTTGGAAGCGGACCCCCGAAAGCCCGACATTCGGCTGGCCGGGAGGTGCGAAACGCGCTGGCTTCTCACAATTTCGCGGGCCGCCGCGTTTTGAGGATCGCCCGCAGTCTGGCGCAATCAAGAAACCCGGCTTAGCAGCGGCGACGGGTGATTTGTCACAACGCTTCTCAGAATACTCACAATGCTCAGAATTCGCCACGCCTTCCGGAGTGCGCGACGCACGCCACCAGCCGCCGAGCCTGCGAGTTGCTATTTGCCTGAGCTGGGGCCACACTCGTTCCGGCGCGCCAACATCGCGTGGGGCAACAAGGTCGGTGGCAGTTGAATCAACAAGCGTCGAAGATCGCCGGGCATAGCAATCTGGAGATAGCTGGCGAATACAGGTCGTAACGCCAGAACGAGCTGACGCTCGGCATCCAGCAGAAACTCGCTCAGGCACCAAACAGGAACCAGCCACGACGAGTCCGTCTCCTGAAGTCTGCAATCTCAGGCAAGCTGTCAGAATCAACCGCCATTGGCAACGACGCTTGTTCAATAGGGAGTCTCCTGAGGTGGGATGGTGGCCCCAGCATTCAATAGACCCTGGGTCATTTCTTTCGCGCCGTCTTGTCCGTAGGAGCTTTGGCCACAGGGTGCGGTCAACCACTGGGCTTGCGGGAAAACGTCCACTCCTTCCGTACATAGTTACCTATGTGATCCAACTCGGGAAAGAGGGCGGCTTTGTGCATGCCAAGGTATCGGAGTTGTTCGCGCAGTAGGGGCCTGGCTTTCAAGCGAACGCGAAACCTCATTAAGAACTGGTTAGCGGCTCTCTCGTGGAGCTTCTCAGGGTCCGATACCTCGTCTAGCAGTGCAGACAGCGGCGCTTCCTCTCCCTTATTCGATTGAACGTGGGGCGTCCTTTCTTTCCGCCGAAGAACAAGACCATTGAAAGCTGCGAAGTCCTCCTCGGGTTGAGCCGATTTGGGAACACGGCCACGGCCACAGGTGATGTGAGTTGCTCGACTAACGACCTGTTTTCAGGTGCTAAGGTCACCAGCCAGCCACAGCTTGAGTTTGTGAATGCCACTATCCTTGTATTTCTTGTCACCCGTGTTGATCTGCTCGATTGGGTCGAGAGTCAACTGCACTATGTACCTAAGATTTTTGACCCGCCGAGCGCCCGCCATTGCACTGCGGACGGCCATGTCGACGCTTTCCAGACCACAGATATGCGCTTCATCCTTATCGTGTAATCGTGTCAGGCGGTTTAACCGTCGGGCGTTCAAGGCGAATAGCTGCCCGTCAGACCCGGATAAAATGCCGGATCTGTCAGTCAGGCTCGTGGGACGTCCCGATGGCGTCGGGAATAGCCAGGACGGCGTATTCATTGAATGTAAACCAGTGATTCGGATCACGCCGTCCGGGGGCACTATTGCAACAAGGACTTGATTCGGTTTGTAGTGAGCGACGATGCGTGGCGCTGCGTAACGCTATGTCGGCCGGCTACCCGAGAAAGGACTATACCGTTTCGGCCAAACTGGTTCCTGCTCTGCAGGATTGGCCAACTGGCATTAACGCCAACAGCGTTCCAATACCCTGTCGTCACTCTAGGCGGGTTCGGCCAGGGCCGTGAATAAACGACGGCACCTCGCGAACCCGCAGGTTGGCCGAGGGCCGTCCGACAGGCCGGATTTAGGACACTACCCCCTAAGCAATACCCCCAAACAGGGGTGGCGTCCCGTTCCCTCAAAACCCAACGAAAAACCGACCTGAAATTCTACACGACATGTAATATACTACTATTCAGGATAAAGAAATCCTTAATTGCTAATAGCTGAATCGAGGAATCATGCGAGCCCAAACGGTTGAAGTGAAGGAATCCACCGGCCGGGTGCTCTGTTGCACCGTTTTTCGCCCAGGCGGGAAGAAGTTGATGGCCAAAGGCCACATCATCAGCGACGAGGACATCAAGGTTTTGGAATCCGAAGGTATGGAGACCATCTGGGTGACCGAGCTGGAGGAAGGCGAGGTCGGCGAAGACGATGCGGTCTGCGCGGTAGCCAGCGAAATGGGCTGCGGGAGCTTCGAAATCCGGCTGGCGGCAGGCGGCCGCGCCAATCTGCTGGCGACCGAAAAGTGTTGCGTGCTGGTTGACGATGAGCTGCTGAAACAGATAAACTGCACGGCCAGCGTAGTAATCGCCACGGCGCTGAATTTCAGCTTTGCGATGCCTGGGCAGCGGATCGCCACGGTGAAGAGCGCCCCCTTTGCCGTTTCCAAGGCGCAGCTCGAAGCCGTCACCGGGATACTGAAGGAGCGCGGCCCGATATTGCAGGCGCGGCCTATGCGGAGCCCCAGCGTCGGCGTCTTGTACACCGATGCGCTCAGTGGGGATCGCGCGCGGCAGTTGTTTGAGAACATCATGCGCCAGCGCCTGGAGCACTTTGGCGTAACGGCCAATTTTGTCCTCTCCTGCACTGAGGATGAGGCTGCCGTCAGCAAATGCCTGCAGCACCTGCTCCGGTCCAAACCGGCCGTGATTCTGATTGCGTCGACCACCGCACCGGCTGGTCCGGAAGACGTAGTCGGACAGGCCATGGACCGGGTTGGGGGCCGCGTGGAGCGATTCCTGGCGCCCGTCGAACCTGGGAACTTGTTGCTGTTGTCTTATAAGGACGACATTCCCATGATTTCGGCGCCCGGCTGCTTTCGCTCCGCTAAGGCCAACGTGGTAGACTTGGTGCTTCCGCCATTGCTGGCCCGCTACCACGTCACAGGCTGGGAGGTGGGCTGCCTGGGACACGGGGGCTTGCTCGGGTAATTTGGACGATCTCCTCCACCCCTGTGGGTTGTAACCTCCGAGCAACCTACAGGTGCTCCACGACCGGGCGCTTGACCAGCGCCCGGTCCTTTTTTCAAGTGGGGCGGACGCCCTCGTCCGCGCGCGACCCCTGGCCGCGCTCTTGCGCTTATACGCGGGACACCGTAATCGTCTAGTTGCCAGCCCCAGCCCCCGCCGGACGGTTCTCCTCGCCTTCCTTCTTCTTCGGCTCGGGCTTTGGCAGCGGCTTGCGCGGCAGCCTCTCGTCGCGTGTAGCCGCATCGTAAACCACCGAAGCCATGATGGCCGAAGCCTCCATCAGATCGCCCGCCTGCAAATGGTCGTACACATCCGCGTTCGAGTGATGCGTTTCCGCGGAATAGTCCAGCGGATCCTGTATGAACTGGAAGCCGGGCAGCCCCACCGCGTCGAAGGACTGGTGGTCCGTCCCCCCCGTGTTGCGGATCGTCACCGTACTCGCTCCATAATCCTTGAATGGCTCCAGCCAGGCTTGGAAGATGGGCCGCATCATGTCGTTGCCCTGCAGATAGGCGCCGCGAATCTTGCCGGTGCCGTTGTCCAGGTTGAAGTAACCGGAGAGCTTGGCGTGCTCCGGCTTCAGCGCCATGCTCTCGCGATCCGCGAAGTGTTCCTTTACATAGGCCTTGGAACCCAGCAGTCCCTCTTCTTCGCCGGTCCACAGCGCCATGCGCACGGTGCGCGCCATCTTCAGATCCAGCGCCTTCAGGATGCGCATGGCTTCCAGCACCACGGCGCTGCCGGCGCCGTTGTCGGTCGCGCCGGTGCCGCCCGTCCAGGAGTCCAGGTGCGCGCCCAGCATCACCAGCTCATCCTTCTTGCTGGTGCCCGGTAACTCGCCGGTGACCGTGAACGAATCCTGCGTGTCGTCCAGGAACTTGTTTTGAATGTCGAATTCCAGCGTGACCGGAATCTTCTTCTCGATCAGCCGCGCGATGCGGTTGTAGTTCTCGACTTCCAGCGCAACCGACGGTGGCGGCACCGGATCTTTGGGATCCTGCGAGCCACCCGCCATGCCGAACACAATACCGCTGGTGGCGCGATAGCTCGCGACCAGCGTCACCAGCACGCCTTCTTCAGTCAGAAACTGATTCAGCTTGTTGCGGAACTTCTCCCGCGCCGCGCGATCCATCTGAAAGTTCGCGGGACGCGGCGGTTGTCCGGGCATGAGCGGAATCGGATTGGCGAACGGCGAGCGCGCCGAAGGATCGGGCGCCAGCGATTCCGCCGCCAGTTCCGCATCCGTGAAGCGCTTCAGGTCCGGTTCGGTTTCCGGCACCAGCGGCTTGGGATCGTCCAGCAGGACGATCTTGCCCTTCAGCTTGCCTTTGAACTTTTCAAGGTCCGCATCCGTCTTCAACACCGCCATCACCGGCTCTCCGGAAACCGGACCGTTGGTGCCGGGCGTCCAGGGCCGCGCGAAGCCGACCAGCGGAGCAAACTGCGGCTCTTTCTGCTGCGCGCTGAAGTGCACGCAAGTCCAGCCCTTTCCAAACGGGCCCCACTTTTCCAGACCGGGATTCGCGATGCCCCACTCGGTCATACGGCGCACGGCCCATTCGGCCGCGGCCTTGAGACCCGGCGAACCCGTCAGCCGTGGCCCATAGACATCTGCCAGGTAGAAAGCGTTTTCCATCACCTTGGAGTTCTGGAACTCCTCGGCTTTGATTTGGTTGATTGTGTACAGATCCACCTTCTCCTGAGCCAGCAGGAGAGGCGCAAGCAACAACAGCAGGAAGTGTTTCATAGACGTGACGAGATTATCACAAATGCGGTGCGAGGGGGGATGCGCGAGGTCAACTGCGTGTAGCCTGCCGGACTATAAGCCGGTTTCTGTACCCTTGCGGGCGGCAGCCATTCATCTGGGCCGGACATTGCTGTCCGGCTCTAGCGACCTACCCGAGAGTTCATAGGAGCGGGCCGCTCCTCCTCTCCTATTTGGTCTTGCTCCACGTGGGGTTTACCCTGCCGGCCGAATTGCTCCGGCCGCGGTGCGCTCTTACCGCACCTTTTCACCCTTACCCGTAGACCTACTCCCCTTGCGGCGAGCGGTTCCGGGCGGTATGTTTTCTGTGGCACTTTCCGTCGAGGTCCCGTCGCCAGAACCCCTCCCGGCCGTTAGCCGGCACGCTGCCCTGTGGAGACCGGACTTTCCTCCCGTTTCCGGGCGGCTGCCCATCCGGCAGGCTACAAAACCCATTATCCCATGATGGCGCGGAAGTCCTGAGAACCGCTTACTGACGTGCACGGCTCCGAATCGAGGCGCGGCTCCGAATCGAAGCCTGGCGCTGATTCAGAGCCACGACCGTGAGGGAGTGGTCTTCAGGCGCCCCTAATCCTTCAGCGCCTTGTCGAAGAAGTCCAGCTCGGCCTGCAGCATCTGCCTTTGCATCGGGCCCATCACGCCGTGCGACTTCTGCGGATAGACCAGCATCTGGAACTGCTTGCCTGCGATCTCCAGAGCACGGGCCATCTGGATCGTGTTTTGGAAATGCACGTTGTCGTCCTCGATATTGTGCAGGATCAGCAGGCGGGCCTTGATGTCGGCGGCGTTCGTCTGCGGTGAGCTGCGTTTGTAGCCCTCCGGGTTTTCCTCCGGCAGGCCCATATAGCGTTCCGTATAAATCGTGTCGTAATTGCGCCAGTCCGTCACGGGGGCTCCCGCGATCCCCGCGCGGAAGACATTCGGCGCGTTGGCCAGCGCGTAGAGCGTCATGTACCCGCCGTAGCTCCAGCCGCTGATACCGATGCGAGTCATATCCGCAAAGCCGAGTGTCTCCAGGTAGTGAATTCCCTCGAGTTGATCCTTGAGCTCCTGCGCGCCGGTTTCATGGTAGATTTTCGATTCCCAAAGGTGCCCGCGGCCCGACGAGCCGCGATTGTCCAGTTGCCAGATGAGGTATCCTTTCTGGGCCAGGACCTGATCGAAATTGGCTCCGTGCCAGGCGTCCTGCACGGATTGCGCGTGCGGCCCGCCGTAGATCATCACGATCACCGGATACTTCTTCTCCGGCGAGAAGCCTGCCGGCTTGATCATCCGCGCATAAAGCAGAGCGCCATCGCTGCTTTTCAGTTGGACAATCTCGGTGGGCAGGATTTCGAGATCCGAGAGCACCGCCTCCTTGTAAACCTCGATCTGCGACCCGTCTCTCTCATTCAGCGTGCGGCGCGGCGGAGTGGCCAGGCTGGAAGCCGTATCCATGTAATATTCGGTGGTCGGGCCCATCGAGATATTGTGCGTGCCTTTGCCGCCGCTGAGCCGCTGCTTCTGTTTGCCATCCAGGCGCACGCGGTAAAGCTGCCGCTCCAACGGACTCTGCTCGGTGGAAACGTAGAATACCTCGCGCGTCTCCTCGTTCACCCCCGCCACCGCAGTGACTTCCCACTCGCCTTTGGTGAGTTGCGTCACGTGTTTGTCGTCCACCGAGTACAAATACAGGTGATGGTAGCCGTCCCGCTCACTCCCCCACAGGAATTGTTTGCCCTTATTGAGGAAGCGGAAGTCGTCGTTCACGTTGATCCAATAGGAATCCTGTTCGGCGACCAGCACCCGTGCGGCGCCGGTATGCACATCCGCCAGCCCCAGTTCGAGATGGTTCTGCACGCGATTGAAACGCTGGTAGGCTACCGAGCGGCTGTCCGGCGCCCACGAGACCCGCGCCAGCAGGTGGTCGCGGCTTTCCCCCACGTCCATCCACTGCGTCGGACCGCCCGTGGCCGGGACCACGCCCAGCCGCACGTCGGCATTCGGCGTACCAGGCTGCGGAAAACGCTCCGGCTCCATGAAGGCGCGCCACGAGAGCAGATCCACCTGCGGGAAACTCGATTCGTGGCTGACGTCAAATTGCAGATAGGCGATCTGGCTGCTGTCGGGCGACCACCAGTGCGCGGTAGCCAGATCCAGCTCTTCCGGGTAGACCCAGTCCAGCTCGCCATTCCATAGCGTGGCGGCGCCGTCCGCGGTGAGGCGCGTCACTTTCTTGGAGGCGATCTCCAGTGTGTACAGGTCGTGGCCGCGGCGGAAGGAGACCAGACGATCGTCAGGCGAGAGCTTAGGGTCGCGCTCCGGTTCCGGCGTAGCGGTGAGTTGCTCCCACTTGCCTGTCTCAATGTGCAGCAGAAACAGGTCGCCTCCCACGCTGATCAGCATCTCTTGGCCCGACGCCGACCACTGGAAGCTCTGCTCGGAAACGCGCCGGTTCTGCCAGTCGAAGGTTTCCGGCGCCGGCGGCTTGACTGCCTTCTCTTCCAGTGGGGCGAGCGACACCAGTTCTTTGGATTTCTTCGCGGGGACATCGTACTGCCAAATGGCCTTTTCTTCCATCCAAGCAAAGCGCTTGCCGTCGGGAGCCCAGGTGATGGCAGGCATGCGCGGCGGCGCCGGTATTGTTTGGATCGTGACGGGTTTCTTGTCGGCAGCAAAGCCGCTGACGCACAGCAGGAACGCGCAGCAAAGCCTGTTCATAAAACTGCATTGTACCCGTACTGGATTCCGTTGGATACCTGTGCGATGCTAAATCGGTCCTATGGAGTTTGTCAGCGGTAAAGTCGGATGGGTCGAAGTGATCTGCGGCCCCATGTTTTCGGGCAAAAGCGAGGAGTTGATCAGGCGCCTGCGCCGCGCCACGATCGCACGCAAACGTGTGCAGGTTTTCAAACCGGCCATCGACACGCGGTACGGTCTGGAGGAGATCGTATCGCATGACGATCTACGCATGAAAGCGGAGGTGGTGAACGGCGGCGGCGAAATTCTGGACCGCGTGGATTGGCGGTCGGAGGTGATCGGCGTGGACGAAGCGAATTTCATGGGCGCCAGCCTGGTAGACGCCGCCCAGCGCCTGGCCGACAGCGGCAAACAGGTGATCGTTGCCGGGTTGGATACGGATTACTTGGGGCGGCCCTTCGTCCCTATCCCCGAGCTGCTGGCGCTGGCGGAGTCCATCACCAAGGTTCTCGCCGTCTGCGTGCGCTGCGGAAATCCAGCCAAGCACACGCAGCGCTTGCGGGGGGCCGACGACCTGATCGTGGTAGGCGCCGCCGATCTGTACGAAGCCCGCTGCCGCCGCTGCTTCGAACCGGGGATTCCGAAGCAGACGGAACTGGATTTTGCCCGGGCGCAGAAGAGCGAGCGCGGGTAACCAGCCCGCAGCGTGAATTTCATAACACTCCCGAAGGGGTGGCCTGAAAAAAACTGCATGCTAGTGAAACGTTGCGCGCCTTCGAATCACTACCAAATGAACGCGCTGCGAGCTGCGCTCCAAAAAGCGAGCATGGTTTCTCCCCACTCCGTGGCTGCTTCGGAGACACGCAGCTCGCGGCTGTTCACAAGCGGTTCAGCCGTCCCCGCGCGCAGGTTTGCTACCATAAATAATCAAGTTGACCGAAACCGTTCCCGGCATCCTGGCCCGTATTGTCGCTCATAAGCAGGGAAATCCCGCACCGGCTGCAAGTGCGCGTCAACAATGGGAGCGGCAGGCGGAACAGGCCCAAGCCGGGCGCCGCGATTTCCAGCAAGCGCTGGTAGCGCGGACGCCGGCGATCATCGCCGAGATCAAAAAAGCCTCCCCTAGCAAAGGGCTGCTGGCTCTCGACTTCGATCCAGTACTACTAGCCCGGCAGTATGTTGCTGGAGGCGCGGCGGCCCTGTCGGTGCTGACCGACGAAGCGTTTTTCCGGGGCAGCTTGGCCGATCTGCGCGCGGCGCGCGGCGCCTGCGGCCTGCCGGTGCTGCGGAAGGATTTTACGCTCGACGAAAGCCATGTGCTCGAAGCGGCAGCCAGTGGCGCGGATGCCATCCTGCTGATTGCGGCCATCCTGGAGACAACTCAAATTCACAGCCTGCGTGAGTTGGCTGTGCGGTACAGCATGGCTGCGCTGGTCGAAGTGCATGACGAGCGGGAACTTGCTAAAGCGCTCGATGCTGGCGCCGAAATCATCGGGGTCAATAACCGGGATCTGACCACTTTCCAGGTAACGCTCGAAACCTCGCTACGCCTGGCGCCCCGCATCCCCTCGCACGTATTAAAAGTCAGCGAAAGCGGCATACGCTCCGCGCAGGATATCGCGCGTCTGCGTGAGGCGGGTTATCGAGCCTTCCTGGTAGGCGAGCATCTGATGACCTCGAGAGATCCGGCCCAAGCTCTACGGGAGTTAATCAAGCCGTGATGGTCAAGATCTGCGGCATCACCAATCGCGAGGACGCTCTGGCCGCCATAGAGGGAGGCGCGGCCGCGTTGGGCTTCAACTTCTACCCGGCAAGCCCGCGATATATCGCGCCGGATCAGGCGGCCGCGATCATCGCCGGGTTGCCTTCGGCGATTTGGAAGGTGGGTGTCTTCGTGGACGAGTCTCCGGAGACAATGCTGCGGATTGCGCGGCAAGCCGGCTTGGATATCGCGCAGTTGCATGGCAGCGAATCGCCCGTAGATTACCCGCAAGGCATCCGCGTGTGGAACGCGATTCGGGTGGGCCAAGCATTCAGCCTGCCAACACTTCTACCCGCCGAAGCCGTGTTGTTGGATGGCTTGGCCTCCGGCCAGAGCTTCGATTGGACGCGCGTCCCGCATGGCACAGCCCGCCTGATTTTGGCCGGCGGGCTGGACGCCGGCAACGTCAGGCAGGCCATCGAACAGGTGCGCCCATGGGGCGTGGATGCGTGTTCGCTGCTCGAAAGCGCCCCGGGGCGCAAAGATCATTTCAAAATGGCGGAGTTTCTAAGAGCCGCTCTGGCGGCATCGTCGTGACGGCCTCGCAACCGGATGCGGGCGGGCATTTCGGACCTTACGGCGGACGCTACGTGCCGGAAGTCCTGATGGCGCCGCTCGAAGAGTTGGAGAAGGCCTATCTGGAAGCGCGATGCGACGCGGGGTTCCAGGCTGAGCTCAGCGACCTGCTGTGCAACTACGCAGGCCGCCCCACGCCGCTCTATTTCGCACGGCGGCTTTCGGAAATCTTGGGCGGCGCGCGTATCTATTTCAAGCGCGAAGACCTGCTGCACACCGGCGCGCACAAGATCAACAACGCCCTGGGGCAGGGGCTGCTGGCGCGGCGTATGGGAAAGCGGCGCATCATCGCCGAGACCGGCGCAGGCCAGCACGGCGTCGCCACGGCCACCGTCTGCGCGCTGCTGGGCCTGGAGTGCGTGGTGTACATGGGCGAGGAAGACATGCGCCGGCAACGGCTCAACGTGTTCCGCATGCGCCTGCTGGGCGCGACGGTGACTCCGGTTCTCACCGGCAGCCGCACGCTCAAGGACGCCATCAGCGAAGCCATGCGCGACTGGGTAACCAACGTCCACACGACTTACTATCTGCTGGGCTCCGCACTCGGCTCGCATCCTTATCCGATTATGGTGCGCGATTTCCAGAAAGTGATCGGGGAGGAAGCGCGGCGTCAGATTCTGGAAACCGAGAAGCGCCTGCCCGATGCGATCTTTGCGTGCGTGGGCGGGGGCAGCAACGCGATCGGCATCTTTCACGCATTTCTGCCGGATGAAGCCGTGCGGCTGATCGGCGTAGAGGCCGGCGGGCGCGGCCCGAACCTCGGCGAGCATGCGGCGCGTTTCCGCGGCGGAGCGCCAGGTGTGCTGCACGGCGCGCGTAGCTATCTGTTGCAGGACGACGACGGCCAGGTCTCGCTCACGCACTCGGTTTCCGCAGGCCTGGATTACGCGCTGATCGGACCCGAGCACGCCTGGCTGCACGATGAACGCCGCGCGGAGTATGTGGCAGCCAGCGACGCCGAAGCTCTCGACGCGGCGCGCCTGCTGTGCCGCACTGAAGGCCTGATTCCCGCGCTCGAATCGGCCCACGCGGTCGCCGAGGCGGTGCGGCGTGCGCCGGCCGCGCGGCATCAGATCTATATCGTGAACATGTCCGGGCGCGGGGATAAGGACATCGATATTTACCGGGAGAACATGAAGGAGTTGGAAGCCTAAGTGGCGCACGTTAAAGCGTGCTGCTGTGGGCTTCACGTGGCGCAAGCTTTAGCTTGCTGCGGCGAGCATTAGCTCGCCGATTTTGGATCGTGGGCTTGGCAATTGACATGAACACTCGCATCGGGCGCATGTTCGATCGCCTGAAACAAACCGGCCGGAAAGGCCTGATCGCCTACCTCGCCGCCGGCGATCCATCGCCCGGCCGCACGCCCGCGCTGGTCGAAGCCCTGGAGCGCGGCGGCGCGGATCTGATCGAACTGGGCGTGCCGTTTTCCGATCCGATAGCCGATGGTCCCGTAATTCAGCGCGCTGGGCAGCGGGCGCTCCAGGCCGGCACGACGCTGCGCAAGGTGCTGGGAATCGCCACGGAAATCCGCAGCCGGTCCGAAATCCCGTTGCTGCTGTTCACGTATCTCAACCCCGTAGTGCGCTACGGCGTGGATGCGCTGGCGCGCGATGCGGCCACCTGCGGGATCGATGGCTGCCTGCTCACCGATGTCAGCGTGGAAGAAGCCGGCGAGTACGTGGATGCGATGCGGCGGCACGGCCTCGACACTGTGTTCCTGGCCGCGCCCACCAGCACCGAACGGCGCATGCGCTTGGTGGCGCGGTATTCCACCGGCTTCGTTTACCTGGTTTCGCGCACCGGCGTCACCGGCGAGCGCGAATCGCTTTCCGCGGCCATTGGCCCGCTAGTCGCATCGATGCGCGCAGTGACCGATTTGCCGCTCGCGGTGGGCTTCGGCGTCTCTCGGCCGGAGCACGTGGCGGAGCTGGGCCGGCAGGTCGAGGCAGTGGTGGTGGGCAGCGCCATCGTCAGCCTGATCGAGCGAAATCTGGACAATCCGTCGCTCGAAATCCAACTCGAATCCTTCGTGCGAGAGCTGAAGCATGGCTTCGATCTGCGCGCGGCCACGGAGGCGCGATGACTCGGGAAGACGCTCTGCAGGCGCTGGAAGACTACCGCGTGCTGATCGATGCGGTGGATCTGCGCCTGCTCGATCTGCTCAACGAACGCACGCGCGTGGTCGAGGAGATCGGCCGCGTCAAGCGCGCCGCAAAATTGCCGATCTACGAGCCCAAGCGCGAGGACCAGGTTTTTGACAACGTAACCACTCATAACGGCGGCCCGCTCACGCCGGATGCCGTCAAGCGCATCTTCGAACGCATCATCGACGAGATGCGCACCATACAGCGAATTCGCATGGAAACCAGCGTAGACGGAGAGTCATAAATGTTAGTCGTCATGCAGCAAGGGGCCACTGAGGCCCAGATTCAGGCGGTCATCGATCGCATGGTGGGGGAAGGATACGACGTGCACCGGTCGACGGGCGTCATGCACACTGTGCTCGGCGGCGTGGGGCCCAAGGTCGATGTTGACCTCGAGATGTTCGAGGTGCTGGAGGGCGTCAAGGAGGCGCACCGCATCGCCTCGCCCTACAAGCTGGCCAGCCGCAATTTCAACCCCGGCGGCACGGTGGTCAAGGTGGGCGGGGTGTCGATCGG
>JBEKUO010000070.1:0-16294 GCA_049514955.1 Bryobacteraceae bacterium | reverse complement strand
GCAGGATTGCCCCTTCGACCTGATCGTGGAGGCTGCCCTGCTGGTGCGCGAAAAGCTGGAGGCGATCGGGCTCGAAGGCTATGTCAAGACCACTGGCGGCGACGGCATGCACGTCTACATTCCGCTCGAACCCATATATACCTACGAGGAAAGCCGCACGTTCGCCGAGATTCTGTCGCACCTGGTGGTGCGCGACCGGCCCGAGCTGTTCACCACGCCGCGAGCCGTTTCCAAGCGGCAGAAGAACCGCGTCTATTTCGACTGGGTGCAGAATGGCAAATCGAAAACCATCGCCGCGCCGTATGTGTTGCGCGCTTATCCCGGCGCGCCTGTGGCTACGCCGCTCGCGTGGAGCGAAGTGAAGCGCGGGCTGACGCCCGGCCAGTTCAACATCTATAACGCCCCGGAGAGGTTTGCGAAGACGGGGGACCTGTTCGCGGGAGTGTTGACCAATCTGCAGAGGTTGGAAGGGCCGCTGGAGAAGCTGGAGCGTTTGCTGCAGGCGAGGTAGCGCTCGGAGCAAAACTGGGGACGGGGATCGATGCGCTTCCGGCTTCGCCAATCACCCTGTTGTTTGCCGTAATAGTTTGAGCTCCTGTGGCGGCTATGACTGCCGTGGCTGGCGCGTCAGGCCTATCTTGGGCTTCTCGGATCAGTAACGTGAATGTTTCGCGCCGCACGGACACCCGGCAGGCGCCTTACGCCTCCCAGGGGTTGAGGATCTCGATGCCAAGACCGGCGAAATCCTTTACATTCCGCGTGACGACTATAAGATCGTGTTCCAGGGCTGTCGCCGCAATCGAACCGTCAGGAGCGTTGATAGGCTGCCCCTTCAACTGGCACTGCCCTTCGAGTATGCCCATCTTTCCGCAATCGCTTCACTCACGGGTAAGATGCGTGCGTCGAACCACGGGCGGAGCGTGTTGTCGAGCCACTGCCGCAGGCCGGCGCGGCGATGCTGTTCGGGATGAACGGTGAATCCCTTGCAAAACTCGCCGATGCTAATCACGCTGAGGTAAAGCAGGCTATCATCAGCAGCTTGCAGCCACCATGCCACACGCGGATCGGGCACAATGCGGGTCAACTCGGAAGGGACGTTGGTATCGAGCAGGAATCCCTTGGTCATGAAAGGTCAATCGGGCGTGCTCCGGATTTGTTGCGGCTGAAATCGAGGTCAAGCCCTTTTAAGGGCGACTCCGCGAAGAGTTCAACCAGGCTCTTTCTCCCCGCGGGCCTTTCACGATGGGACGGTATTGCCGCGGTGGTTTCCTTTTCCTCAAGAGCATCAAGGGCCTTTTCGAGAAGGTCATCCACATCATGGAACTGGCCACCCTGAATTTGCTTCCGGACACGCTGTTCAAGCTCTGGGTTATGGATTTCGATGTTCATTTTGAGAAGCTCCCTTCACCTCCTTCTTCTAGGGTACGCCAAAATACAGAAGAGTCGCTTTCATGCCAGGAAGACCACTCTCTCACGGTCTTAGCTCCGATCGGAGCCGCGCGCGTCAGCAAGCGGTCTACCAATGCGGGAAGGAAGCAATCTGGAAGCTGCCGCTCTTGGAAGCCACGTAATGCCAAATGCCATCAAGGTCGGAGTCGGCCTCTGGCGAGCGGCGGTGTCCCATCAGCGGGGCGTTTGTTGCTCATCGGCAAGGCGTGCGCGTCCTCGCCGCTTCACCTCCCCGGCAAGCTTGCGCATGGATTCCTGCGTGATGAGGCGCCCTTCGCCCCGGGCAAGAGAGGCTTCCGCTTCATCGACGGCCGCAAGAATTTCCGCGCGGGTGCGGTCGCGCTCCTCCCAAAGGGAGAGCGCTTCCTCGACCGCATCTTGCTCGCGCCGCAGCCGCCCACTCTCGATAGCCTGGCGGACAAACTCTTTCTGGTCGGGGCGAGTCGCACTACCATCACTTTTCAAGGTAAGGATTGCAGAACCGGCTGTCAAGCGCGGTGTTCACTGGCCATCAATGCTCGTGGTGATGATGCTCTTGGGCGGGGATCACGCACCCGTTCTCGGACACCGGGCAGCCCACATGCTCGAACTGCACGGTGGTGTGATGAATGTGAAACTGGCGGCCCAGCTTCTCGTTGATGCAGGCCAGGATGCCGTTGCTGGCGGAGGGCGGCACGTCTTCGATCAGCACGTGACAGCTCAGCGCGTGGGTGCTCGACCCCAGGCTCCAGATGTGCAGGTCGTGCACGTCCAGAACGCCCTCCACGCCGCGCATCGAGGCGCTCACCGATTGCAGGTTCAAGCCGCGGGGCAGTCCTTCCAGCAGGATGTTCAGCGACTCCATGATGATGTCCCAGGCCGTCCAGACGATCAGCATGCCGATCAGAATCGAGAGGATGGGGTCCACCTGCTGCCACCCTGTGTAGCGAATCGCCAGCGCTCCCGCCATGATGGCGATGGAGCCCAGCAGGTCGCCCAGCATGTGTACGAAGGCGCTGCGGATGTTGATGTCCTGCCGCTGGGCCACGCGCAGCCCCCACATGATGCCGCCGTTGAGCACCAGTCCCCCCGCGGCCACCAGCAGCATGACAAATTCGTGCACCGGTTGGGGGTTACGCAGCCTTTGCCAGCTTTCGTAGAAGATCCACGCCGCCAATGCCACCAGGGCCAGGGCATTCACGAAAGCCGTGAGCACGCCCGCGCGGTGATAGCCGTAGGTCTTCACCTCGTCGGCGGGACGCGATTGCAGGTACACGCCGAACCAGGCCAGCAGCAGGGCTAAGCCATCTGTGAAATTGTGGCCGGCGTCGGAAACCAACGCCAGACTGTGGGCCTTAATTCCCGCGACCACCTCCACTCCCACAAATGTGAACGTCGCCAGGACGGACCACCACAGGATCCGTCCGGTCCCGGACACGTGCGCGTGAGAATGTGAGTGCAATAGCCCTCCCTCTCAATTCTAACGCTGCGGATGCCCCACGGCACGATGGAACCGGTCGGGGTTATCAGACGTAATAACCCAGGACGTGCAAATCGAAATTCGCAATCTCTCCAAGACATACCCAGCGGCGTCGAGGCGATCGACGATGTCTCGCTCACGATCCCTTGCGGCATGTACGGGCTGCTGGCTCCCCGACGGGGCGGGCAAATCCACGCTGATGCGCACGCTGGCCGCGCTGCAGGACCCCGATACTGGCAGCGCCTGGTTCGGCGATGAGGTGCTCCGGCAGAAGAAAGAAGTTCGGCGGCTCGGATATTTGCCGCGGGCTTTCGGCGTCTACCCGCGCATCTCCGCGCAGGACATGCTGGATCACATCGCCTTGCTCAACGGTATGGACAACTCCCGCGAGCGGAATGAGCGCGTGGCGGCCATGCTGCGGCGCTGCAATCTGTACGACGTGCGGAAGAAATCCTTCGCCTCCTCTGCGGCGGTATGCGGCAGCGTTTGGCATCGCGCAGGCGCTCATTGGCGACCCGCAATTGCTCATCGTGGATGAGCCGACCGCTCGGGCTGGACCCGTGGTAGCAACTGCCCATGGTCATAGGTGGCTTCGTCTACCAGCGCGGCCGCCTTGGGGCCACCCGCTCGTGCGCCACGAACCCGGGTGGCGATGGCCAGCATCCGCTGGTAGGTCCGGCTCATGCCCGATGGTAGGGGCGCGAATCGCCCGTCCCCCATTTCCGGCGCAGGTGGGGATGTCCCTCAGTTTGGCCGTATCAGCCACGTGTCATATTTTTCTGCAAGGGGCCCCCCTGCAAGAACGGTGAGGGTGGCTAGTACTGGATAACGCCCCCGTGATTGAAGATCGCGATAATATGGGTGCGGCGGCCTGAAGTTCGCCGCGGCAGATGAAGAAGCGTGCGTTACTGGGAGACTTTGCATGACGAGATCGGCAAAGCACTTATTGGTTTGGTTGCCGTTGTTCATAGCGGCTGTCAGTTGGCGTGCGGAAGGCGCACAGGTTTCTTTCACGACGCCGGCCAGCTACGCGACGGAGAAGGCTCCACTGTGGGTGACCACGGGGGACTTCAACGGCGATGGCAAGTTGGACCTGGCTGTGGCCGATGGAGGATCGGACGCCGTCACGATATTGCTGGGCAATGGCGATGGGACTTTCCAGACAGGCGTGTCTTACAGCGCCGGCGTGAACTTTGCCATCAACTATCTGGTCACAGGCGATTTCAATAAAGATGGCAAACAGGACCTGCTAGTGGGTACCTTTGCCGGCACTGTGCTGGCTGTGCTTCCCGGCAAGGGCGATGGAACCTTCGGGCCCGCCATCCTGACACAACTCTCCCTCAACATGCTTATGGGCAACATCCTGGAGGGAGGCACCGTGCAAGGGGCGGTGGCCGATTTCAACGGGGACGGCAATCTCGACATTGCGATGTTCTTGGGAAGCCTCAACGGCAAGAGTTTTAGCGGCATTACCGCCTATCTCCTGCGCGGAAATGGCGACGGCACATTTCAATCGCCAGAGCCGATTGTCGCCCTGGCCGGAATGGAAACCATCTCATTCGCGACTGCGGATTTCAATGGCGATGGGAAGCCCGACCTGGCGGTCCTGGCGCTGAATTCCGGGGCAACCTCCGCCAATCTGGTCATCGCGCTCGGTCAGGGCGACGGGACGTTTCGCGTGGCGAACACTTACCAAACGCCCATTGGCGCGGATGTAACGGTGGGCGATGTCAACGGGGACGGCGCTCCCGATGTGGTCTTATCGGGGGCGTTCTTCGAGTTAGGTAGTGAGGCGACTGAGGGAATCGCGGTGTTCACGGGAAAGGGCGATGGGAGTTTCCAACTCGCCGCCAGCTACACTCTGGCACCCGACACCTTTATTCTTGCCATGTGTCTGGCGGATGTGCGCGGCACGGGGACGCCGGACATTGTGGCAGCGCAATTGGCCGACGGGAACGGCAACAACATAGCCGATGCGGCCGGCAGCATCATCTTACTGGAAGGGAACGGCGACGGGACGTATCAGAATCCGGTGGAGCTGTTGCCGCTTGTCGCGACGGTGCCGTTCACAATGGTCAGCGGCGATTTCAACGGGGACGGCCGGCCGGACCTGGCGTTTGCGGCGATCCCGAACTCCCAGTTGGCCGCGATATCCAATGAAGGCAGTATCTCTAATCTTGCCGGGAATATCCTGGCGGCCTTGGCGGCTTTTTCTAACGGCACGGTGGAAGCTGTGCTGGACACCACGCCACCAGCCAGTTTCAGCGACGCGAATGCCGCGGGGTTCCAGCGGGGATCGATGGCGCAAGATTCGATCGTGGCGGCGTTCGGCGGCGGACTCTCATCTCAGACAGTGGTCGCATCCGGGACGCTGGGCACGTCATTGGGCGGCGTCACGGTGAACGTGAAAGACTCCACCGGAACCAGCCGGGCGGCGGATCTGTTCTACGTGTCGCCCAGCCAGATCAATTACGCCATACCGGCGGGGACTGCTACGGGCGCCGCAGTCGTGTCGATCGCGAGCGGAACGAATACGGCGACGGCCAACCAGCAAATTGTTTCCGTGCTTCCCGGTATTTTTGCCGTAAACGGCATCGCCGCCGCCAATGTAGATACCTATCAGGGCAGCAAGCTGACGAGCACGGGTCTGGCCTTTCAGGTCGCCGCCAACGGCGACATCACTCTCGCGCCGATTGATGTCAGCACAGGCGAAGTCTATCTGCTGATGTACGGAACTGGTATCCGGAACGCTAGTTCCGTAACGGTGAACCTGGGCACGCAAACCGGGCTGCCCGTGGCTTATCACGGCGCACAGGGGACATTCGTCGGCGAGGATCAGATCAACGTTCTGCTGCCGTCCACGCTGCAAGGCGCCGGTGTGATCAACGTAACGCTGACGGCGGACGGGCAGACCAGCAATGCGGTTCAGATTCAGATTCAGTAACGCCGCGCATCCGTGGCGCACGCTTCAGCGTACCGTGGCGAATTTCAGTTCGCCGTCCTCTGGGCCAAGCTCCCCGCGAGTCGGTAGCGCGGTTGGACGCTGTCTTACGCGGCTCCGAGCTTGGTATGCCGCGGTGGGAGCTTGAACCTACTCACGATCTAACCGGCCATCCAGAAGCAACACCGACCGGTAGAGGACTTCCGCGCCATTGGCGATATCCTGCCAAGACGTGAACTCTTTGGGAGAGTGACGGATGCCATCGCGGCTGGGAATGAAGATCATCCCGATGGGCGCCAGCCGGGCTATCTGCTGGGCGTCGTGTACCGCGCCGCTGGGCAGGTCCATCGTGGCGAGTCCCAGCGAATTCGCCGCCGTACGGATCGCGGTCTGCATAGACGGATCCGTGCGCGCAGGCGCCACATCATCGAGCGCGGTGCAACGGGTCTCGACGTTTTCCTCATGGTCGACTTGCTTGAACCTCGCCTGAATCTGGTCCCACATGCGGTCGATTTTGCCGGCGTCGAGATCCCGCAGTTCGACCGGGAATTCGACACGGCCGGGAATGACGTTGACCGCTCCGGGCTCCGCCTTCATATAGCCAACGGTGCCGACCTGGCGTCCCGTTTCGGCACGCACCACATCGCGCACGACGAGCAAGTCCCGCGATGCCGCGGCGAGCGCGTCCTTTCTGCGATTCATGGGCGTCGTCCCCGCGTGGTTGGCAAGGCCCGTGGTTATGCAGCGCCAGCGTTTGAGACCCACGATGCCTTGCACGACGCCGATCGGAATCTTGGCTTCACCCAGGTAAGGGCCTTGTTCAATGTGCAATTCCACATAGCCGGCCAAGGCGCCGCGCGCTATGCGTGCATCCGCAAGGTGGGCCGGGTCCTGACCGTAGCGACGGAGCCAATCCGCGACGGTGAGCCCTTGCTCATCCTTCAGCCCCAGGATCTCGGGTCGGAGCACTCCGGCAGCGATCCCGGAGCCCATGGTGCCGACGCCGAAGTGATTACCTTCCTCGTTTGTCCAGATAACCACTTCGAGCGGGTGCCGGGTCTTCACGCCTCGTTCATTCAGCGCCTGCAAGACTTCGATCGCGCCGAGGCTGCCTACGTCCCCGTCAAAATTTCCGCCATTCAGAACTGAATCGATGTGTGATCCGAACAACAGAACCGGCAAGTTCTCCGACCCCGCGCGCCTGCCAAACAGATTGCCGGCGGGGTCTACGCGCACTTCGAGACCGGCCTGTTTCATCAGCTCGGTCACGTATTTACGTGCAGCCAGATCGGTATCGGAATAGCCGATGCGGGTGACGCCGCCTTCGGGATTTCGCCCGAACTCGCTTAACTTCTCCAGCGTGCCTTGCAGGCGCGAGGAATTGATGTGAAACTTCGGCGTCGCATTCTGAGTCTGCGCGACGGACAGAAACACAATCAGGAAGAAGGACGACGCGATCCGCATGTGATGGCCGAGTCTCGATGGTAGCAGGTGCGCGACCGGCCGATTTGACATTATTGGAGTATGCGACGACGTGACTTATGGAAGGCCGCCGCCATACCCATGCTTGGCCGCGGACTGAAAGCCGATGTGCCGGCGCACTTATGGGCTGGCTACGATTTTGGGCCAGGGCCGCGAGTCGCCGATCGTCTCAACCAGGGACCTTTCGGGATCGAGCAGGACGAGGGATGGTTCACGCTGGCGGCGACCACGCCTTCCGAGCGTGCCGTGCCGAACTTCGGTCTGGGCCTGACCGGCTACACGTGGGAGGAAGGCGGGCCCTCGCTGGCGGCCAGGGCAGGGCGTGAGTCGCTGGAGCAGCATGTCGAGAAGATGGCGAGCCTGCCGTTCGTCGACGTGCTGTACATCCGCTGCGACTGGCGCGACGTGCAAAAGCGTCCCGGGCGCCTGGATCTTTCTCCGGTGTGGGGCTTGACTCTGGACGCCGCCAAACGGCACGGTCGGCGGGTTGCTTTTCGCGTGATGTTATCGAACACGGTGGGCCAACCGCAGTATCTGGCCCTGCCGGACTTCGTGCGGGACAAAGTGCCGGTGGTCGAAATTGGCAGCCTCAAGGAATACGGCGCCTTCCAATTCCGCGAACCTCGCTACGACCATCCAGAGTTCCAGAAAGCTTTTCGCGAGTTGGTGGAACTGCTGGCCGCGGCATTCGACGATAACCCACTCGTGGAGTGGATCGATCTGATGCAGTACGGTCTCTGGGGCGAATCGCATACCGGTGGCTTGCCCAATCCATTTCCGGATTATCCGACGGCTGAACGCATCATGGTCTCGATGACCCGGTTACAACTCGAGGCTTTCCGGCGCGCGCAACTGGCCGTCAATACGCAGCCGGATATCAGCCACGTGGGAAACCGTGAAGTGATCGATATGTGCGTGCGGGCCGAAGCGTGGCTGCGATCCGACAGCATATTGGTGGAGGAGCCCGAGCAGATCGACGCCCTCGCCAACCGTCCGCCGTGGCTGGCCTCCATCCTGGAAGATGGCTACTTTCGCCGGTATGACAGCGAGGCGCCGGGTTATCTGCCGTTGGACCGCGCGGGCGTGAACATGCTGGAGGCCGGCATGCTGCATGTTCTCGACCTGGGCGCCAACTACTGGTCGTTGTGGACGGAAGCCGGCAACCTGGCGCGATATCAGGAGCGATTTCCCAGGGGATTTGCGCGGCTCAGCCAGCGGATCGGTTATCGTGTGCGGCCGTCGTGGATCTGGCAGCGCAAGCGGTACGGAGTGAACGAGCTGGTGGTGGCGTTCGCCAACGATGGAGTCGCCGGCGTGCCCGGCGTTTTGCGGGTGCACGTGAAGACTCCCGATGGGGCGGCCATCGCTGGCGGCGGCCTGGATCCGGGCCATCCTTACGGAGGTAGGACGCGACAGGCGGCATTCCAATTGCCCAGGGAACTGGAAGGCCGTGCGGTGCACCTGGCGGCGGAGATCGAGGCGAAAGGCGGTGTGCGGCGCCCGGTGCGCTGGGCGTGTGAACAGCCACTCGAGCAGGATGGGTCACTTCGGATCGAGATGAAAAGATGGGCGGACGCCGATTGGCGCAAGGGAGTTTAGTGGTAGTGTCCGGCCGGCGAACTGAAGTTCGCCGCGGCACGCTGAAGCGTGCGCCACGACCCTACTTCACTTCAGTCCCCACGAACTCCTCGAGCATCGTGTTGCCTTTGTACTCGATGTCCTGGTGAATACCGATCTTCGAGGTGTAGTATCCGCGGGCCGTGGCATGCTTCAACTCTCCGAAGAAGACCTCTTCGGGAGTTCTCGGATTCTCTTCGTGCTCCGCCATGCGGGAGAGCACGGCAGTGCGCTGCTCCGGGCCAGCCTCCAGGAAGCCGCGGCCGTACATCGTACCGGAAAGCGCGTCGACCAGCTTCAGGCCATTGCGCCACGTCTCTTTATCCTTGGGCTCGAACGCTTCCGACACGCGCATGTCGATGTACGCCGCCACCTTCGCCGCACGCGCGCCGGGAGAGTGCTCGTCGGTGGGGATGATCATCTCCGTCAATTCATCCAGCAGGGCGAATTCGGCGGGCGTGAAGAACTTGGGCGCCTCAATGGCGGCAGGCGCCGCCGCTGCAATAGATGCGGCAGGACCGGCCAGCGCGGCGGCCGTGGCGATCCGGATCAAATCGCGCCGATTGATTTCGTATGGCATCAGACGTTCCCCTTCTTGAGTTCATCCGCCAGGCGATCGCAGGAGCGCCAGCATAGCGCCATGATCGTCCAGGTCGGATTCTGGCACGAGGCGCTCACGTGCGTGCTGCCATCCACCACCAGCAGGTTCTTCACGTCGTGGCACTGCTGGAACTGGTTGACGACGGACTTCTTCGGATCCGTTCCCATGCGCGAAGTTCCCAGCTCATGGATCGACCAGCCTTCGGTCAGGATCTCGCGATTCACCGCCAGCACCTCGATGCCGGCGGCTTCGAACATTTCGCGCGCTGCGTCGGCCATGTCGGCGGCCATCTTCTTTTCGTTGTCGCCGAACCGGTAATGGAAGCGCAGCACGGGCACTCCCCAGCGGTCCTTGACGGCAGGGTCGAGGTCCACGTAATTCTCGTAGCGCGGCAGCACCTCGCCGAATCCGCCCATGCCGATAAAGGCGCCGGCATAATCGCGAACCTGCTTCTTGTATGCCGCGCCGAATCCGGGCGTGCCGTAAGCGTTGTCGGGGAACATCTTGGTTCCGCTATCGCCTTCGAAGCCATAGCCGCGTATGAACTTCGGATCGCGGGTGTCCAGGTTCCGGAAGCGCGCCAGGTAAAAGGAGCCGGGCCGGCCGTCGTCGAGCGTGCGCGGCTTGCCGACCAGTTCCTTCACCAGCCCGGTGACCCCCGGTCCCATGAAGTGCTCGCAGAAGTTGTGGCCCACGTGTCCGCTGGAGTTGCCGATTCCGTTGGGATAGACGGTCGATTTCGAGAGCAGCATCAGCCGCGCGGATTCCAGCGTGGAAGCCCCTAGCAGCACCGACCGGCCCTTGGCCGTGTATGTCTTGCCCGTGTCCGTGTCGATGAACGAGACGCCGCTGGCCTTGCCTGTGTCCTTGTCGACGGTGACTTCGAAGACCGTGGCATTGGTGCGCAGTGTCAGGTTGCCTGTGTCGAGCGCGGGGAAAATCAGCCCGGTGGGCGAATCGAAAGCGGCGTGGATATCGCATCCACCCACCCGGCGATCGCATGCGCCACGCCCGTAACAATGGCTGCGGTATTTGTTGTGCTTAAGGCCATCGGTCGTGACACCGGCGCGATACGGCGTTAGTACCCGCCCCATTTTGGCTATGCCCGTGCGTAACTGGACCTCGGCCGGCGTCAGCCTGGTCGCACGCTGGAAGAGGCTGTCGGGCAGATACGGCAGGTTTTCCTTGTGACCCGAAATGCCGAGGTACAGATCGACCTTGTCGTAGTAAGGCTCGAGATCGGCGTACGAGATGGGCCAGTCCTCGCCATAGCCGTCATGCGAGGCCGCCTTGAAATCGTAATCGGAGAGCCGCAATGCCAGGCGGCCCCAGATATTGGTTTTTCCGCCCAGGCAGCGCGCCCGCACCCAGGCATAATTCGTGCCCGTGTAGGGATGGTCCTTCTCATCCACCACGATGTTCTTGGCATAATCCGAGCCGTTCCCGCCCAGGATGTAGGAGTAAACGTGGTTGTAGGGCGAATCCTTGGCATAAGGCGGCTGGCGGATGGAGTATTCGTTGGTGAGCGCGTGCGAATCGGGCGGCATATCGCCGCGGCGAGGATGGTCGTAAGGCCATTCCATCGACTTCAGTTCTTTGTTGATGTTGAGCTTTTTGCCCGCTTCGAGCAATAGAACCTGCATGCCGTGCGAAGTCAGGACATGGGCCGCCATGCCGCCGGCGGCGCCGGAGCCCACTACGATGGCGTCGTAGGTTTTCCGTAGATCGACTTCGTCAGATTTGTCCGCGGGTAGGAACATAGGGAGACCTTATGAGTGCGTATGCATCCATCGTAGAACACTTGCGAGCCAGCGGCGGGCGTCCGGATCTCCGGCCAGCAGGGCGGGTCCGACCGGCGAGCCGAGCAGGATCAGGGAACCGCGTCCAGCTTGCCGGCGTACCGCGACGGGCTTCCCGGCATAGGTCGCAATGACGCGGTCACCCGGCTTCGGCTGCAACACCAGCGGAAAGAATTCGCGGATCTTGGCCTCGACAGGCCAGGTGAAATCGACGTAAGGGAAGTAGGGGGCATCGGCGCGGGGGTGTTGGAGGCCCAAGGCGGATTCGAGCAGGACCGATCCTCCGCGCCGCAGGTGCGTGCGAATTGTTTCAGAGTGGCGCTGCGGCAAGCGTCCTGCGCCGGGGATGAGGAGCGTACTGCGGCTCGGTGCGTTAACTGCGGGAACGAGCGTACGGAAACCGGCGAGGGATTCCTGTAGGGCGCAATCTGGGCCGAGGTCGAGGAGAATCGCCCGGCCAGGCATCCTGCCGGGGCGGGGCAGTGCGAAAGCCGCCAGCAGCGCACGCCGCGAGATCGGCATCAGAGCCTGCCGTTGATGAAGCGATCCATCGCCGCGGCGGTGTCGTAGAACTGCTGGTCGGGCGCGAAGCGGTAGCGGGCTTCCATTTCGGCGATCAGCCAGCCGTCGTAGCCGGCTTTGCCCAGCGCCGCGCGTATGGCGGGCCAATTGTTGTCGCCCAGGAAGATGTTGGTGTAGACGCTTTGATCGCCGCAGCGGCCCCGCTTGCGCATGACGTCCTTCAGGTGAATGCGGGTGATGCGGCTCCCCAGAATTTCGATCCACTGCTCCGGAAAGCCAGTGTCGTGGATATTGCCGACGTCCAGGTGCAGGCCGACGAAGGGCTGATTCACTTCTTCGAGGAATTGCCGGAATTCACGCGGGGAGAGCAGGAAGCGCTGCTCGGAGTTGCAATTCTCGCAGCCGATCTTGACCTGCGCTTTGGCGGCTTGTTCGCCGAGCGCGCGCAGACCCTCGACGGTGCGCCGGTAGACTTCGTTGTAAGGCGCCTGCTCGGTGACCACGCCCGCCACCACCAGGATCGCATCGGTGTGAAGCAGTTGGGCGGTCTCGAGTTGCCGCACGATGTGGCGCGCGGCGGCAGCTTGTACGCTCGGATCGCGGGCCGCGATGTTCTCGCCCCAGTCGAGCGAATTCGCCACGTTGGAGACCAGCAATCCGGCGTCGCGCACTTTGCGGTACAGGTCGCGCACCGCGGCATCGGTGGTATCCATCTTGAACCAGGGTTTCTCGCCGAGCCACAACTCCACGCCGTCGAAGCCGGCCTTCTTGATCAGGTCGAGGCCTTTCTCGAAAGTCCAGCCTTCCGGGATGAGGTTATCGCCAATGGATTTCCGCACTCCAATGATGATAAGGCATCGTGGCATACGCTTTAGCGTGCCGCAGCGAACTTCAGTTCGCTGTCCGGGCGAGCGGAGCTCGCCTGCGCGGGCAGGAGTGCCCGCGCGGCAGGCAGGAGTGCCTGCGCCACGGCGCTGCAGGCCAATCTCCTGCGGCGCATCATTCGTCGTGTAGCGCGGTCAACGGATCCAGTCCCGCCGCCCGATATGCCGGAAGACAACTGGCGGCCAGCGCGACTGCCGCCAATGACGCAATGGCCAGCACGAACGAAGTCGGGTCGTGCGGCTGCAATCCGAAGAGCATGGCGCGGGCGGCCCGGCCCACTGCCAGCGCCAGAATCACTCCGGCAAATAAGCCGGCGGAAAGCAGTCCCGCCGCCTCGCGCAAGATCATCCGGACAACCTGGCGGCGGTCCGCGCCGAGCGCCATGCGGATGCCGATTTCGTGGCCGCGCCGCGCCACCATGTACGACATCGCGCCGTACAAACCAATGATGGCCAGCACGGCGGCCAGCAAGCCGAAGAAGCCGGAGAGCGTGGCCATCAGGCGCTCGCGCATGAGGCCCTCGCGGATCTGCGTCCGGAACACTCCAAAGTCGAAGGAGACTTGCGGGTTCACCTCGCCGATCGTGCGCCGCACCGCGGAGATAAGCGCTGGCAGCGGCGCATTCGAGTGCATCAGGATCTGGACCGACGAATTGGGAATAGGGCTCTGCGCGGCGGCCAGAAAAGCCACTGGTGGGAAGTCTTCGCGCAGATCGCGGTATTTCGAGTTTCGCACCAGCCCCACAATCTCGAAAGCCGTTTCGGGTTCGGTGGGCGTCGCTTCCCGGCGGAACGTTTGGCCCACCGGGCTGCCAGCGTATCCCAGCCGCCGGGCGAAGGCCTCGCTTACGATCACGACTCTGGCCGCGGAAGCCGCATCGCGCCGGTCGAAATCCCGGCCGGCCAGGAGCGGAATACCCAGAGTCTTAAAGTAACCAGGCCCGACCCAATTGAATAGGGCTTCTTTGCCCTGCCGGGCGTCCGACCCCTCCTGCCAGACACGATTGCTCGTTTCGTCGCCGCCTAGCGGGACGTAGCGCGTTTCCGCGGCCGAATCCACGCCCGGAATCGCCTGGAACCGTGCGATGAGATCCTGTTTGAAGGCATCCCAGCGCTCGACGGGGATCCGGGTCAGCTCGACATCCGCGATCAGAATTCCGTCCTGCCGAAAGCCCGCATCGAGCGCCAGCAGATTTCCCAGCGTACGGGAAAACAGGAGAGCGCCGACCAGCAGCACCAGCGAGAGGGCCACTTGCGCGACCACAAGGGCTCGCCGCAGGCCGAAGCGCTGGCGGCTGGCGGTCAAGCCGCGGCCGGCTTTCAGCACCGCACCGGGACCGCCGCGCGTCCCCTCGAAGGCCGGCGCCAGTCCGAACAAGATGCAGGTAAGCACGGTCAACCCGGCGGCGAAGGCGAGTACCCGCCAATCCGCCTGCATGTCGACAAACGGTTGATCTCCTTCGGTACTGAGAAATGCGATCAGATACCGGCTGAGAGCCTGCGCCAGGAATGCGCCGCAGGCCGCCCCCGCTGCCGCCAGCAGCAGGCTCTCGGCGAGCAGTTGCCGGACCAGCCGCGCGCGCGAAGCGCCCAGCGCCAGCCGTACGGAGATCTCGCGCTCCCGTGCGCTGGCGCGCGCCAGCATCAGATTGGCCAGGTTGGCGCAGGCAATCAGCAGAACCAGCCCGGCGATCGCCAGCAGGAAATACAGCGGGTCGGAATACATTTCCCGCAGCATCGAAAGGCCGCTCGCAGCGGAGGCCGCGGACAATTTGAACCCAAGATAGTCTTTCACGTTTTCCCGCGGGTACTTTGGCGACAGGGTCGCCTCGAAGATCCCGGGCGAGAGGGCGTTCAACTGTGCGGTAGCTTGCGCGAGCGTCCGGCCCGCCGGCAGGCGGCCCATCACGGTGAGCCACCAGAACGTGCCGGAATCGAGTTGGCTCTTCTTCCGCAGGGCGGCTTCCGAGCAGATGGGCAGCGCCACATCGAAGGTCCGCCCGACTTCCACGCCAAAAAAACCGGCGGGCGCGACACCGACGATTTCCACCGGATGCGAGTCCAACGTAAGCTTTCTGCCGATGGCGGATGCCTCTCCGCCGAACTGGCGTTGCCAGAACGGGTAGCTGATGACGGCGCCGGGAGTTCCACAGCCTCGGCGGTCATCGGCCGGCGAAAAGACGCGGCCCACCAGCGGCTCGACACCCAGCACGCGGAAGAAGTCGCCGCTGACCCACAGGCCCTGCGCATAATGCGACTCGCCGCCTGCGACCAGGTTGAAGCCGTCTGTGGCCCAGGCGAACATGCCGGAGAAAATCTGTTGCCGGTCGCGTATGCGTTCCCATAGAGGATTGGTCAGGGCCGGGTAAGGCGTGTTGACACTGCCCCTACGGCCGTGCGCGTCCGTGAGTTTGACCACCGCCAGTTCCTGGGGATTCTTCACCGGCAGCGTGCGCAGGCGCACCGCGTCCAGCAGTTGGAAGATGGCGGAGTTGGCGCCGATGCCGAGCGCGAGAGACAGCAGGGCCACCAGGGTAAAGCCGGGGCTCAGGCGGAGCAGGCGCGTGGCGTAACGCAGATCCTGGCCGAGCGTAGTCAGAAAACGCATTGGGTACATGATAGTTCAACTGACGGATCAGGGCGGACTTGGTCGCGCCACCCTGTTTCATTTCCAAACACAATCTCGTTTTGAACCACATGGCAGCCCGGCGTGCGCGTGCTAGCCTGTGCAGAATCAGCAACAAGCGCACCATGCGGCATTGGCCAGAGCCGTGCTTTTCCTGAAAGCGATCGGCGGTGCACCGAGCGGGCATCCCGTGACTATCGAGGCAAAAGGAGCCTAATCGTATGAAAACGTTTTGCAGCCGTTTGTGGAAGGATGAACAAGGCCAGGACCTGATTGAGTACACGTTGATGCTGGCCTTCGTAGCTTTGGCGTCCGCCGCGCTTTTTCAGAGCGCCGGAACGAGCATCAGCACGATCTGGTCGAAGAGCAACTCGCAGCTCTCCACGGCAGCCGGGAGCTAGGGTTTTCGCGCGTCGTGCTTGGGTAGAGAGCGGCAGGCTGGACGGCCTGCGCTCCTGCCCCGCGGCGCCAAGGGGCGATGCTTACTCTCCCGGCATCCCAAAATCGTGATGGTGGCTGGCCTTACCGGCCGGGTGGGCCATCGTGGACGGAGCCGACGGCCTACGCGCTGCTCGCTCTGCTGGCGTGCGGCTCGGCGGCGGAGCCGGTCGAGCGGGCGCTCCGGTGGCTGCGCGCCGCGCAGCGTCCGGATGGCGGCTGGCCGCCGCAGCCCACGGTGGCAGAGAGCACCTGGGTCACCGCGGTAGTTACCCTGCTCGGTCCTGCGGCGCTGGGCGGGCCGCCGTACCGGCAGGCGATCGCCTGGATGATGGCGCAGAGCGGGCAGGAGACCGGCTGGCTCAGCCGTCTGCGTCTATTCTTGCTCGGCAACCCGCCTGCGGAACACCGCATTGTAGGCTGGCCGTGGTATCCGGGGACCAGCGCCTGGGTCGTTCCGACCGCTCTTACCATGC
>JBEKUO010000069.1:0-16475 GCA_049514955.1 Bryobacteraceae bacterium | reverse complement strand
GGTCCAGCATCCGACGTTACCAGCGCGATTGCGGCTGCGGCATGTCTCGGACATCGAAAGCGGTGCGCTGATACAGTTCGGAACGGCCTCGCACGCGTCCACTAGCTTAACCGCGTGAGCCTTCGTAAAGGCTCAACGGCTCCTGCATGCCATGGTTCATGCTATCGCCTCGCGACTGTTCTGGTTCGGCCGGCAGTCGTTGCTGTGGTTACGAACGATAAGCGGGTTCGGCCGGTAATAATACGAACCCAACCGCCAAACTGCGGTATCACGCCCTCCCCTGAAACACCCCACCGCGCCGATCACGTCTTAACCTTCCGATCCTCCTTATAAGCCACATTCGCCATATGCGGCCCCGCCACCGCCGCCGCGCCGATCTCCACCGGGCAGTTAGGTTCCTGCCTTGACCGTATGCAGTCCAGGAAATTCTGCTGGTGCGTGGTAGCGCTGTCCCGATCCGGCTCCTGCGCGATCAGTTCCGGCTTGCCCTTCTGCGTCCATGGCTCGGGCGATGCGCCGTTGTCTTTGTAAATGCGATAGCCATTGCGGTCGAGCACCATGGACGCCTTGTCACCCAGGAAAGTAACTGACCAGTCCCAATCGTAAGTGGTGCAGTAATTCAAGGTCCACTGCGCCAGGAATCCGGAATACTCGAACACTGCCGTGAACACGTCGGGCGCTTCCGCTTCGGGATTGCCAGTCACTTGCCCCTGACACACCGCCGAGCGCGGTGGCCCGGAGTTAGTCATCCACTGCACGACGTCCATCAGGTGCGTGCCCTGGTCGGTCATGTTGCCGCCGGAGTAATCCCAAAAACCGCGCCACCAGCGAAAGCGCTTGGGTTCGAGCGGCCGCTTGGGCGCCGAGCCGAGGAACCTGTCCCAATCCAGCTTGCCTTCGAGCGGCGAGTTGTCGAGCCACTCAGTGAAATGCCAGTTCCACATGGGCTTGACCATCGAGATACGGCCCAGCGCGCCGTCATCCACCAGTTGCTTGGCTTTCCGCACGAAGGGCATGCTGCGGCGCTGCATGCCGATCTGCACGATCTGCTTCGTCTTGCGCACCGCCGCGACCATTTCGGCGCTCTGCTGGAGATTCAGCGAGAGCGGCTTCTCCTGGTACACATCCTTGCCCGCCTCCAGCGCGGCCAGCAGGTTCGGATGGTGCTGGTGATCCGGCGTGGCGATCACCACGAAGTCGATGCCGCGCTGCGCCAGCAGGTCGTGGTAATTCACGTACGCCTTGGCGTCCTTCGGCGATTCCGCGCGCGCCCGCTCCAGCGTTGGCTCGTAGACGTCGCACACGGCGACGCACTGCGCGCCCAGTTTCTGAAACGTCTGATGCAGCCAGCGGCCGCGGTTGCCCACTCCGATGATGCCGAACGCCGGACGGTCGTTGGCGCCGCGCGCGGCGCCCGGAATAAACAGCGGCGCGGCGGCCAAGCCTTGCAAGAATGCTCTGCGATTCTGTTCCATGTGGATCTCCTGGCGAGGCACGCTCGCCCGCTGGCTAGGCCCGGCGGAGCGCTTTCACGTGCGCCACCGCCGCCGAAGCCAGTCCGCTTAGATTGTATCCGCCTTCGAGCACCGACACCAAACGGCCGCCGGCATGGTCATCGGCGATTTCCATCAGCAGCGTGGTCAGATCCGCGAAGTCCTGGTCGGAAAGCGTGAAGCGGCCGAGCGGATCGCCCTCTCGCGAGTCGAAGCCGGCCGAGATCAGCACCAGGTCCGGCCGGAAATCCTGCGCGGCCGGGAGCAGTTGGTTCTCGAATGCACCCAGGATCTCCGCGCGTCCCGCACCGGCGGGGAACGGGCAGTTCAGCGTAGTTCCGCGGCCGGCGCCTTCCCCGGTTTCCTCGACGCGGCCCGTGCCCGGATACCAAGGAGCCTGATGGGTACTGAAGAAGAAGACCGAGCCATCCGCGTAGAAAATGTCCTGCGTGCCGTTGCCGTGGTGCACATCCCAATCGGCGATCAGTACGCGCTCGAGTCCGTGCCGCTCCTGCGTATAGCGCGCGGCCAGGGCCACGTTATTGAAGATGCAAAAGCCCATTCCGCGATCTCGCGTGGCGTGATGACCGGGCGGCCGCACCACACAGAATGCGTTTTGGGCGCGCCGTTCGACAACCGCATCCACGGCATTCAGAACACCGCCGGCAGCCTGCAACGCGACCACCAGAGACTCCGGCCCGACATCCGTGTCGCCGGTGCTCAGCACGCCATAGCCGTGCGCCACGTCGGCCCGCACCACGTCGATGTATGCGCGCGTATGACACGCCGCTAACTCATCGGTGGACGCCGCGCGGGGCGCTATGCGAGGCATCTGCCCGGTCAATCCGGCCTTCTCCAGCCCGAGCCATACGGCATCGAACCGCTCGGGCCGTTCGGGGTGGCCCGGGCCAGTGACGTGGCGCTTGTAGATTGGATCGGCGAGCAGCGCGGTAATCACTGCGGACTCTTCCGCTCCTCGATCGCGGCTTCACGATAGATATTCCGCGCGACGCCGTTGGTTGCCTGAGCCGCCAGACGTTCCAGTACCTCCGCGTGCAGGCGATGCGCGGCGGCACTGTCATCCGCGCCGATGGCCACCTCCGCGAGCGCCAACGCCAGCTCCAGTTGCCCCTCATCGGCCGCCTGGCGTGCCCGCTTCACGATGGCTGCCGTGCCGCCCGCGGCCTCCGCCAGCGCGCGTTCGAAGGGCGCGGGATCGCCGCCGTTCAGATGCGCGGGGTCGAAATCGTACCAGCCGGTGTACTGGCGGAACCCGCCGTTGACGGCCCACTCCACGGTCCCATACACCGGCTGCAAATACGGCAGCGCAGCCAGGTCCGGTGGCAACTGCACCTCGCGGCGAATCAGATACAACGGCTTCCCCTCGTTGATGCGCGCGACCGTCTGGTCGTGAACGTAACGGATGGCGCGCGCGTAGTTCGCCAGCGCCTGGTCGATCGCCTCCCGCCCATCGAGCGGCCGGCTGTGCGAACCCACCAGGTACGCCGGATGCAGTTGCCGCATGCGGTCGAGCGAGGCCGCCCATTCGAGCACCGGACGGTCCGGTTTTCCCGGGCTGGCGAGCATCGGAAAGCTCCAATAGAACAGGTCGCCGGGGAGCAAAGTCGCGAAATCCGGAAGCCAGACCATCAGATGATCCACCGTCTCCCCCTGCGTGTGATAAAGCTCGAAGCGCACGCCGCCTTCGGTGAACTTGTACTCCTCGTCGAAGGTGATCTGCGGCGGGATGTAACCGCTTGCCGGTGGATGCAGCAGATCGATGCCCAGCGTGGCGCCGCGCTGCTCTCGCGGCACGCCGGCCGCCCACTGCACTTCGTTCAGCTTGCGATTGTAGCCCATCATCAGGCGGTACTTGCGCATCTCCTCGATGTGGTTCTTCTGCGCGATCACTTTCGTATCAGGCCCCGCAAAGACCTTGGCGCCGTTGATGTGATCGCCATGGAAGTGCGTGTAGACGATATAGCTGACGGGCAGGCTGGAGATCTTCCGGAAGTCGTCGAAGGCCGCCCGTGCGGGCGCTTGACCTTCAGTGGTATCCACCACCACTACGCTGCGGTCCGTCAACACGAAGATGACGTTGCCCAGCGCGTAGCCGGTGGCGCAATAGACGTGCTCGTTGACGCGGATCAGCTCCGGTTTGTCCTGCGACAACTGGGCGATGGCCGGCAGGGTGATGAGGGACAGGAGGGTCGCTAGGGTCGCGGTGTTCTTGCGCATGGCAGTCTGAAATAGTATACGCTGCCACCACGTCGGAATTCGTCGCCAGTGGGTTACCGCGGAGGCGACCTATGTGGACCGAGTACTGCGGAACTTCAAAGTGCGGACTTCGCTGACAGGCCGCAACCCCCGGTGAGCAAGGTGCGCGGCAAAGTTCGCTCAGGCGGGCGGCATTAAACGTGCTGCGAGCATGTTCACCAACCGCCCGAGACCGAGTCCGCTTGGTCTATCGGTCCGGCAACAGTTTAGCTGCCGGCCGAACTCGCCGCGGCGCTCAACTGAACATTCGAGGTGCTCCAGATCGAACTGATGCTGGCGCCGGAACTGATAAAGAGCGCCGCGGAGGCCAGGGCCACAAACGCCATCAGCAGCGTGTATTCGATCAAATCCTGCCCTCGCTCGTCTTGCCAAAGGCACTTCAATAAAGTCAACATGGGATCTCTCCTCTCCTGGAATTAAAGTGGCTACGTCACCGATTCGTTGATATTGTTTACATAACCCTAGTTAGGAGACAATGCTGCCGATGGATAGTTAACTTTCCGGCGCATAAGTGCCGAATTCGAGCGAAAGACCGCTCGCTTACGCTCGGGGCTTAGTTCCTGACGTTGATATTGCAGGGCTTCGTGTGCTGGGCCGTGACGGTTAACTGGGTGGTTCACAAGCCGAGAGCCGGCCTTGCGCCGAGCATAGTAACCGCAAAACTAGTGTGAACGCACATACACTTTCACTGCTCTACAGCGAGAGGGGCTCGCATCCAGTAGCCGCGAATTTGCCCTCGTGCTGAGCGATCCGCGCAAAAGCGGTCTCCGTGTCATGCCCAAACCCGCACACCCACTCGCCGCGCGCGGCCTCCGTCAGCCAGCGCAGCTTGCTGTCCACCGATTGCAGGGGGTAGAGATCGAAGGCCGTAATCCAGGTGGGTGTGACGTGAGCGGCCGTTGGGATCAAGTCCGTGAAGAAGCAGAACGTCTCGCTCCCGGACGCGGCCGTGACGATCATCATGTCGCGGGTATGGCCGGGCGCCAGGCGCAGCCAGACTCCGGGGGCCACCTCGGTATCCTCGTCGATTAGCCGCATGCGCCCGGCATCCACCAGCGGATCGTAATTCGCATCGATGTACGCCACGCTATCGCGCGGATGCCGGCGGTGCGCGTGCTCCCACTCGCCGCGGCGCGTGTAGTAGACGGCGCGTGGGAACGCCGGCCGGGGGACGCCATTGGTCAGAATGGTGTTCCAGCCGCAATGGTCCCAGTGTAAGTGGCTGTTGACGACTATATCGATGCCTTCGGGATCGATACCCGCCGCCGCAATCGTCTCGGTCAGCGGCTGCGGCTCCGGGGCCAGCTTCATGCGCTCGCGCGCGCGGGCCTCCAGCTTGTCGCCGCCTCCGGTGTCGAGCAGGATGGTGTGCTCCCCGGTTTCGACAACGTAGCAATTGAAGCCTAGCGGCAGGCGGTTAGACTCGTCCGGCGAGAGCTTGCGGCCCCAAAGCGTTTTGGGGACTACTCCGAACATGACGCCGCCATCCCACCAGTAGATATCTTCGCGGACCAGCGTGATGCGGAAGCTGCCCAGGTGGATGCCGGACATGCGCTATTCGCCGCGCACCAGCTTCCGGCCGCGCTCGAACAAGTCCGCCGCGTCTTCCACAAGCTGCCGGCCTTTGTCGATGATGTCCTTGCTGCGGTCGTAAACATCCTTGCCCGTTTCGGTGACCGCATCCTTGCCCTGCTGCGTCTTGTCGGAAATGAATTTCCGGGTTTTCTCTCCGCTCTGCGGGGCCAGCAATATGGCTGCGGTCATCCCCACGACCGTGCCCGCGACGAACCAACCGAGGTTGCTCGCGAATTGGTTTTCCTGCTCTTCTTCGTGATCGGCCATGCCATCCTCCTGCGACTCCGGCCGCGCCGGACGTGAACCTTCCATTCTATTCCATCGTCTCGCAGGTGCGATATGCTGGAGGCATGCCGCAAGAACCGGAAACCGGATCCGAGCCCGAGTCCGCGGACCCCTCGCACGATATGGACATGGTCACACTCTTCAGCTCCTCGAACCACGACGCGGAGATGGAGGCCATGGCCATTCACGGTATCTTGCAGTCCAATAACATCCCGTCCATCCTGGTAGGAACGAGCACCATTCCGGTCTTCGAGTTCCAGGTTCAGGTTCCCAAGGAGGATCTGGAAGCAGCCGAGCGGGTTTTGGCCGATGCGCGGGCGGCCGGGCCGGCTGCCGCGGCCGAGGCAGAGGCCGCTTCAGAAGAGACGGCCTAATCCGGCAACGGAAGCGCTCCCCAGCGCACCCGACCAGCGGCCCATGTCCATTTCGAGGCGACGGCCGTCGCTGCGTACGGTAACCAGTCCATCCAGGTCCGTGCGGAGCACGCACTCCTGCCGCTCTTGGTACCTGCGCAGCACCTCAGGGCTCGGGTGCCCGTAGGAGTTCTCGAATCCAGCGGATATCACGGCGAAAGTAGGCCGTGCCAGATCCAGAAACGCCGCGGTGCTGGACGTCTTGCTGCCGTGGTGGGCAACTTTCAGCACGTCCGTCTTGCGTACCAGGCCCTCGGCGACCAGCTCCGCTTCGATTTGCCGTTCGATATCGCCGCATAGCAGGAACGAATGGCGGCCGAAGGTCACGCGGAAGGCCAGCGAATCGTTGTTGTGCGGCGCGTCTTTGGGCACATATTCCAACGAAGGCGCCAGCACCTCCAGCTCCGCTCCGCCATAATTCCAGCGCTGGCCGCGGTGCAAGGGCACGATGCGGACACCTGCCTTCCGCGCCTTATCGCGCAATGCGCACCAGGCGGGGTTCTCCGAATTCGCGCCGGTCCACAGCTCTCTCGCGTGGAAGTTTTCGAGCAGCGCCGGCAGCCCGCCGATGTGATCCGCGTGGGCGTGAGTGCAAGCCATCACGTCGATATGGCGTATGGAGCGGTCCCACAGGTAAGGCGAGACTACGTCTTCGCCAATATCCATCTGAGACGGTGCGCGCCGCCCGAACGCCGGAATGCCGCCGCCATCCACCAGCATCAGCTTGCCATCCGGGAACGTCAGCAGGATGCTATCGCCCTGGCCCACATCGACCACGGTCATCTCCAGGCGGTTCCTGGCGATATCCGGGGGAAAGGGATGCCAAAGCAGCAGTGTCATCAACAGCGCCAACACGCTGGCGGCGCCGGTGAACCATGCGCGGCCCGCGCGCATCGCCAGCGCCGAAAGGGTCAGCGCCGCGCCAATGGCGATTCCCAGCCACAACGGCGGAGTCGGAATGCGCCACTGCGGTTCAAGCTGCATGTGCCAGTTGACCGCCATGTGCGAAAGCGCCAGCAGCCAGCCCGCCGCCCGCGCTACCCACGCCCAGCCGGTGAAGATGGCGATGAATCCTACCGGAATCACGGCGCACATCAGGGGCACTACGATGGCGTTGGCCGAAACGCCCGAAAACCCGATGCGATGAAAGTACACCACCATCGGCAGCGCCAGCCCGATCTGCACGATGGCTGAGATCACGGCAAGTTGGAATCCGTAGAACAGCACGCGCGCCGGAACGCTTACCATGAGACAACTGGCGCGTTGCGGGAGCCTGGTCCATAGGCGCACGGTTTCGGCGAGCAGCCGCATTTCCACGCGGAACTGCGCCACGGCCGGCGGCAGGTGCAAATCGCGCCCGGTATCCGGCAAGTCCGCCAGAGCGCGTGTGCGTGGGTAGCATGTACGCTCTAGCAGCGGTGTGGCAAATGCGCCAATGAATCCCACCGCCAGAAACGTGAGTTGAAAGCTGGCCTCGAACATCTGTTCGGGATCTAGCAACAGGAACCCGATGCCCACCGCCGCCAGGATGTTCAAGACCCGCCGCCGCCGGAAGAAGTAGCTGCCGATGGCGAACAGCGTGAAGCCCGCCGCGCAGCGCACGCAGGGCGATCCCCAGCCCGTCACCAGCGCGTAGAGCCACAGCAGCGCCGCGGTGATCAGCAAGGCGGCGTCGCGCCGCACGAAGCAAAAGCGCAGCACCAGCATCAGGAATAAGGCCAGCACGGCCGTGTGCGTGCCGGAGATCACCAGCGCGTGGTAAGTGCCTGTGTTGCGGAACTGCTCGGTCCACACGCGCTGCACCTGGTAGGTCTCGCCGATCATGATCGCCTGCATCATGCCGGTTTCGTAGGGCTTGCCGTTGTAGAGCTGCGCAAGCCGCTCCAACGCCAACACGCGCAGGCCGGTGATGGCGGCCTCGAAGCGCGATCCGCAGGTTCCGGGGAGCACATCCACCTTGGCTCCCGGGCTGGTGGAGGCGGTCCAATAGATATCGCGGCGAGACAGATAGCGTTCGTAGTCGAACGATCCGGGATTGCCGAAATTGCGCGGCCGCCGAACGCGCGCCTCCAACTCCACGCGCTGACCGTAGCGCAGTGCGGGCGGCGCCTCGCCTTCACGGGCGTAGGCCGTGACCTGCACGCGCGCGCCGGGCTCCAATTCCAGTACGAAACGCTCGCGATCGCCCGACAACGCTGGCGGCTGTACGACGCATCCGCCCAGGATCACGGGCTCGCGGCCCTCCGCGTCGAGTTCGGGACGAGGCCGCGGCCGGTGCGCCAGATCCGTCAGCGCGCCACCAAACATCAGCCCCAGCAGGCAGCACACACCGGCCAGCACCCGCGCCCGCCGCCAGAGGGCGATGGCCCCCAAAATCAGAAATAGCGCGATGACGATGAGCAGCTCGCGAATTCCGAAAGAGACAAATCGCGAAGCCAGGATGCCTGTGGCGATGGCAGCCAGCGGCGGGATGAGCGGATCTCGCATGAGGAGCGTATTTAGGTCTGCGGATGAGCGCGAATACTATTTGGATTAGTGCGATCGGGTTACGGAGTTTCTCATGACACCATCCGCGGCCTGCAACCACGATCGGTCGCGGCGGGGCAAGCAGGACCTTTCTGGTCGTGGGAGCGCTATCCAACGGCGGCAGCGGACGCTGACATTCGATATATCCCGCTTAATTGCGGGGCCTTGACGCGGGGAGGGCGAAGTGACGGGGAACATCGCGCGCCACATCCCATCCCAGGCCCACGTGTCGCCATAGACAGAGTAGCCGTCATTCCGCCGAAGAGCACCGTTCAGTGCGTGGCCGCATTATAGGCGATGGCCGCGTCCGCACGAGCCGACGGAGCTGACGATCCCACTTCAGTCCAGCTTGCGGTTTGGGCTTTCAGCGTGCCGGCATCCGTGATCACCGCCGCAGTGATGCAGAGCAATAGCACCACAATGAGCTGCCCGCAGAAAGGTTTTGGACTGCGTTCTCAGACGTTTTGGACTGCGTTCTCAGGGAAGACATCTTTTGCTCCTTCTTTAGATTCTTCCGAGTGGGCCAGCCTCGGCCTGCATGACCGAGGCTATTTACCACGACCTCGTCGAAACGCGGCGCCTGCCTGCTTTTATTACTTCAACCACAGGTCAATGGGCCTTCTGACGCCCTTCGGCCGGAAGGGCAGCTCGATCTTGCGCCCCTGCCCCGCCGAGGCGTATCCGGCATACAACGCTTCCATCACCACGCGTCCGTCTTCGCCCGTGGATTGCGGCTTCTCCTTGCCGCGCACGCAACGGGCGAAGTGCCGCATCTCGTGCGGCGACCCGTAATTCCATAACTCGTCGAATACCGGATAGCTCCAGCCCTTGGTGCTGGGGGCCTTTTCCACTGCGTACCCATAGCCATACTCGCTATAAGTGGGCATGGCGTTGCCCATGTGCAGGTTCGGGTAGCTGACGCCGCCTTCGCCATAGATTTCGGTGCGGTCGTCCATGCCGCCGCGCTTGGCCCAACTGTTCTCCACCAGGCCCACTCCGCCGTTGGCAAACTCCAGGACACAGATACTGTCGTCCTCTCCGCGGGTCTTGGCGCCGTGGACATAGGTTCCCATGTGACACGTGACGCTCTTGATGGGTGAACGGTCATAGAACCAATAACAGAAGGCGATGCCGTGACATCCCATGTCCATGAAGACGCCGCCTCCGGAACGGTTGACGTCCCAGAACCACGGGCTGTGCGGGCCGAAGTGCTTTTCGCTCTGCTTCACCAGGTAGAGCTTGCCGAAGGCCCCATTATCAGCCATCTCTTTGGCTTTGACATATTTCGGCGTGAAGAGTAACTCCTCGGCGTATAACAGCAGCACACCTTCACGGCGGCAGACATCGATCATCTCGTCGGCTTCGTCGAGCGTCATGCACAGCGGCTTTTCGCATACGACGTGCTTGCCGGCGCGGGCGATGTCGGTGGTCATGGCGGCGTGCAGCGCGTTGGGCGCCGCGATGGTGACCATCTCAATATCCTTCTCCCGAAGCATTTCCTTGTAATCCAGGAAGACGCGCGGGATACCATACTTGCGCGCCACCTCCGCCGCATGGCTGGGCGTGGGCGAGCACACCGCGACCACCTCCGCCTCCTCCGGCATGATCTGAAACGATGCCGCGTGAATGTCCCCTTGGAATTGGGAACCGATGATTCCGACTTTGACTTTGCCGTTCGGCATAGAAGAATATTCTCGCATGGGTCGCGCTACCATGTTCCCATGCAGCCGACCAGGGCCATCGTGATCACCTTTGCGATCTGCGGAGGTTTGCCGTCGTTCCTCACCGGCTCCGACGAGCTGGATCGGCGTTTGAAGCGCATCTTCGATTCGCCTGCGTTTGCCGCCAAACGGTACGGCCCGGCGCGCTGGATTCGCGGCGGCGCGGCATACACCACGCTCGAAGATGCGCCTGGCGCGGCCGGCGCGAAAGACATCGTCGAGTACGATACCGCCAGCGGCAAGCGCGCGATCCTGGTTTCGCATACGCAGTTGACACCGCCGAAAGCCGAGAAGCCGCTGACCGTCGAAGATTACCGCTGGGACAAAGACGCGAACCGCCTGCTGATATACACGGCGTCGAAAAAGGTGTGGCGAACCAATTCGCGGGGCGATTACTGGGTGCTCGATCGCGCGACGGGCGCACTCAAGAAACTAGGTGGCGATGCGCCCGCGTCTTCACTGAGTTTCGCCAAATTCGCTCCCGATGGCGTGCGCGTCGCCTACGTCCGGGCCAACAACTTGTATGTCGAAGATCTGGCCACAGGCGCGATTCGCGCGCTAACCTCCGATGGGTCCGACACCCTTGTCAACGGCGGTTCGGATTGGGTGTATGAAGAAGAGATCAACGTGCGTGATGGCTTTCGCTGGGCGCCGGACGGTCGCAGCCTGGCGTTTTGGCAATTCGATCTGACCGGCGTCGAGCAGTTCGCGATCGTCAACAACACCGACTCGCTGTATCCGAAGGTCGTTAACATCCCTTATCCCAAAGCCGGCACCAAGAACTCCGCGGTGCGCGTGGGCGTGATCGGTATGGATGGCGGCGCGCCGCGATGGATGGCGATCCCAGGCGATCCACGCGAGCATTATATTTTCCGCGTGGAATGGGTGGAGAATGGCGGCGGTCTGGCGATCGGCCAGCTTAATCGGAGACAGAATACGGCGACGGTCTTCATCGCCGAGCCCCAATCCGGCGCGGCGAAAGCCGTCTTCGAAGACCGTGACGACGCGTGGGTTGACGTGCCGGATAGCGGTGGTCCGGGAGGGGAGAGCGGCGGGTTCGATTGGCTCGATGGCGGCAAGAGCTTCCTTTGGCTGAGCGAGCGCGACGGGTGGCGTCATGCGTACTCCATCTCGCGTGATGGCGGGGAGCCGGTCAAGATCACGTCCGAAGCCGCGGACGTCCTGGGCATCGACGCTATCGATCCGGATGGCCACTGGATCTACTTCATGGCCTCTCCGGGGAACGCCACCCAACGCTTTCTTTATAGGGCTGCCGTGGATCAACCTGGGCCACCGGTTCGTCTGACTCCGGCGGACGAGGCTGGGACGCACTCGTACAGGATCTCTCCGAATTGCCGGTAAGCCTTTCACACTTACTCGCGGTTCGATGGCCCGCCGGTCACGGACTTAGTCAGCCTGCCCGATCATAAGACGGTTCGCACGCTGGAAGGCAATGGCGTTTTGCGCGCCAACGTGGCGGGGTCGCTGGATCCGCCGGTCGAGTTTCTGCAAGTCTCACTCGCCGACGGCGCGACCTTGGACGGATGGCTGCTGAAGCCGCGTGTCTTCGATCCGTCCAAGAAATATCCGCTGCTGGTGCATGTTTATGGAGAACCGGCGGCGGTCACCGTCATGGACACGTGGAACGGAGACGGCGCTCTGTTTCATCGCGCACTGGCGGATGACGGCTATCTGATCGCCAGCTTCGACAATCGAGGCACTCGCGCCCAAGGGACGGGCCTGGCGGAAGGCGGTCTACGGAGCGGTGGGCGTACTCTCGTCGCAGGAACAGGCGGAAGCGGTTCTGGCTCTCGCGCGGCAGCGCCCTTATGTGGATGTGACACGCGTGGGCGTGTGGAGGTGGAGCGGCGGCGGCTCCAACACTTTGAATCTCATGTTCCGGTCTCCCGACCTGTTTCGTGTGGGAGTGGCCGTCGCGCCGGTTCCGGATCAGAAGCTATATGACACGATCTATCAGGAGCGTTACATGGGACTGCCGGAAGAGAATGCAGAAGGTTACCGCAGCGGATCGCCGATCAACTTCGCCGAAGGATTGCGCGGCAAGCTGCTTATCGTGCACGGCTCGGGCGACGATAACGTGCATTTCCAGGGGACGCAAAAGCTGGTGAACCGGCTGATCGAGTTAGGCAAGCCGTTCGAATTTATGGAGTATCCGAACCGTACGCACTCGATTTCGGAGGGGAACGGAACGACGCTGCACGTATATAGTCTGATCGCGCGGTATATCGAGGAGCATTTGCCGGCTGGCGGGAGGTAGGACAGACCTCGTGGCCTGTCTCGTAGCATTAACTCGCCTCCTCTTTCACTGGATCGAAGTGGAACATCTTCCCCTCGCGGTAACTGCGCACGGCCAGCGCGATGTGCGTCATGGTAGTGTAGCCGAGCGAAGCGCTGCAATTCGGCTCCTGCCGCGTACGCATGCAGTCGAAGAAATTGTCGACGTGCTTGTCGTCGCCTTCGTTGCCGAGGCCTGGAACGACGATTTCCTCCTTGCCCCACTTCTCGGCGAACTCCTTACGATAGGGCTTCTCCGCGACAATCTGCGCGTGATCGAATTGCCGGTTCTTGGGGCCTTCCCACTCGTCGCCGAGGAACATGGTGGCCTTGGTGCCGCGTAGCATGGTAACTGGTCCGACTTCGTTCACCTGCGACGATTCCACCGTGATCGTGTACTTGCCCGGATAATCCGCGGAATCCATGAAAGTGTCGGGAACCTCGCGGCCGTCGTTGTAGACCCACAGTCCACCCATGCCGGTCACCCGCGTGGGATGCTGGTTGCCGAGCGCCATGTGAAACGGCGCCACGATGTGATAGTGCAGATCCGTGGCGATGCCTCCCGAATAATCCCAGTATTTACGGAAGCGGAAGAAGCGATCCGCATCGAAGGATCGCGGGGGCGCGGCGCCCAGCCATTGCTGCCAGTCGATATAGTTTTCGCCCTTACCCTGCGGGCCGGCTTCCGGATCGATGTCCCAATTCCAATCGCCATCCGGATTGTTGCGGCTGTAAGTGCCCTGCGCGGCCACCACCTGCCCGAGCGCGCCGCTTTCGACAAGCTCGCGAACCTTGTGCCAACGCGTCCAGGAGGTGCCCTGCACGCCTACCTGCACGATGCGCTTGGACTCCCTCGCGCGCTGGAACACCTGCCGCGCTTCGGCCAGCGTGTGGGTCATGGGCTTCTCGAGGTAAACGTCCTTGCCGGCAGCCATGGCCGCGAGCGCGATGGGCGCGTGCCAGTGGTCCGGCGTGGCAATGAAGACCGCATCGATATCGCTGCGCTCGAGCAGTTCCTGATGGTGCAGGTGGGCCTTGGCGCTCGTGGCTTTATTCGCGGCTTTGGCGAGCCTCTTGCGGTAGACATCGCAAACGGCCACCACCTGAACGTCGCCACGCGTTTTCTGGCGGCGCAGGCAGGCGTCCAGATGATAACTACCGCGCGCGCCGATGCCGATCTGGCCTACGTTGATGCGGTCGTTCGCGCCCATCACGCGCGATGCCGCCAGCGCCGTGCCCGCCAGCCCGAAAAAGCTGCGCCTGCTAAGTTCGCTCATAGGGTCACCCGCCGCTCGATTGTATCAGGAGTACGTTGTGCCCCGAAGGGTCGCGCAGCACAGCCCATGCGGGACCGCCTGGCGCGCCCAGTTCGAACTGCAGGATAAGTTCGCCAGACGGTCGACCGCGGCCTGCAGATTCGGCACTTCCACAAATACGACGGCCTTGTCGCGGGACGGATACGACTCCGCGCCCTTGCATTCCAGGCTGAGAAACGGGCTTGCGCCAAACTGCGCGTGGTGGCCTGCCTGTTCGCTTGTAAGTTCCACACCCAGTGTGTCGCGATAAAACCTCTTGGCCGGTTCCAGGTCTTCGAAGTAAAGCTCAAATCCGCGGAGACGCATAACATGGCCGATTGTGGCGGCATGACCGAAAGCCGCCGGTCAGGCGAAACGGTCACTCCTGGTCGAGAAGCGCCAACAGCGCCGCGCTGTCAAACGGAATCGTTCCGCGGCCGGCCACATCGAAGCCCGTCAGTTCCCTGCGGACCAGATCTCCACTGACGAATGCGAAGGCCGTGCGGTCCTCCGAATCCATCAGCACGATATAACGCACTCCGAGCTTCTCGTACTCGCGGAAGCGCTGAATGGTCTCCCGCAATTTGTCATCGGGGGACAGCACCTCGACGATCAGGAGTGGGGGGTCCAACACCACCCGGTTGGTTTGGCGGAAGGGCCGCGCCATAACCAAAACGTCCGGCACCCGATAGCGTGTTTCCTCGATTCGCGTGCGGCACTCGGGCCGAACCGCAATCTGGAGTTCCTTTTCGAACTGCGATAGGTAAATGATCAGGATCTTCTGCAATGCGCTGTGACCAGGGGTTCCCACATTGCGCTCCACTACGAGACCGTCGAGGTACTCTCGATCGCCGTCCGGATAGCCGGTTCGCAGGTACTCTTCAACCGTGACTAAGCGTGGCGTTGGCAGTGCTGCCATGGAACCAGTTTACTCCGGGCCGCCGACGCTTGGCGGCTTAACTTGCGGCGTCGGATTTTGAAGCGCCCCCCTTACTGTCATGGCCCGCCTGATTTCCCTTTCAATGCCTGCCTGGATATCAAACGGGGCGCTGGGTGCGGAACGCCCGTGTGCGGCAGGCCCGCGATAACGCCATGTACCGACCGCAGATATCCACATAAAGCACCCTCATTTGGCGGGCGGCAGCGGTCGCATCATCAAATTCCGGAACTCCACAACGCCGCCTTTGTTGTGCTGCTGCAAAGCCAGAAATCCCTTCTGATAGGTATCTTTCTCATCGACGTAATCCACCACCACCTTGTCGTTCACCTTGATGATGATGTGTTTGCCGTCGGCGATCACGTCCTGCGTCCACCAGGTGTCGTCTGGAATAAGCTGCTCCTTGATGTCTGCGAAGCGGTACAAGCTGCCGGTACGGCGCCAGTCCGAATGCGTGTTATTCACCTGCGCTTCGGATCCCGCGGGCCAGCCGGGCCCGAACTTCGCGCGGAAATACATGCCGGAGTTGCCGCCGTGATTGATCTTGACTTCGGCCTTGAACTCGCAGTTCTCGCACTCGTGCAGCATGTAGAAGAGGTGGCTGCGCTCGCCGTCGCCTACGATCTCGCCGTCTTTGACGGACCAACTCTCGGGATTGTCTCCCGCTTTCCAGCCGTCGAGCGTCTTGCCGTCGAACATGCTGATCCATCCGCCGCCCTCGTCCGCGGAGAACATGCAGCCGGTCGCCAGCAGGCCGGCCACCACCATACGGCTTTGCCATCTCATTTGCAGCACCTCGCTTTCGCGGCCATTTTACTACGGTGCTGGTATCCTGAAGGAATCCATGTACCTGAAAGTGCTGGCCCACCCGGTGTTCGTGAACCTGAATTTTCACATGCCCATGATCGTGGATCTGTCGCATCCTCTGATCATGCTGCAAGGCGAAAACGGTTCCGGAAAATCCACGCTCCTGCATTCCATCTACTATGCTCTGCGCGGCCAGGAGGTCGACGGCTATGTTTACCGCCTGGATCCTGGCGACGTGAAGCTCGGCGAGGTCTACCTGTTCGACGCCGAAGCGCACAATCCGCGCACGAATCTGGATTTCTTCAAAGACGATCCGCGGATGCGCGAGTTTCTGCAGATGGCCAGTCACGGGCAGGTCATGCTGAGCATGTTTCGCGAGAACTTTCCCAGCCTTCCGGATGGCACCTGCCTGCTGCTGGATGAACCGGAGATGGCGCTTTCGGTCTCCAATCAGCGGCGTATTCTGAAGATGTTGCTGGAACTGGTGGATGGCAAACATTTCCGCGTCATTTGCGCCACGCACTCGCCGGTGCTGATCGATGCTAAAGAAACCTACACCATCAATCTGGACAATCACATCAATAAGAATGTGCTGGCGACGGATTTGGGTGTAGAGGGCGCCAGCACGATCCAATAGGAGGCGAGCGGCGCGTTTGACAGCGATTTGCCCCACAACCCGTTACATCGCCAGGAGCGCCGCCAGCAGCTCGATCCCATCCCACAGATTCTCGATCCGCAGGTTCTCGTCGAAGCTGTGCTGGTTGTTGTCGTGGTTCACAATCGGCACGGTGATTGTGGGCGCGTGCAGGATCGCCTCGATCATGTAGAGCGGCACGCTGCCGCCCATAGTC
>JBEKUO010000068.1:0-16535 GCA_049514955.1 Bryobacteraceae bacterium | reverse complement strand
GGCCACCACCACCGGCGTGGCCATGGAATCCAGGGAATAGCGCAACGCCACCGCATAATGCGTGGGGTTAACGATCACCGCGGTGGCCTTGGGGACTTCCTTCATCATCTTGTGCCGCAGGCGCTCTCTCTGTATGCGCCGTATCCGCGACTTCATAAGCGGATTGCCCTCGGTCTCCTTGACCTCGTCGCGAATCTCCTGCTTGCTCATACGCAGATCCTTGCGATAGCGCCGCTGCTGCCGGAACAGGTCCACGCTGCCGAAGATCAGGAAAACGCCGGCCGCTTTCCACAGCAGCACACCGAGCGAGCCGCAAGCTTGCCGGAAACCGGACTCGACGGTCTGGAACGGGAGCGCCAGGTAGGCGAACAGGTTGTCCCGGACGATCCCGTAGATCGCCAGCCCGAACAGCGGCAGCATCACCACGGCGCGCAGAAGCGCGGGCAGATTCTGCCGCGGCAGTTCGCGCAGGCGGGCCAACGGGTTCAGCCGCTTGAGATCCGGCGCCAGTTTTTTGAGACTCACTCCCATGCGCGTGGCGATCAGTTGTACGCCAACCGTCACCAGCAACAGCACGCCTCCGGCCGGTGCCAGCAGCCGAAGTATGCTCAGCAGCAGATAGCGGCTAAGCTCCACGGCCTGCGCGGCCGGCGGATTCGCCGAGAAGGCCGCCGCGAGCGTCTGGCGCATTAACAGGCGCAGTTCTCCGAACCATTGCCCGCCCCAGGCCCCGAGCACCGCGACGAAAGCCAGAAACTGCACCGCCGAAACGAAATCGCGCGCGGTGGGGAATTGCCCCTCCCGGCGCGCCTTGTCCAGGCGCTTGGCGGTCGGCTGTTCGGTTCTCTGGCCTTGATCCGGCACGGATTCGTCTTCCCGCTCAGAAGCGCAGTACCTGGCGCAGGGTACCGAAGACCGCTCCCGCATAGGCCGTCAGAAGCTTGGGGAGCAGTGCGGTGATCCAGGCCAAAAGCACCAGGGCCGCCATCATTTTGACCGGAAACGCCATGGTCAACAACTGCAGTTGGGCGTTGAGCCGTCCCACCAGCCCCAGGGCAACGTCCGCCAAAACCAGCAGCGCGACCGCGGGTAAGGCCAGCCGCAGTGCCAGGGCCAGCATGTCCCCGCCCAGGCGGATGAGCGCCTCCGCCGCGCGCGGCGCAAACCAGGCGCCCGCGGGATGCGTCTCCAGGCTGTAGGCCAGCGTGCGGATCACTTCCCGGTCCAAGCCTAGAGAGCAGAAGATCAGCCCGCCCGCCAACTGCGCAAAGACCACCAGAACGCCCGACTCGGCCTGCGTAGTGGGATCGATGGTGGAGGCGAAACTGAACCCGGCGTTCAAGCTGAGGACCTGCGCGCCCATCAGGAAGGCCTCCAGGAGGAAGGCTACCGCCAGACCGATGACGACCCCCACAGCCAGCTCCGGCAGCACCCACATCAGCAGGCGTCCGGCCCCGGCCTGCGCCGCGTCCGGCCGGGGCCAGCGGGGAAACAGGGACAAAGTAATCGCCACCGACAGCACAATGCGCGCCATCGGTGGGGCGCTCTGAAAGCCGGGAAGCGGCACAAACGCGAAGACTCCCGAGACCCGCGCCAGCACCAGCAGGAATCCGTAGAGAGCGGGGAGCCCCAGCGCGAGGTCAGCGGGCATAGCGCCCCAGGTCCCCCAGCAGCGCCGCGGTATAAGCCGTAATGCGCTGGATCATCCACGGCATCAACAGCAGGATGGCGAGCAGAAAGACGACCAGCCGGGGAATGGTGCCGAACGCGGTGTCCTGTATGGAGGTCGTGATCTGCACGAGGCTGATCAGTATGCTGGCTGCGAAACCAATCAGGAGCAGCGGTCCGGCCAGAGAGAGAGCCAGCATCAGAGCCTGGCGCAGGATTTCGACGACAAAATCGGTGGACATTCGCGGAACCTCAGGCGATGCTCTTCATAAGTGACCCGATCACCAGGTTCCATCCATCCACCAGAACGAACAGCAGAATCTTGAAGGGAGCCGAGATCATCACCGGCGGCAATTGGATCATGCCTACCGAAACGGTGACCGAGGCGACCACCAAATCGATCACCAGGAACGGGAGGTAGAGCACCGCACCGATCTGGAAAGAAGCCTTCAGCTCGGACAGGATATAGGCCGGAATCAGGACTTCGAGATCTAGATCGGCCGGAGAGCGGGGAGCGCGGGCATGCGCGACCTCCACAAACAACGCGATGTCTTTCTCCTTGGCAAAGCGGATCCAGAACTGACGCAGCGGGCGGGCTGCCTCCTGCGCGGCCTGTGCGGCTGTCATCTGGCCATTTTCCATGGGAATCCAGGCCTTTTCGTAAATCTGGCCGGCCACCGGTTGCATGGTGAGCAGGGTGAGGAACAGCGCCAGACCCGTCAGCACCTGGTTGGAAGGCGCTGTCTGCGTTCCCAGCGCCTGCCGCAGGAAATGTAGCACCACGATGGTCCGCAAGAAAGGAGTGACCGAGACTAGCGCGGCTGGCAGAAGCGTCAGGGCCGTCAACAGCAAGACGATCTGCATCGGTTCGCTGAGCGAGCCAGCCTTGCCGGTCCCCAGCCAGGGGGTGGACGGAGCTGCCCAGGCGGCTAGCGGGAGGAACAGCGTGAGGCCCCCCAAAAAAGCCAGGCGGCGCGCCATCAGGCGGCCTCCGGACGGCCGGTGCGCTCCACTGCCGCCCAGTCAAAACTCTCCAGCACCGCGCATCCTGCCGGCGAGACCCCCACCAGCAGCCCGCGGCTGGACAGCCGCACCAAGTGGAGCGAGTGCTGCGGTCCTAGGGCAAGCCGCTCGACCGCTTCCAAAGTGCGCTGCCGGGCGCCGCGCGTGGGCCGCATGCCGTATCGGGCCAGCCCTCTGCGGCGCAGCCACCAAAGGGACACGGCCAGCAGCAGGAGCACGCCGCTCACTGCCAGTATTTGCCGGATCAATTCCATATACGCCTCATTTCCCCTCACGCATCGCCCTTAAAATCCGTAATGCGGACGCCCAGAGTGTTCTCGACGACCACGATCTCGCCGCAGCCAATCAGACTGCCCCCCACGTACAGATCGATGTTTTCTCCCGCCGACCGCTTCATGCCGATCAGGCTGCCGGGCTCCAGTTGCAGGATTTGGCGCACGGTGAGTATGCGGCGGTCCAGCTCCGCTTCGATGTCCACGGGCACATCGGCGAAGGCGGCGATCTCTTCCATGGCTGTCATGTTCCGGCGCTCCTTAGGTGATCAGGTTGGTGGTGGCCTGGGCCAGCGTATCCACGGTTGTCACCACTTTGGAATTGGCCTGGTAGGCGCTCTGCAGCACGATCAAATTGGTGAGTTCCGTGGCCATGTCCACATTGGAGGATTCCAGCGCGCCGCCGACTATTGTGCCGCGCCCGCCGGTACCGGGGGCTCCAATGGCCGGCGCGGCAGTGTCGGCGCTCACCTGGTAGCTGTTGTTTCCGACCGAAACCAGAGTTTGCGGGTTTTGCACGTTAGCGATGGCCACTTGTCCGACAACCACTTGTTGGCCACTGGAGTAGGAAGCCAGCAACTGGCCCCCGTTGCCCATAGTGACCTGCGTAAGCTGGGAAGCCGCCGAGCCGTCCTGCGTGGTCGCGGAGGTGGCCGAACTCTGGGCGAACTGGGTAAGCGTGCTGGCGCCGTCCGAATCGATCGGATTCCAGTTGACGCTCATGGGCGCGGCGCCGTCGCCGGGCTGAAACGCGAAGGTAATGGGTTCGGCTGGCGTCGTGCTAGTCAACTGCCCGCTGCTGTTAAATTGCAGGGTGACGGGACTCCCAACATCGTATGGCGTGCCCGCCGTGCCGCCCTGGACATCCGCGCCGGGGACGGTGGCTTGGCAAGACCAGGTGTTGGCGGCAGTCTGCTGGAAATTGAGGGTCAACACATGCGCGTTCCCCAAGGAGTCATAGACCGTTACGGGAGCGGACCAGTCGGATGCCGAACCCGTGGCGGCAGATGCGTCGAAGTTGGCGCTCAGGGTCATGTTCTGGGTGGCCTGCGGCGCTTGCATGGCGCCCACGGGCACAGTGATGTTGCCTATGGGCCCGCCGGTGTCGACCACTCCGCCTGTGGCCATCCAGCCTTGAACGAGTTGTCCGCTAGGAGTGAGCAGGTTACCCGAGAGGTCTACCTGGAAACTGCCGGCCCGCGTGTACTGGGTTGTGCCATTATTGTTTACCACGAAAAAGCCGCTCCCCTGGATGGCCGCGTCGAGAGATCCACTGCTCGACTGAATCGCGCCTTGGGTAAACTGCGTGATGGTCAGCGGCGGGGCCACGCCGAAGCCTACTTGAGTCTGGCCGGCGTTCATCGATTCGCTGACCAAGTCTTGGAAGTAAGCGACGCTTTCTTTATAACCGGTGGTATTCATGTTGGCCAGGTTGTTGCCGACCACGGCGACGGCTACGCCGTTGGCGTCCAATGCGGATAGTGCAGTGCTGAATGCTGCAAACATCGTTAGTTTCCTCCTTGATTGGAAGTTGTATTCTGAGTGCCGCTGGTCCCGGACTGCGCTTGACTGTCAAGATCGCCACGAATCGCGATCAGTTGTTCGAGCGAACTGAACTGCGCCAGTTGCGTCACGAACGTCGTGCTGTCGGTGGGGTTGGTGGGGTCCTGATATTGAATCTGGGCCACCAGGAGCTGTAGAAACTCATTCTCGTTCACGTCGTCCGGCGAACTGCCCTGCGACGCCGTCGTGCCGGTCGCCGGGGCGGCGGTGGGCGTTGCCATTGGTTGAATCGTCATGTTGAGGCCTCCTGTGCCGGGTCGAGACTCAGTTGCCATTCGCCGACCCAACGGGGTTGATCTTGCTGCTGCTTTTGCTGTTGGCGGCCGTCCTTGCGGGCGCCCGCCGAATGCTGTTGAGAGGATCCCGCCGAACTGTCCGCACCGCTGCGCCGGCCTCCGTCGGTTTGTGCCAGAGGCGCCGGGCGCCAAGTCTCCGCGTTGAAGCCGCTCTGCCGCAGCTTGCCGACCAGATCCGGAAGTTCGCTGCGGAGCGAGTTGGCCAGTTCGTGGTCGGGAGTCTGCACCAGCACGCGGATCTCGCCGGCGCGCTCCGTCATGCGGATATCCACGCTGCTTTGGCCGTCGGCGAGCCGCAGCGAGACATCGTGCGATGGCGGCTGAACCGGTGGCAAGATTGGTTCGGGTTCGGGAGGCCGCACCGTATTCACATCCTTTGCCTGCGGCGCTGGACTGGACGGGCCATCCCGGTCTGTAGCGACCGGCAGCGGCGCGCCTGGCACGATCTTCGCCACGGGCTGTTCCGCCTGCGCAGGGTCGCTGCGGTCCCCTTCGCGGGCCGGCGGCGCTACTTTGGCGGACGCTACCGGAACCTGGCTCGGATCGCCCTGGTCTGCGGAGGCATCTGCATTGGCAGCCGCACCCTGCGGCGGCTCGACGGGCTGCTCCGCATCCGCTTCGGGACCTGGCGCCGCCTGGTGTGAGGTTGCCGCCCCAGGCACGCGGGCGGGCCCTGGTGGCAAGATGGATGGGAGAAGCGCTGTCCGGGAGTCGCTCGACGGTGGTGTCAGGGCCGCCGTTTCGGAAGGTGGGTCGCCAGCGGGTTGCAACAACCGGGCCGCAAACGCCAGTTCCGAAGTTCCTTCCGCTCGCCCGGCGGCCACCTGAGGATTCCGCATCTGCTGAGGCTGCGCGGGAAAGAATCCTGCGGGCGGACGCTGGCTTTCGGCGCTGGGCAGGTTCGGTGCCGTATGAGGGGCTGCAGCCGCAGTGGGGCTATTGGGCAGTTCCGCCGCCGGAAGGCTCCATCCCCAATCCAGGACCGGAAGGCTGGCGTTGCCTGGCAGCAACGTCACCGCAACCGGAACAGATTGGCCCTCGCGATTTCGCTTTTCTTCCGGCGCTGGACCGGGATCCGGCCCGAACAAGTCCTTGCTAAAGTCCATGTCCGGGCAGCCATCCAGGAAGGACCAGAAACCGCCCGCGGTAGGCGTTCCGGAGGAGCCGGACGACCCTGGGAGCGCGGCTGGGCTGGAAACCTGGTTGGCGCCCATTCCGGCATTGCAGAGTCCCGAGGAAGCGGCGATCACGCTCCGATCGAATGCACCTGAAGATCCATACGCGTTGCACTCGATTTCAGGCAGATAGGCGCTCGGCGACCGCCAAGATTTTGGCGCCAGCCGGAACGCGGCACGATCTTGTCCCGTTTGACAACCCACAAAGCGTTGTTTTTCCTTGCCCGGCCTGTGGCTCTCCGCATGCATCCCAATAGGCGTGAGTGTGCAATGGACCCACTGACGATCGCTGCCGCCGGCGGAATGCAGGCCCGCATGGAGTCGTTGGACATGCTGGCGAACAATCTGGCCAACACGGAAACCGGCGGCTACAAGACTGACCGCGAGTTCTACAACCTTTACGTATCGCCGGAAGCGGGCGCTGAGGACGGATCTGCGGCTACCCTGCCGGTTATCGAGCGTCCCTGGACCGATTTTTCGCAGGGAACGCTGCGCACGACCGGCAGCGCCTCGGATCTGGCGCTTTCCGGCAAAGGCTTCTTCGCGGTGGATGGGCCTTCCGGCAGCCTTTTCACGCGCAATGGGAGCTTTCGCGTATCGCCCGGCGGATCTTTGGTCACTGCGGAAGGGTACCCGGTGCGCACGGTATCCGGCGGAAATCTGCAGATCCAGCCGTCCGGCGCGTTGGAGGTCTCGCCCGACGGCACTGTGTCGCAAAATGGCCAGACTTTGGGCCGCCTCGAGATCGCGGATTTCTCCGACACGGGTTCGCTGGTCAAGCAAGGGGCCAGCTATTTTCGGAGCGCAGTGGCATCCCAGCCCGCATCCGGCGCGCAAGTCGAACAGGGCCGGCTGGAGAGTTCCAATGGCGCCGCCGCGGAATCGGCTGTGCGCTTGGTGGCGGTCATGCGGCAATTTGAAATGCTGCAGAAGGCCGCTACGTTAGGATCGCAGATGAATCGCGAGGCCGTTGAAGAGGTGGCCCGCGTAGCTTCGTAAGATTTCGCGGGAGAAAACAAGGAGCAAGCTAATGATGAGAGCGCTTTTCAGTGCCGCCAGCGGTATGACGGCGCAACAGATGAACGTAGACAATATCGCCAACAACCTGGCGAACGCCAACACCAACGGATATAAGCAGCGTGTCGTTCAGTTTCAGGATCTGCTCTACCAGAACATCATGCAGCCGGGGGCTTCCGCCAGCCAGCAGACTGTGGTTCCAGTCGGCCTGCAACTGGGGCTCGGCACGCGTCCGTCCGGCAACGAGATCATCTTTACACAGGGCAGTTTCTCCGAGACCGACAACCCGCTGGACGTGGCCATCCAAGGCCGCGGCTTCTTTCAGGTGTTGCAGCCCAACGGACAGTTGGCGTACACGCGCGATGGGGAGTTTCAGCTCGACAAGAATGGAAATGTGGTGACCGCCAGCGGCAACCCGCTGCAGCCGCAGATCACCATTCCGGCGGATGCCCAGTCGATCACGATTGCCGGCGACGGCACGGTAAGCTACACGCAGCCCAACCAGACGGCGGCTCAGGTGGCCGGGCAGATCCAACTTGCAAACTTCCAGAATCCGGCTGGTTTGAGCACCATTGGCGGCAACCTGTACACTCCCACGGAGGCTTCCGGCGACCCCACTCTGGGCAACCCGGGCGGGGCGGAGGGGCTGGGCGCGTTGCAGCAGGGATATACCGAACAGTCCAACGTCAGCGTAGTCCAGGAATTTGTCAACCTGATTGTCAGCCAGCGGGCCTATGAGGCCAATTCCAAGGTGGTCACCGCCGCCAACGAGATGTATCAAGAGGCCAACGGCCTCGTGCAACAATGACCCCGCGGATGCTCATCCTGTTTGCCGCGCTGGCGTCAGCGAGCGCCCAAACCGGCAGCGTCGGCATTCAGGATTGCCTGCCGGTTTCAGGCGAGCGGATCCTGGCGGGCGACATGGCCCGTGCCGCGCCAGCCTTCGCGGCGATCGCACCGGAAGTGGCGCTGGGCTACGCGCCCGCCCCGGGCGCCCGCCGCACTTACGGAGCCGCGGAGTTGGCGCGCCTGGCGCGGCGTTATGGACTGGTGGTCGAACCGGGGACGGAAGCCTGCTTCGTGCGGCCCTTGAAAACGCTCACGCGCGAGCGCGTCGCGGCCGCCCTGCGCGCGGCTATGCCCGCAGCTTCGATCGAGGTGGTGGAATTCAGCCGTCAGCCTATCCCACCTGGCGAACTGCACTTTCCGGTCTCCGGGCTGCCGGCGGATCAGGCCGCTAGGGCTCCGCTGCTGTGGCACGGCGTGGTATCCGCGTCCGGCCAGGATGATTTTCCGGTTTGGGCAAAAGTGCGCATCCAGATTTCGGAAAAGCGCGTGACTGCCATCGAGACGCTCGCGCCGGGCCGTCCCATCGAACGCGCCCAACTTCGCGAGGAACCCTATGAGGGACCGCCGGGTCTACCGGATCTGGCCCAAGTCGTGGGCCGGGTACCGCGCCGGCCGATTCCCGCGGGAGCGGCGATCGAACTGCAGTGGCTGGGTGCACCGGCCGACGTGGTGCGCGGCGACGTCGTGCGAGTGGAAATCCGAAGCGGCCAGGCGCGGGTGCTCCTGGAAGGGCAGGCCCAGTCTTCCGGAAGGCGAGGCGAGGTCATCGGGGTACGCAATCCTGCCAATGGAAAGATACTCCGCGCCACCGTCGCGGATCGCGGACACGTGGTCGTCGCGGCGGATCGGGGAGAGATAGCCCCGGCCGAAGGAGAACAGCGATGAAATCGAAACCAATTCTGGCCCTGCTGGCTCTGGGCTCGACGTTGGCTCCGGCGTGGGCGGCCGCGAAGAAGAAACCGAAGCCGCCGGAACCGTCCGCGCTGGAGCGTTACGTGGCGGAGGCCACTGCGGCGGCGCGCGCCAACAATGACGCCTCCCCCGGCTCGCTGTGGTCGTCCGCGGCCCTGTTCACGGACCTGGCACGCGATCTGCGGGCCAGCCGGGTGAACGACACGGTTACCGTGCTGGTGGCGGAGAATGCCTCAGCGGTCAGTTCGGGCAATGTGCAAACCGCGCGCACTTCCAGCGCCAAAGCCTCGATAACGGCTCTAGGCGGCATGACGAAGGCCACCGGCGCCCTGGCGAACCTGCTGGGCACTTCGGGCGACCAGGAGTTAAAGGGATCCGGCACCATCGGACGTCAGACGGTGATCTCCACCACGCTGGGCACCCGGGTCGTGCACGTCTTGCCGAACGGTTATCTGGTGGTGGAAGGAGTCAAGGAGATCCGTGTGAGTTCCGAACAACAGGTCATCACGGTGCGCGGCGTAGTACGGCCGGCGGACCTGGGTCCGAATAACGTGGTCCAATCGGACCTGATCGCGCAACTGGAGGTCTCCGTCAATGGAAAGGGCGTGGTCGGAGACGCGATCAAGCGTCCGTTCATCCTGTACCGGGTGCTGATGGGACTGCTTCCGTTCTAGGGTCGGAGGAGACGATGCGACGGATGGTTTTCTTTCTGGTAGCGGCGGCGCTGGCAGCCCCCACGCCGTGCGCTACGCGATTGAAGGATCTGGCGGGAATCGAGGGCGTGCGCGACAACCAGCTCATCGGCTACGGGCTGGTGGTGGGGCTGGCCGGAAAGGGGGACACGCAGCAGACGTTGTTCTCGCCGCAGAGCCTGGCCAACATGTTGGAGCGCATGGGCATCTCGGTACCCGGAGCCACCATTCGTGTCAAGGACATGGCGGCCGTCATGATCACCGCCACTCTGCCTCCTTTTGCGCAACCGGGCATACACCTGGATGTCACAGCGGCCGCCATCGGGGACGCCACTAACCTCCAGGGCGGAGTACTGTTGCTCGCACCCATGAAAGCCGCCGACGGTCAAGTCTATGCCGTAGCCCAGGGCGCCGTGGTCACCGGCGGATTCTCGGCGGGGCACGGCGGCGCCAGCCAGACGGTGAATCATCCCACGGTGGGCCGCGTGCCCGGTGGCGCCATTGTAGAGCGGCCTACGCCTTCGCTGGCATTCAAGGGAGTCCTGCATCTGCAACTCCGGTATGCGGACTTTACCACCGCCTCCCGCATTGCGGCGGCGCTGAACGCCAAATACGGCGCGGCGGGGGCCTTGGCGGCGCGCGCCGAAAACTCGGCCCTGGTGAGCGTACTGGTTCCCTCGTCTTACGCCGCCCACCCGATCGATTTCATCGCCGAGATGGAAGCCCTCACCGTGGACGCGGACCAGCCGGCCCGGGTGGTGGTGAACGAGCGCACCGGCACCATCGTCATGGGCCGCGATGTACACATTTCTCCAGTGGCCATCCTGCACGGCAATCTGACGGTCGAGATCCAGACCAGCCTGGATGTCTCGCAGCCGCCGCCGCTATCGGCCGGGACTACCGCCGCGACGGCCAAGGTAGGCGTGGACGTGAAAGAGGAGCCTGCTCGCAATGTCGTGCTCAAGCAAGGCGCCACGGTGGAGGAGTTGGTGCGCGCACTGGCGGCCATCGGCTCGACTCCGCGGGACGTGATTGCCATCCTGCAAAACCTGCGCGCGGCGGGCGCCCTGGAAGCCGAGCTGGAGGTGATCTGATGAGCGCGCCGGTGACCCTGGGTATCGCTGCGGGGGTGGAACCTCCCGCCGCGCGTCCGCCGCAAACCATTGCGGGTGTGGCCCGACAATTCGAGGCCCTCATGATCGCGCAACTGCTCAAGGAAGCCCGTGGCGACGAGGATGGCTGGTTGGGAAGCGGCGAGGACGCTGGAAGTGCAACCGCCGCCGGACTGGCTGAAGAGCAGTTTGCGCAGGCTCTGGCACAGAGCGGGGGTTTGGGCTTGAGCGCTCAGATCGTCTCCAGCCTGTCCGCGCGGGCCAAATAGAGCCTGCGGGCAGACGCGCTGCGCCGTCGTTCCCGGATACGTCCCCGCGTCCCCGCGCCCCAGCCACGGTCAGAAGCTCCAACTCTGCGAGACATACTCCGCCGCGGCGCCCGCCGCGACCACCGCGGGATCACCGCCGTATTCCGGGGGCCGATCCCCGGCTATCGGGGGATGGGAGTTCCCGTGCGGTCCGGAGTGCTCGGACGCCGTGCGGATCTGATCCCAGCCCGCCAGGAGGGTGGTCAGCAAGCTCTCCACTTCCACCAGCGGCTCTGCCTTCTGGCTCAGATTCGCTTCCAGGAGCCGGCGTTGCATATAGTCGTACAACGCCGCCAGGCTGTGGCTCAGCGAGCCGCCGCGCGCATGGTCGAGCGAAACGGACAGCTCAGACAGAATGGCATGGGCTTTCGAGATTTGGCGGGAACGCTCGGCGATACGCCCGGCTGCCAGATGGACGCTGGCGCTGTGCGTGGCATCGCGGGCCGCGCGATAGAGCATCCGTACCAACTCCAACGGGTCGGCGGTCAGAATCTTACTTTCCAGATAAGCGTCTTGCGGTGGCATTGAATCTCCTCACCCCCCATATCGGAGGAATCCGCCGGCACTTGCGCACGAACGGCTAAGTGCCGGGCCGTTTGCCCAGCTCCTGGGACAATTGGAGGATATACTCTGGCGGCACCTGCAACATAACCTGCTGCGTCTTACGGTTCAGGATGCGGACTACGGGACGTTTGGTGTCCCGGTCGACGGCGAAGGTCAGCTCGCTGTCTTGGCCGAACAACTCGGTGGCGCTGATCCCTTTGACGGTCTGGATCAGCTCCCGGTCTTGCGCCAGCCAATTCGCGTTCTGCGTCTCGGGCATGGCCGGCAGGACTTGGCCCGCATGATTCACGGATGCGATATCCATAAAAACCGCTCCTGGGGACCGTCGGTTTCCCCAACATCTCATCGGCCGTCGGCGCGCGAAACTGCGCGCCGCCTAAAGATTCGCGCCCGCCTGCCGATGGATCATTCGAGGGCGGTCCAGCTTGAATCGAACACTATCGCAACAGGAAATCGATGCCTTGTTCGGAAATGCCGGGGGGCACCAGGAATCTCCGGCAAAGAAGGTGGTGCCCTTCGATTTCCGCCGCCCGGACCGTATCGCCAAATCCCAACTGCGCGCGATTCACCAGTTGCACGAGACTTTCGTGCACAACCTGGTCTCCAGCCTCTCGGCTTATTTGCGCACGTACCTGCTGGTGAACCTGGTTAGCGTCGAGCAACTCTCCTGCGAGGAGTTTGTGAACGGGCTGCCCTCGCCCACCTGCATGCTCTCGCTGGGGTTGCGGCCGTATGACGGAAACGGACTCCTGGAGCTCAGCCCGGCGCTGGTGTTCCCCATTCTGGAAGTGCTGCTGGGAGGGGACGGCAAGTCCACCCCCGCCATGCGGCGGGAAATCACCGAAATCGAGCAAAAACTGCTCGACAGCCTCTTCCGGATCATCCTGAACGACCTGAAGGAGGCCTGGCAGGCCGTGGCGCCGATCGAATTCGCCATCCAGTCTGTCGAGACTGAGCCGCAGTTCTTGCGCGTGCTGGCCCCCACCGAAGCGGTGGTGGCGGTGGGCATCGAGATACGCATCGGGGACAACGTCGGCATGATGAACATCGCGGTGCCTTCCATCATCGCCAAGATGATGCGCCAGAAGTTCGACCAGCAGTGGTCCATGCGCCGTACCCAGTCGACCGAAGCCGAACAGACAGCCCTGCTGGCCCTGCTTCAACCGTCGCTGTTGGGCCTGGATGTCCGGCTGCGGGGCTCGCGTCTTCTGGTGCGCGATTTGCTGCGCCTGACCGAGGGCGACGTGCTGGCCTTCGATTTCCCCGTGGACCGGCCGCTGGAGGGTCTGCTCAACGGGAAGCTGCGGTTCCAGGGACGGGTTATGCAGGCCGGGCGGAAGCGCGGCTTTGTGGTGGGTGCTCCGGTCCGTCCGTTGGGTTCGGCCGATAAGGATTGAGGGCGCACATGATTCCTGTCACGCGTCTCAATCACTTGCCGCTGGTGCTCAACGCGGACCTCATTGAATGGATTGAGGTAACCCCGGACACGGTGATCAGTTTAACGACCGGGCAGAAGCTGGTCGTGCTGGAATCCGCCGAAGAGGTGGTCCGGCGCGTATTGGAATTCCGCCGGGCGATCTACAGCGGCATCCCACAGTGTCCCCGCCTCGCGGCGGAACAGCGGGAACCGCAACCGGCCGGCGCGAGCACGAACCCAACGGACCTCCATGGCAGAAATAACCGAGACGACGCCTGAACCCGCGAAGAAGCCCTCCGGGCGCCGGCCCGATCTGGCGACCCTGGGCGGGCTGGCGCTGGCGTTGGCCGGCATCCTGGGAGGACTAGTCCTCGAGCAGGGCAAGGTGAAGGATGTGGCGCAGATCACGGCAGCCATCATTGTCCTGGGAGGCACCTTGGGAGCGGTCATGGTCACCACGCCTCTGGGCACCCTGCGAAGCGCTGCCGGCAAGCTCTCGGCCGTCTTCTTCCAAACCAGCTACCCGCCGGATGTCGTCATTGAACAGATTATCGGGTACGCCACCAAGGCGCGCAAGAACGGCATCGTCTCGCTGGAGGATGAGACGGAGTCCATCCAGGATCCCTTTCTGAAGAAGGCGTTGAATCTGGCGGTGGACGGGGCCGACCTGCTGGAACTGCGCCGCATGATGGAACTGGAGATCACCCTGGAAGAGCAACGCGGTGAAGCCGAAGCCAAGGTCTACGAAGCCGCCGGCGGATACGCGCCCACCATCGGGATCATCGGCGCGGTGCTGGGACTGATCCAGGTGATGAAGCACCTGGCCAATATCGACGAGGTGGGGCGGGGCATCGCGGTGGCCTTCGTCGCTACGGTTTACGGCGTCGCTTCGGCCAACATATTCTTCCTTCCGGCGGGCGCCAAGCTCAGGTCGCGCTTGCACGAGGCCGTGCAGATGCGTGAGCTGATGCTGGAAGGCGTGTTGGGCATAGCCGAAGGCTTGAATCCCAAGCTGATCCGCATCAAGCTGGAGGCCTACCTACCCCCGGCGCCAGCTAAGAAGCCCGCTGTGGAAACGAAAGCGGAGGCCCCGGCGGGTCAGCCGGTGGAAGCCGCGGCGGGCGAGTGACGGAGATGGCCCGCCGGCGCAAACTCGAGGAACACGTCAATCACGAGCGCTGGCTGGTGTCCTACGCGGACTTCATCACCTTGCTCTTCGCCTTCTTCGTGGTGATGTTCGCCACCGCCGAGACGGATCGCACCAAAGCGTCGCGGGTTTCCGAGTCGGTCCGCAAGGCGCTTGAGGAGGGCCAAGTGGCGTCCGTGATGTCGGCAATCCTGGGGGGCGCAAAAGACGATAAAGGCAAGGGAAACGCCATGATGCTGGGCCCGGGCGGCGCCCAGCGGGCCACCAAGGAAGGGCCCCCGCCGCCACCCCCGGTGAACCTGGCCGGCTCGCTCGAATCCCTGCAGAGCGCGCTGAAACTGGAGGTCGCCAAGGGCCAGCTCAAGATCACCCTGGAGTCGCGCGGCCTGATCATCAGCTTGCGGGAAGCCTCTTTCTTCGCCTCCGGCGATGACGCCATCTATCCCGGAGCCTACCCCAGCATCGAGAAAATTGCGCAGGCCATTCGCGAGTTGCCCAACCCTGTGCGGTTGGAAGGCCACACGGACGCGGTGCCTATTCACAACTCCCGCTTCCGCAGTAACTGGGAACTTTCGGCCGCCCGCAGCATCGCCATGCTCGAATTGCTGGCCTCCCGCTTCGGCGTCGCCCCCGGGCGCATGGCGGTGGTAGGCTACGCCGAGACCATGCCCGTGGAATCCAACGACTCCGAGGAAGGCCGTGCGCATAACCGGCGCGTAGATATCGTAATCCTGAACGAGATTGGCGCCCGCCCGGAGCCCAAGCCCGCCGTGGCGCCCCCCGAGACGTTGCCCCTGCAGGTCTTGCCTAAGTCCGGGGCCCGTTGAGCCGGCCGGTCGCGGGCTGGGGGCCAGCCGCCGGTTTGGCCGCGCACGGACGGAACTGAAATTCGCCGCTGGTGCACCCCGACATCCGCAAACAGCTCCGCCAAAGCCTCCGTATCGGTGCCGATTCCGCGTCGAATGAAGCGGGATAGCCGATCCACCGTCAAAATCCCGGCAGATGCGTAAATCTCCGCAGGCGCGTAACCCCACACGCATGGGCCGATCTCGGTGCATCGGCGATTACGATACGGCGGCCGGCAACCGTTTGGAGTTATCCACGCAGGTAGACGGGCGTGCAAGCCTTGGCTGGACCCGGGGCCGCCGGGCCAGGCGCCGGTTTCAAGAACAACTTGACCTCCAGGGGCTGGCCACCGCAGTCAAAGACCACCACGGTCCAGGTTTCGTCTCCAAAGCTCTTGGCCAGGAAATTCCTTCCGAAGATGGCCGTGGGGATGCTCATCCCCATCGGTCCGAGCGACCTTTCGAGCGTGGTCTTTACATTTCCCAGGACCATATTGGCGACCTCCGCCACCGCATCCAGAACCTCGGCATCCACCACGGTGTATTCGGCCATGAGCATTTGGGAGGCGATCCGGCAGGCGAACTCCGCCGAGCAGGACAGCGTGCCGGTGCCGGTCCACTCGCCCGCCATTCCAATCAGGCAGATCACGCCATCCAAAGGACGCGACGGGCCATTATTGAAGTAAGCCTCCGCGAAACGGAGTTCGGTGCCCAGCATGGTCGAAAAGACCTCGGCGGCGGCGTCACGTATACTGCTGACGATCTGATCACGGTCTATCATTTCCAGTCCCCAGAGTTCTATCGGCGGAACGGGGCCGATCTTTAGGCGAGCGAAACGCGGTCTCGCCGCTCCCCAGGGGTAAAGCAGAAACCCTTACCCACCGATAGAAGTGCAGGAACATGGCTCTGAATATTCTAATCGTGGATGATTCCACCGCCATCCGCAAAATCCTGATTCGCGTTCTGCGGCAAACCGGACTGGCGATCTGTGAAGTCTTTGAGGCCCGGGATGGGCTCGAGGCTCTGGAGGTCGTCAAAAATCACACGCTTAACCTCGTCCTTTCCGACATCAATATGCCGAACATGGACGGCTTGAGCCTGCTGGCGGAACTAAAGGCCTCCGAAGTCTGGCGCAACCTCCCGGTGGTGATGATCACCACCGAGGGCAGCGAGGAGAAGGTCGGCCAGGCAATCCGGCTGGGCTCGGCTGCCTACATCCGGAAGCCCTTCACGGCAGAGCAGATCCAAGAAAAGATCAGCGCTATACTGTGATCCGGCGCCCTGCCTGTTCCGCTTTCCCCGGCTTCTCCCCGCTGACGGGAGGCCCGCCGCCGGCTTGCTGCCGCATGGCGCACAAGGCGTCGGCCGCCAACGCCAAAATGTTCCCACCAATGACCGGATCCTGGCGCGGAGTCGCTCCGCCCGGTCCTTCATTTAGAGATATTAAGCTATGGAACTCTACTTGCTGAATGGGGAGTAGCATGCTGGACGGCCTGTCGGACACCCTGGAACGCTACATGGATCTGCTGAGCGCCCGGCAGAAACTGGTGTCTTCCAACATCGCCAACGCCGACACGCCGTGGTACCGGACCCAGGACATCGATTTTCAATCCGAGCTCCGTTCCGCGCTGCAAGGCGCGAGTCCCCAACCATTTGAAGTGGCCGGATTGCAAGT
>JBEKUO010000067.1:0-16574 GCA_049514955.1 Bryobacteraceae bacterium | reverse complement strand
CGGTTTACCTGCACGGCCTAGCCGGCGAATTGGGCGCGGCGGCACTCACCGAGAAATGTCTCGTCGCCACCGATCTGCTCCGATATCTTCCCGCGGCGATGGAGGACTGTGCCCGTCTTCCGCACGGCGTCTGAGGAGGAGACCATCGCGCTGGGCGAGCGCCTGGCGCACACGCTGCCCCGCGGCGCCACCGTCTTGCTGATCGGCAACCTGGGCACAGGCAAGACCACCTTGGCCAAAGGCATTGTCAAGGGATTGGGCGCGGCCCTGCCGGAAGAAGTCTCCAGTCCGACGTTCACGCTCATCCATGAATACGGCGCGCCGGTGGCGGTCTATCACGTCGATCTCTATCGCCTCGATAGTGCGCGCGACGCCGCCACGCTGGGGCTCGACGAGTTGTTCGACAGCGGAGCGATGGTGCTGATCGAATGGGGCGAGCGCTTTCCGGAGTTGATGCCGGCGGATCGGATTGAGATACGGCTGCGGACAGTGGGAGAGTATGAGCGCGAGGTTGAAGTGCGGTAGCATGCCGTTGGGTTGACAGACGAAAGCGTCTGTCCCACCCCACTTGCCAGCAAGTTTCTTCACAGCTTGCGCCACGCCTTACACTGGTAGCATGCAATTGGAACCGCCGCGCGGCATGCGCGACTTCTATCCCGAAGACCTCGACTTGCGCGACCGCATTTTCAAAGCGTGGACGGACGCCTCGACCAAATACGGGTTCCAGCACTTCGAGCCGCCCGTCGTGGAATCGTTCGAATTGCTGGCGCGCAAGGCCGGCGAAGAGGTCGCGCAACAGATCTATCACTTCGAGGACAAATCCAACCGGCAACTGGCTCTCCGTCCGGAGGTGACGCCTTCGCTGGTGAGGATGATCAGCGCGCGGCAGCAGGACATCGTCTTTCCGGCCAAATGGTGGACCATCGGGCAGTGCTTTCGATACGAGCGCATGACCCGCGGCCGCAAGCGCGAGCACTTCCAGTGGAATCTCGACGTCATCGGCGAGCGGTCGGTGCTGGCGGAAGCTTGGATTCTGGCCTGCGTGACGCACGCTCTGAGCACGCTCGGTCTGGGGCCGCGCGATGTGCGGATTCATATCAATAACCGGCAGGTGGTGGCCTATCTGCTGTGCGAACTGGGCGTACCGCAAGAGCGGCATGTGGATGTCTTCATGGTGCTCGACAAGAAAGACAAGATGCCGGTCGACTCCCTGAAGCAGATGCTCGTCGAAAAGGGACTCACCGCGAAAGCAACGGACGAAGTAATGGAACAGCTTTGCGGGCCTCTGATGGAGAGTCCCGCAGCGGAGGATGTCCGCCGCCTGCTCGATCTGGCCGGATCGATGGGATTCGGCGAGTACCTCGAGTTCGATTCCGGCATCGTGCGGGGGCTTTCGTATTACACCGGCACGGTTTTCGAGGGCTTCGACGCCGAGCGCCGCTTCCGCGCCATATTCGGCGGCGGGCGGTACGACAACTTGTTTGGCGATCTGACCGGAGTGAGCCGGCCCGCGGTAGGGATGGGTTTCGGCGACGTGGTGATCGGCGAGATTCTGGCCGAGCTAAAAGGCGTCGCGCCGGCCAAGCCGAAGGTCGAGGTCTGCGTCGGGATGTTCGACGAAGGATTGAGCCAAGCCGCGGCACGCGTGGCTGCTGGGCTGGTGGCGGCAGGCATCCAGACGGACCTGGCATTTTCCGCCGGTAAGCCTGGGAAGTTCTTCAGTTATGCGGACCGTCGCGGCGCGCGGTTCACCGTGTTCCTGGCGCCCAATGAGTTGCAGGAAGGCTCAGCCGCAGTCAAGGAAATGTCCACCGGCGAACAGACGAAGGTCCCGCTGGACAGCTTGGCGGAGTGGCTGCGCGCTCGCCTCCGTGGCGCAGGCACTCCTGCCTGCCGCGCCGACACTCCGGTCGGCGCAGTCGAGCAGAGCTCACCCGGAATCTGACAGCTATGCGAATCGCCGTCCTCGCCGACATTCACGGAAACCTACGTGCCCTGGAAGCCGTGCGCGCGGATCTCGCCAAGCGCTCCCCGGACGTGGTCGTCAACCTGGGCGATCACGTATCGGGGCCGCTGCAGGCCGCCGCCACGGCCGACCTCCTGATGCAGGAAAGCTACATCCAAATACGCGGCAATCACGACCGGCAGTTGATAGAGCGCGCCCTCGTCGATATGGGTCTTTCCGATCAAGCCGCACATGCCCAATTGAATCGCCGCCATTTGACTTGGCTCGCCAGCCTGCCGGCAACTCGGATGCTGGGAGAAGACCTCCTGCTATGCCACGGCTCGCCCGGCGACGATCTTGAGTATCTCCTCGAACAGATCGACGGCGATCACGTCCGGCTCGCGTCTCCCAAACAGATCCAGCAACGGTTAGAAGGCGTTCGCGCTGCGCTCATTCTCTGCGGGCACACGCATATTCCGCGAATCGCTTCACTCCCCGGCGGTGTGTGCGTCATGAATCCTGGCAGCGTTGGCCTGCAAGCCTACGACGCCACCTCGCCGGCGCTGCACTACGTGGAAACAGGGAGTCCGCATGCGAGGTACGCGATCGTCGATTGGGAGCCAAAAGCGCTACGGGTTGAATTCATCGCCGTCGACTACGACTGGGAGTCCGCTGCGAAGGAAGCGGCCCAAGCGAACCGCCCGGACTGGGCGCACGCGTTGGCGACCGGATACGCCCTGAGACCGTCGCAGTAACCACCCATCGCGCGGCGCATCACGGCAGCGCCCAATATCCCGCGCGCGTCTTCGCCTGAAGCTCCGGCCTGTCCTTCACCACCACCCGGATCGCATGAAACTTTCCCGGCTCGCCCCCTTTCGGCTCGAAGCTGAGAACATACTGGCGATGCACCTCCTCGCCCACCAGTTGAATGGCCTGCTCCAAAGCGTTCTTCTTCAGAAAATTCATCGTTCGCCCGCCGGTGGTCTTCGCGAACAGGCTGGCCAAATCCGGCTTGTGCAGCCGCACCAATTCGCCGATTGCATAGATCGGGCCGCCCGGTCCCAAATCCGGAGGAACCGCAGTGTCGTCGGGCGCCGGGCAGAGCCCGCATTTCTGGTACTTGATCCGCTCGTCTTCGGGTTTCAGATCCTCGGCGGTCTTGGGCTTCACGGTGAACGGCTGCAATAGCGGCGAATAGGTCAGCCAATAAATCGCGGCATTCAGCCGCTGGACTTGCTCCATCACTTCGGCCAATTTCGCCTGGCTCCCGCGATCGCGCTTCTCCGCGATCATGAGGATGATGCGCCGCCGTCCCGCTGGCCGCCGTTCCAGCATCAGGAGCGCCTGGTGCAAGGCATCCAGCATGTGCGCGCCGCCGCCTTCCTTGCGCAGCATGCGCAGCGCGTGCATCACGAGATCCGGGTTGCCGGTGAATTCCTGGTGGACAATCACCTCGTCGCTGAACGAGATCACCGCGGTTTCCCCGGCATCCGCCGCCAGCAACTGCGTAAACAGAATGCCGCTGCCGCCCAGCTTATCGATCACGGCCCCTGAGTTCGAACTGGTCTGCACCGCGACCACCAGATCGATCGGATACGTCATCCAATCCATCTGTATCGGCTGCGGCACATTGTTGTCGTAGAGAATCAGGTCTTCCGGCGTCAGCCCGTCCACGTAATGTCCATTGGAATCCGTGACGGTGGTGGGCGCCACTACCAGCGGAACGGTGCTTTTGAACTGCGCCCAGCCGGTCGAAGCCAGCATGAGGACAGCAGCGGCAACACGCATTGGGGAGAAACCTAGCAGCTTTCGGGCCAGTATAGCAGGCGCTTTCGCCTGCCAACTCTTGCCTAAGCGAACTGCAGTTCGCCGTCCCGTTGAGCTGTGCTCGGGAGATCGCACATTTGCCGCGCTCGCGTGGCGTGGCCCGAAAACGGATCGCCGCGTCGTCTACACGCCCCCTCGTAGCATCGACGCCTTTGTGGCTTGGCTTGTCACAGGAGCCCGAGAGACGCATACTTGAAGGCGGTGACAGATGATCACGCGTCGAGGGCTCCTCAAATACGCCGCGGCTCTGGCCGTGCCTGCTTCCGCCGGTGAGCCGGTATTGGCATACGTCGGAACCTACAGCTCCCCGCAAGGCCCCGAGGGCAGCCGCGGTAACGGACAGGGCATCTACTTGTTTCAAATGAACCCCGCGACCGGGGCACTGTCGCCGCGCGAGGTCCTCGCGAACGATTCGAATCCATCGTGGCTGGCCTTCGATCCTTCTCGCACACATCTGTACGCGGCGAACGAGACGGCCACATTTCAGGGCGCCCGCGCCGGCTCGGTGAGCGCATACTCCATCGGTCGCGCGAACGGGCATCTGACGCTGCTGAATACCGTCAGCTCCCAAGGCGCGGGGCCGGCGCACCTGAGCGTGCACCCCTCCGGCAAGTACGTGCTGGTGGCCAACTACGCCGGAGGGACCGTGGCCGTCCTGCCGATCCGCGCGAACGGCGAACTGGGTCCTGCCACCGACGTAAAACAGGATGCGGGTGCGGTAGGACCGGCGCATTCGGCGAGCGCGCCTCTGGGGACCTTTGCGATCAGCGGCCACGACAGCCCGCACGCCCACATGATTCAAGCCGATCCCTCTGGCCGGTTCGTGCTGGCAGCCGACCTGGCGCTCGATCGCATCTTCATCTGGAACTTCGATTCCGACCGGGGCAAGTTGTCCGCCAACGATCCGCCATGGGCGCCGCTGCCGCCTGGCGACGGGCCACGGCATTTCGCCTTTCATCCCAACGGTCGCTGGTTGTATTCTCTGCAGGAGGAAGGCTCCACGCTGGTGATGTTCGACTACGACGCGGCGCGCGGAAGGCTTACGCCGAAGCAAACCATTTCCAGCCTGCCTAAGGGCTTCACCGGGACGAATTTCACGTCGGAGGTGATGGTCTCGCCTGACGGCAAATTCGTCTACGCCGCCAACCGCCTGCACGACAGCATCGCCTGGTTTTCGATCGGCGAGGCGGGCATGTTGACCCTAGCCGGGGAGGCTTGGACGCGTGGCGATTATCCGCGCAGCTTCAACATCGATCCGACCGGAAGTTACCTTTACTCGTGCAATCAGAGGAGCGACGCAATCGCCACATTCCGCATTGATCGAAGAACGGGCAGCCTGACGTTCACCGGTCAATACACTGCGGTGGGCACGCCGGCGATCATCGTCTTCCGCTAGGCCTCGTGGCGCAGGCGCTCCCGCCTGCCGCGCCGGCACTCCTGCCGGCGCAGGCGAGCTGTGCTCGCCAATCGTGCAAATTTGGCTCCGGCCTTGCCAAATCGACAACCTCCAGAGTGGGTTTCTGGGTAGTGTGCTGCAGCGAGCTTCGACTCGGGCACAACGGAATCGACTACTGACAGGCGGCCCTCAAGACCTAATTGGATTGGGCGTTGTGCGAAGCCGGGCGTTGTGCGAAGCCGGGCGTTGTGCGAAGCCGCGCGCGTAAGCAAGCGGCTGCAACTACGTCACATCTACAGCCGCCGCGCCACCACCAGCGTGATATCGTCGGCCGCCGGAGAGCCTGCGGCAAAGTCCGTCAGAGCCTGGTTGACCGCGCCTACGATTTCGGTGGCGTTCTTCTGGCGGGTGGCCTTGAGCACCTCCGCAAAACGCTCATCGCCGAATTCATCGTTATTCGCGTTGGTGGCTTCGGTAACGCCATCGCTGTAGATGGCCAGCACATCGCCGCACTCCAGCTTGACTTTATACTCGGCGTAATTCGCAATCGGCACGATTCCCAGCACCGGGCCGCCGCCATCGAGGTACTCCACGCTTCCATTCTTGCGCACGATCACTGGCGGATTGTGCCCGGCATTGCAATAGCTCAGATCGCCGGTGGTCGGGTCCAGCACGCAAAAGAAAAAAGTAATGAAGCGGTTGCTCGGGCAATTCTGACAGGTGATCTTGTTCAGCCGGTTGATCACCGCAGCCAGGTTCTCCGGCTCATCCGCCAGCACCTGCACGCGCGCCTGCAAGCCCATCATCATCAGCGAGGCGGGCATGCCCTTGCCGGAGACGTCGCCCAGCACCATGGCCACACGCCCGTTGGGATATTTGAAGAAGTCGAAGTAATCGCCGCCCACTGTGCGGCATGGGGCGTTGTATCCGGCGAGGTCGGCCCCGGGCACTTCCGGCGCCTTGGCCGGCAGAATACCGCGCTGGATCTCGGCAGCCTGCTCCAAGTCGCGCGCCATGCGCCGCTCGATCGCCTCCACTTCGGCCAGCCGCGCATGCTCGATCCGGATGGCCGCCACGTTGGCCATCACGGTGAGCAGGCTGAGGTCGTCTTTGGTAAAGGCGCGGAACAGGTTCGGCGAATCCACGTAAATCAGGCCGATGGTGCGGTTCTCGGTTTGCAGCGGCACCGCCATCATGGTGCGGACCTTCTGTTCCACAATGCTCATGCGCTCGCGAAACGCCTCATCCATTTGCGCATCTCGCACTAGCACCGAGTTCTTCTCCAGGACCACGCGGTCGCGCACCGCGGAGCTGATACGGAAGCCCTCGCCCTTATTGGCTTTCACTTCCAGGTTGCCGTCTTCGAGGATCATGACCACACCACGCTGCGCGCCAACGGCGTCGATGGCCAGATCCAGGATCAGCGGGAACAGGTCGGCCAAGGTTCCCCGGCCCGCAAGCTCCTGGCCGGCACGAATCAGCGCCTGCACCTGGGTGTTGCCGTGCTGGCCGGGTTTGTCCACGATGGTCTGGTTGGAGAGCGCGCCCTCCAGGCTGGTGATTAGCGTGGAAGTGGTGGGTGGATCGGTCTCGGCAGATTCGAAAAATACCACGGCATCGCTAGGCCGTTCGCCGCCCGCCTTATCCTCGTAGACGATCGCCAGGTGGCCGGCCGTAATGCGGTCGCCCGGCTTCAGCTTCAGCTTGGCGCGCAAGGGAATGTTGTTGACCAGTGTGCCGTTCTTGCTGCCCAGATCCTGCACCGTCCAGTCCTCGCCGTCGCGCTCGAGGGCAAGGTGCTGGCGCGATAGGCCAGCATCGTCCGGAAAGCACAATTCCGTAGCGCTGGAACGGCCAACCGTAAAACGATCTCCCCGCAGCGGGACAGTCTTCAACTGCCCGTCCGGGCACTGGATGACGATCTCCCGAATCATGGTCTTCGTAGGTTGCGGATAGGCCACACTCGATTATAGCGAAGAGGACGCGTGGAAGGCAGGACTGATGCGGAAACGCGCTCCGCCCTCGTACAATGAATACCAATGGATGTCGAGAAAACCATCCAGTTCATCCTGGAGCAGCAAGCCCATATTACCGCGCTGCAGACGAAGGCGGAGGAGCGCGCCGCCCGCCAGACCAGGAGATCGCCCAACTCAACGCGGTGACCAGCCACATCAACGCAACGCTACGCCGGGCAGTGCGCTTTGCTGTTCAGGAAGCCCGAAATGAGCGCAAGCGGCGGCAGGAATTGGACGAACGCGTTGAGCTGAAGATGGATCGACTGGCGTCCGCTCAACTGCTGAGCGAAGAAGGGATCGAAAAGCTCGGCGAAAGGGTGGACGGCCTCGGCGAGAAGCTCGACAGACTCGGCGATAAAGTCGACAAGCTGGTGGATGGCATGCTGCGCGGCCCCGGAAGTTTTCCCGCGGGTCCGCCCATCTAACTCCGCCAGCAATCGCGCGCAACCACGAAGAAGCTTGCAGCCTTGGATTGTCCAGCAGGCGCTGGCAGCATTTCTGTCCGCGCGGCGCGCCTCGCGCATCGACCAATAGCGCTGCGTCGGCGGCCACGGCGTCTGAACGATAGCTGTACAATGGATGACAATGGACGTTGAGAAAACCATCGAGTTCATTCTGGAGCACCAAGCCCAGATTACGGCAATGCAGGCGAAAGCGGAGGAGCATGTCGCCCGCCACGACGGGGAGATCGCCCAACTCAACGCGGTGACCAGCCATATCAACTCGATACTACGCCGCGCCGTGCGCTTGGCTGTGCAGGAAGCCCGAAATGAGCGCAAGCGCCGCCAGGAACTGGACGCGCGGTTCGAGCTCCAAATGGACCAAATCGCGTCGGCGCACCTGTTGAATGAGGAAATGGTGAAGAAGCTCGGTGAGAAGGTCGACAATCTCGGTGAGAAGGTGGACAAACTGGTGGATGGTTGGCAGCACCCTGGCGGTAATGGCGATAAGCATTGACCATCCGGTAATCACCACGGTCCGATAACCGTCATCCCGCTGAAAACACTACACAATCTTCAACTGCCTCGCCGTTCGCCAACCGTGGCCGTGCTATGGTGATGTCGGGTTCGGAAATCTTGGGGCAAGTTCTTCAACCCAGCCCCTCCTCATCTCTTGACGGGTTCTCGGCACTCACCGCGAAGTGTTCTGCCGGATATCCGCATAGATCTTTGAAAAACAAACCACTTACTGGCAGGCAGGGGCGTACCCTCGCATAAAGAAGATATGTGGAAATTGGCTTCGTTTGTCGTATTTTTGTTGTAAGCCCCTGCCGCTCCCCGTGCCAATCGCCGCCCAAAAAGCTCTCCCCCCAGCGGGAAGGGCCCAACCACCAGCCATCCCGCCCTCCACAACGCGCTAAGATTTACCTCATGGTTTCCCGTCAGCTTTTGATCCCAGGTTTGCTCGCTGCGGCTTTGGCCGCCCAAACCCCATCGGACGACAAGGACAAGAAGAAGGAAGAGCAGGGCATGCAGTACCGCGCCATCGGACCGTTCCGTGGCGGGCGGTCGCTGACGGCTTCGGGCGTGCCCGGTGATCCGTCCATTTATTATTTCGGCTCGACGGGCGGCGGCGTCTGGAAGTCCACCGACGGCGCGACCACCTGGAAGCCGGTCTTCGACCACGAAAAATCGTCTTCCATCGGAAGCCTGGCGGTGGCGCCGTCCGATCCCAACGTGATCTATGCGGGCACGGGCGAAGGCTGCATACGCGGCAACGCGGCGCAGGGCGACGGTGTGTACAAGTCGGTCGATGCGGGCAAGACTTGGAAGAACGTCGGCTTGCGGGATTCGCGTGCCATCGGGAAGCTGATCGTGCATCCACGGAATCCGGATATCGTGTATGTCGCGGCGCTTGGCCATGTGTACGGGCCGAACGCCGAGCGCGGCATCTTCCGCACCACCGATGGCGGCCAGACTTGGTCCAAGGTGCTCTATGTGGACGAGAACACCGGTGGCATCGACGTGGCCTTCGACCCTCACAATCCGAACATTCTCTTCGCCGCCATGTGGCAGGTGCGCCGCCAGCCCTGGACTCTGATCAGCGGCGGCCCCGGCAGCGGCTTATATCGTTCCGGCGATGCCGGAAACACCTGGAAGAAGCTCGATGGCGAGGGCTTCCCCGAAGGACCATATGGAAGAATCGGCGTGGCGGTGGCGGCCAACTCCGACCGCGTTTGGGCGCTCATCGAAGCCCGCAAAGGCGGTCTTTACCGTTCCGACGATGGCGGCGGCAAGTGGGAGTTGATCAATCCCGATCACCGCTTCACGCAGCGCGCCTGGTATTACATGCACGTGGTGGCGGATCCCAAGGAAGCCAACACGCTTTACATTCTCAACGTCGAGTTTCACCGCTCCACGGATGGCGGCCGCACGTTCAACAAGATCAAAGTCCCGCACGGCGACAATCACGGTTTGTGGATCGATCCGCTGAATACGAAGCGCATGATCCAGACCGACGACGGCGGCGCGACGGTCACGCTCGATGGCGGCGAGCACTGGACCAAGCAGGATAATCAACCGACCGCGCAGTTCTATCACGTAATCGCGGACAATCGCTTTCCATATTACGTGTACGGTTCGCAGCAGGATAATTCGAGCGTCGCGATCTCGACCAGCGGCCCGGAAGGCACCATCGAGCGGCAGGACTGGTATCCCGTAGGCGGCGGCGAGGCGGGCTACATCGCGCCCTACCCGCCCAATCCCAACATCGTGTTTGCGGGCGACTACCAGGGCCTGTTGACCATGTTCGATAAGCGCACGGGCCAGCTCAAAACCATCGGCGTGCATCCGGTGATCAGCGACGGCCAAGGCGCGGCCGGCCTGGAGCACCGCTTCCAATGGACGGCGCCGCTGCTGATTTCGCCGCACGATCCCAACGTGCTGTACCACGGCGGCGAACGGCTGTTCAAAACCACCGATGGCGGTATGCACTGGGAAGCCATCAGCGGTGACCTGACGCGGAACGACAAGAGCAAGCAGCAGCCATCCGGCGGGCCGATCACTATCGATGACACCGGAACGGAATATTATGACACCATCTTCGCCGTGGCGGAATCGCCGGTCGAAAAGGGCTTGATCTGGGCTGGTACCGACGACGGGCTGATTCAAATCACGCGCGACGGCGGCAAAAACTGGACGAACGTCACGCCCAAAGAGATGCCGGAATGGAGCAAGATCAGCCAGATCGACGCCTCGCCGCACGACCCCGGCGCCGCGTGGGTCGCGGTGGACCGGCACGCCAACGACGATCTGCGGCCTTACATCTACGCGACGGCGGATTATGGCAAGAGCTGGAAGATGCTCGTGCAGGGCATTCCCGAAGGATCGTTCGTGCGCGCCGTGCGGGAGGACCCCAAGCGCAAAGGCCTGTTGTTCGCCGGAACAGAGACGGGCGTGTTTGTTTCAAACAATGCCGGCCAGATCTGGGAATCGCTGCAACTGAACCTGCCGGTGACCCCGGTGCACGACCTGGTGATCCACGAGAACGACTTGGTGCTCGCGACGCACGGGCGGTCGTTCTGGATCCTGGACGATATCTCGCCGCTGCGCCAGGCGAGCGATGCGTCGCGGAAAGCCGATGTGTGGCTCTACGATCCGGCGCCCGCCTATCGGCTGCATGCGACGAAAGGGCCGAAGGAAACGCCCACGTCCGGGCAAAATCCGCCGCCGGGCGCCGTCATTTATTTCGAAGTGCGTCTTGGGCAAGAGAAGCCCAAGGCCGCCACGCTGGAGATTCTGGACGCCGGCGGCCAACTCGTGCGCCGGTATTCCTCGACCGAGCCGGAGCCATTGGAAGAGCCGCTCGATCCGGACGACGACAAGCCGAAGAACCAGCTCGAGATCAAGCCCGGCATGAACCGGTTTGTCTGGGACCTGCGCTACGAAGGCGCGGCGCGGGTCAGCGGGTATTATCTGTTCGAGTACGAGGGCGGGTCCAAAGGGCCCATCGCGCTGCCGGGCAAATACCAGGTGAAGCTGACGGCGGATGGGAAGACGCTGACGGCGCCGCTGGAGCTCAAGCCCGACCCGCGCGTCAAGGTCTCGCCGGCGGACCTCGAAAAGCAGTTCGCGATGCTGATGGAAATCCGCGGCCAACTGTCGCGTGTGTATGTCGCGGCGAACCAGATCATCGATCTGCGCGCGCAGCTTCACGATCTTGAAAAGCGCGTGAAACTGGCCGAAGCGCAGGCATTGGACGAGAAGTTAGGCGCGTTGCAGGACCGGCTGTTGAATCTGAAGATCAAAGCTAACGAAGACTCGCTTAACTATCCTTTGGGTGTAGACGGAAACCTGGCGGGACTGGCCGCGTATGTGGGCGGCGATTCCGACTCCGCGCCGACCGAGGCGGCCTTGAGGCAGTTCGAAAAAGTGAAAGCGGAAGTGGACCGGTATATGACGCGCTGGTCTGATATTCAGCATGCCGACTTGCCTGCCGTGCAGCATGCGGCCGAGCAGCAGAACGTCAAGGCCCTGATGGTGAGGTAGGTTCATGCAGCGATGCTGAAGAACGTTCTAGCTGGTGGGGCAGGCATTCAGCCTGCCAACGACTCATTCCGCAACCAGGTCCTGCAATGATCGACTCTCAATGGTGGGGCAGGCGCTTTCGCCTGCCAACAATCCATTCCGCAACCAGGTCCTGCCATGATTGATTCTCAGTGGTGGGGCAGGCGGTTTCTCCTGCCTTCCCTAGCATGGCTGTGCCTCCTCGTCTTATGCGGAATTTTGGTAGCGGGGCTTTGGCCTTTTCATCATCCCAAGAACGAAGTGACCTGGATGCGGGACAGGAACGGTGTACAGTTCGGGGCCCATGGAACTATCATGAGCCAGGCAGCATTCGACGCGCCGCGCTTAGACGGCGGTGGATCGTGCGGCCTTGAGGTTTGGCTCCAGCCCGCATCCATCGGGCACGACGGAACTATCCTTGAATTCTCCACAGCGCAAAGCTTTCGGATGTTTTCGGTGCTTCAAATTCATGGCGACTTGGTGTTGCGAACCGAGGCTCGGAACGGAGAACCACATTGGATTTCGATTGACAATGTGTTTCATCCGCACAGAGCAATTTTCATCACGATCACATCGGGTCCGCATGGGTCTTCGGTTTACGTGGATGGCGCTTTGGCCAGATCCACGGGAGCACATCTGTGCTGGTTCAGCGGCCGGCTGGTGGTTGGCGATTCGGCGGTATCTCATGACAACTTTCGAGGCCAGGTGCGTGGCCTCGCGCTTTATGGCGACGAACTGACAGCCGCGCAGGTGCGTGGCCACTTTGAGTCCTGGACTGCGAAAGCAGCGCCTGACAACCTCGCGACTGAACAACGTGTTGCGTTGTACCTTTTCGATGAGCGTAGGGGCGATGTCGTTCACAGTAAGGTCGGACCGGATCGCGATCTGATTATTCCCAAGAAGTACGTGATTCTAAGACAGATACGGCTACAGCCGCTTTGGACTGAGTTTCGCACCAGTTGGAGTTACTGGAAGAACGTGGCAATCAACGTAGCCGGGTTCGTACCCCTGGGCGTATGCTTTTGCGCGTACTTCTCTTTGGTGCGGCAAATGCACAGGGCGGGAATGGCAACGGTCGTGTTAGGAGCGTTCGTAAGCCTCACGATTGAGTTTCTTCAGTCGTACCTTCCGACGCGAGATTCAGGTACGACGGACCTTATTACGAACACATTCGGCACGTACGTGGGCGTGGTCATTTACCAGCGCGCCGCAGCTTCACAGCTTGGACGCGGAATCGCAGCATACTTTGTGAGGAGTCAAGATGAGAAACGCTAATCTTGGGATAGTCGTTGCTTTAGTCATGGTGTCGGCGGGGCAAACCTCTTTGTCGGGACAGACCGCCACGGAAGGGATGCGGCAGAGGATAATCGCGAAGGAACAAGAAGGATTGAATGACCTGAAGACTGGCGATTTGGCCGCCTTTTCCAGCTCACTTGCAGAGGATGCCGTGTTCGTCGATGCGCATGGCCCTGCCAGCAAAGCGGAAGTGGTGGAACACACTGCCGGCTTTCGGATTCAGGAGTATACGATGGAAGATGTGAGGTTCGTCCAGCTTTCGTCGACATCCGGCCTGATTGCGTATACCTTGACCGAGAAGGGCACAAGCCATGGCAGGGACTTTGCCGCCAAGGTATATGTCTCTGCCCTCTGGGCCGAGCGAGGGGACAAGTGGGTCTGTGTATTCAGTCAGGAGACTGCGGCTAAGTAGCACCAGGGTGCTGAGCCGGGGCGCGGCGATACACCTCGCGAGAGAGTTTGTCGAGCCAGCTCAGCTCGGTCCGGAACTGCTGCATCATCAGGCTGACCATCCACACGGCCTCGTGGAAGCGGTGGCCGACCTCCTTTTTTATGGCGCGTAAGGTGGCCTCTTCCCGCGCCAGTTCGTCTTCCAGAAACTTCCGCCGGCGGCGAAGCTGCTGTTGGAAAACGCCGGGCCGCGCCTGCCAGGAGAGCGCCATCCAAGTGAGAAACGGCGGCCGGTCGCGGTGCGTGGTCCAGTCATCGCGTTCGAGGGCGTTGGCGAGTGCGGTGCGGCCCTTGGCGGTCGTCCCAAACGGGTAACGCTCCGGACCCGCCGCGCTCTCCTCGCTTTCCGCCGCGCGGATCAGTCCCTTGCGGGCGAGTTTTTCGAGCGAGTAATACACCTGGGGCCGCGAAACGCCGGCCCAGTCGCGGACCTCGCGGCGCTCCAGCTCCAGGTTCGCCTCGTAACCGTGCATGGGCCGCTCGGCCAGGAGGCTCAGCAGGACTAGGTCCGGCGTGGTTAGCGCGCGCGTCTTAGCGGCGGGCATCGCGCGCCTTCCGCTGGCGGCTCCAATACCACCACTGGCATTGCTCGGCGGGCAGCAGCGGATTGCGCGCCTGCGCCACCGCGGCGGAGAAAACGTCGAGACAGCAGATGTCCTGGCGCTGCCCGGTCGCGCGGCAGAGATTTTCGTAGAGCTTGGCCGGATTCTGCCGCGCAAGCTGCGAAACGTTGCGGATCCCCAAGAGATCGAAGTCGCGGAGGATGGCCGGTCCGACGGAAACCAGGTCCTTTAAACGGCGTTGTGCGGGATGCATACAGATTCTCCTTGACATACTAGTCTAAATTAGACTAGTATGTTTGTCAAGGAGGAAATCAGAGATGGCGACTGTCAAGAAGATCACCCCAGTTCTGAGTGTGCAGGAAGTCGAGCCGTGCGTTCAATTCTGGACGGAACGGCTCGGCTTCGACAAGACCGTGGAGGTCCCGGAAGGGGACAAGCTCGGTTTTGCGATCCTGCAAAAGGGCGGCGTGGAGCTCATGTACCAGAGCTACGCCAGTATCGAGAAGGATATCTCGACGGCGGCTGCCGCGGACATCGCGCAGGAGTTCCGCAAGGGCCCGACGTTTCTGTATGTCGAGGTCGAGAAGCTCGACGAGATCGTCGCGGCAATGGAAGGCATCCCAGTCGTCCTGCCCATACGCACCACTTTCTATGGCGCAAAGGAGATCGGCGTGAAAGATCCTGGCGGCCACATCGTCGTATTCGCGCAGTACGGCGCGCAGTGAGCCTCACTCCTCGCGCAGCGCGGCCATCGGGTCCAGGCGCGACGCGCGACGCGCCGGCAGATAGGCCGCCAGGCCGGCGGCGGCCGCCAACATCAAAGCCGCGAGGGCCAGGGGCGCCGCGTCATACGCCTTCAAGCCGTACAGCAGGCTGGCGATCAGACGACCGGCGGCCAGCGAAGCGCCCAGGCCCAGCAGCGTGCCGATCGCCAGCGTCGCGATCACTTCGCGCAGCACCAGCCAGATCACCGATCCCGGCTGTGCGCCCAGGGCCACGCGGATGCCGATCTCGGCGTGCCGCCGTGCGACTCCGTAAGCGGTTACGCCGTACAGCCCGATCATCGCCAGCAGCAGCGCTAGGGCGCCGAAGAATGCCGATAACAGGGCGACCATGCGAGGCTGTAGTAGCGAGTCGTTCACCTGGGTTTCGAAGTTGCGAAACTCAAGCGAAATGCCGCGGTTCACTTCGCCGATAGCCGCTCGCACTACCGGAATAAACGCCTCGACCGGGCGCTCGGTACGGACCTCGAAATTGACTCCGGGCCACGGATCGGCGTCTTGTGCACATGCGAGGTAGACGGTTCGCGTCAGTCCTTCATCCACGGCTGCATACTTGGCATCTTTGACTACCCCGATCACCTGGTAGACACCTTCCTTACCGGGTCCCTCTGTGCGGATGGTCTTGCCGATGGGATCCGCGTGTTCGAAGAACCGCCGCGCCACCGATTCGGTAATCAGCATCACCTTCGGCGCACCGAGATCGTCGTGCGCGGAGAAATCGCGCCCCAATAGCACCGGCTGGCGCATCGTCGCGAAGTATCCGGGCGAGACACGATTGAAGTACACCAGCGTATCGTCTTTCCCCTTTGGCGAGTATCCCTCCGGAGAGACTTCGCTGTCCCACTGACCCCGGCCGATGGGCGTCATCCTGGAACTGGAGGCCGACGAAACGCCGGGGACGGCACGCAGCCGTTCCACGATTTCCCGATACACGCGCGGGCGCTGGTCCTTGGGAACGTTGGTCTGCATCATGTCGGCCTGGACCAGAAGAACGTTGTGGCGGTTGAAGCCCAGGTCGGTAGTCAGCAGATTGCGGAGCGTGCCCAGAAACAGGCCGGCGCCCACCAGCAGCATGAGCGACAGCGCGACCTGAAAGGTGACCAGTGCGCGGCCCAAACCGAAGCGGCTGCCGGCCATGCTGCGCGCATGTTCCTTAAGGACGTGGTTGGGTGAGACGGCGGTGGCGCGCAGGGCCGGCGCCAATCCAAACAGGAGTCCCGTGAGGACAGCGACGCCCATCGTGAAGGCGAGCACGTGCAGATCGGGCGCGGTATCGAGTTGGAGTTCATTCCCGGCCGTCGAGAGGAAGTGGACCAGCAGGCGGCTGCCCCAAACTGCGAAGAGCAGCCCTCCCGCCGCGCCCAATATGGAGAGCAGCAGGCTTTCCGAAATGAGTTGGCGGATGACGCGGCGGCGTGCGGCGCCAATGGCCATGCGAATGGAGATCTCCCGCTGGCGGGCCGCCGAACGGGCCAGCAGCAGGTTGGCGATATTAGCGCAGGCGATCAGGAGCACCAAGCCGACCACCGCCATCAGGGTGAAGAGCGCTGTGCGGTACTGCGCGCCTGTATCCGAGAACCCTGTGGCGGCGGGGCGCACAGCGAACGATCGCTGCAGGTAATCCCGCTGGCCGTGCGCACCCCAATCGGGGGGAAGCGTGGCGCGATAAACCTGCGGCGCTAGCGCCTTCATTTTGGCTTCCACCTGTTGCGGGGTCTCGCCCGGCGGCAGTCTCCCCAGAATTCGCAGCCACCACCAGCTTCGGTCGGACAGCGCGCTGCGATCGGTGTGCAAG
>JBEKUO010000066.1:0-16616 GCA_049514955.1 Bryobacteraceae bacterium | reverse complement strand
GTTCCGTTTTCCTAGGCGGCGCGGTTCCATACTTGCTCGCGACAGCGGAAGGCGCCGCGTCTGCACCTCCGCTGGAGAAGCATACGATCTCCGTGGCGGTACCGACGGACGCAGGCGGTTGGCTGCGGTTGATGCCTGCCGGTCCGGCGCCGGAACAAACCTACTGGGCGGCCTTCAAAGAGCTCGGCGGCAAGCTCCGGCTTGGCGACCCGAGCGGGCAGGGGTTCATGGCCCTGTTCGATCTCCAGGCCCGCATCGCAGATGAGCTGAAGCCGGACTACCTGCTGATCGATGCACGCACCGGGGTGACGGAACTCGGAAGCCTCGCCACGACGATTCTCGCCGACACCGTTGTGTGCATGTTCGTAGCAAACCAGGAATCGCTCGACGGGACGCTCACGGTAGTCGAGGCGCTTAAAGGCACGCCGCGGCTCGGCAGCCAGAGGCCCATCCGGGTGGTGCCCGTGTTATCCCGAACGACTGCGAAGTCGCCTGAAGACGACCGGTTTGCGAGCGGCGTCAAAAGGCTCCTGGAATTTGGCGAGGGTAAACAGGGTCAGAATCAAAAGGACCGCGCCCTTTTCGCGTTGCCACACGACGATGTGCTCGGTGCCTCGGAACGAGTTGTTGGCGGTGAGCGGAAAGCCAGCGCTTTCTCGCCGCTCTACAAGGCTTACCTGGAGCTCTTCCAAAGCCTCTTCCCCTCCGGTGCCGAGTCTGCGCGCAACGTGCTTGAGCGACTGGAATCGATTGCGGGCATCAGAGGGGACCTGACGAGCGAACGCAGCGAGAGTTACGAATACGACGATCTTCTTCCTCCCTGGGGTGCCTCTTTGATTCAAGAGGGGGTTCTTTACAAGGCCGATTACCAGCACCGCGGGAAAGAAGGCAGCCGTTACGCGGACCTGCTCTGCCGTAGTGAGGGCGGAACGCCGCTGATGGTTGTGGAGTATGTCGCTGGCGACCCCGTGGATGAAGCGCCAGAGTTCTGGGGGAAGAACACAAAGGTGCGTTGTGTGGTCCTGGTGGGACCAAACAGATGGGAGCATCGAATTTTCACTCGGGATGTCAATGGCGGGGATCTCCGTCGTGTCGAGCGGTGGGACTTGCCTCGTCCACGAGAGTTCGAACTCCTGCGGGATGTGGGGGACCGATCCGTGGAATCGATGCTCGAGGCGGTTCGACACGGCCACATCGAAGCCGTGGCTTGGCTCGTGAACGAGTGGCGAGACTCCTCACTCGTGGGCGACATAATGGGACCAAAGGGTCCCAGGCACTGGCGGCCTGAGAGGGCACAGCGCATATTAGACGGTCTCGCGGCTATTGAGGACCTGGATTGCGCGGAAGAGGTCCTGCGCCGCGCTGCGGCCGGCAGGTTTGACCATCGGCGACGCAAGCGTCGGTTTCGGGACGACTGGGACTTTGGCGAAGATCTCGAACAAAAAATGGCCGAGGACCTATTCGCTCCCCTATTCTGGCGCCTGCCAGTCGAGGCGGTACAAAAGTCCATGGAGCCAAGGCACTACCCCGGCGAAATCTCATCCTTGGCCGGGTATCGCCTCATGGCCAACGATTTGATGGGCCTGCGCTACGATCCCGACCGAAGCGCCCTTGAGGATGCGCGTTTAATGTCGGCTCGGCTGCCCGCCTCCCGCGACCATCGGGACGAAGGCGAAATCGTGTGGCTCCATCGAAGCAGAAGGGAACAGATCGAACGTGTGAGACTGTCCGACGAGGCGCCGCCGGCACTCGTCTGGGAAGAAATGTTACAGGAAGAGCCTTACCGGCGCAGCACGATCGAGGAGGCGAACGAGAAGGTCGGGGCGAAAGTAAAAGAGTTGCTGGAATCCAACACTAGCCTGCGGAGGCGCCTCAAAGAGGTTAGTGGTCGCCGCGATCTCGCGACGCTGGGCCTTCTGGGTAGTTACGAACCTTCGGGAAACATCGATCTGTATCCACGAGTCATTACGGCTGCGGCCGAGGCCCTCGGCATACCCCCCCGTTACCTGAAGAGCGTTGTCTTCATTCACTTGTCAGTCTGGGCGATGGCCCGCGAGACGTACGATCTCGACGGGCAGCGGGGGTACGGCTTCGCGCCCTCACCGCGAACCAGCCCTATTGATCGAGAAAGCCCGACCCATGTGACCCTGGTCCAGGCGTTCACCGATCGTCTGATTCGTCTGCTGAAAGATCCCAACTTGCAGGACGCTTTCGAAAAGCTTTCTAAGCACCAACCTGAGCCGTACACCTTATGGGCACCGCTGCGAAAGCTGCCTTTAGAGAAGCTGCGCATGCTCCTTCTCAGAGCCCGGGCGAGCGCTGCGGCTTTGGACTTGCCCAGCGCCGACGACAGTCAGTAAGGTATAGGCCGAAGGGCCGACCGCGCCGCCCTACCACCCATCGCACAGCACCCGAGTATACTGGAATGTTGTTCCGGCGCCGCGGGCGTTGACCTGCTGCGACGGCGCCAGTCCAGACGGCGATTGCTTTCGCCGCCGCCAGAGACCTCCAAATGAGTGCTATTGCGACCACCAGTCAATTGAATCGCGACATCGGGTTTTACGAGGCCAGTATCGGCAAGAAAGTGGTGATGGCCGTCACCGGTGTGATCTTGTTCGGGTACGTGCTCGGCCACCTGATCGGCAATCTACAGATCTACGCGCCGAACCCCGAGCAGATCAACAACTACGCTAAATTCCTGCATTCCCACCCGCTGCTGTTGTGGGTCGTGCGCGCCGGGTTATTTGCTTCCGTGGTGCTGCACATCACAGCTTCCGTGCAATTGTGGCTGCTCAAGCAGAAAGCGCGGCCGGTTGCCTACGTGAAGAAGGATGATCTGCCGACTAGCTACGCCGCCCGCACCATGATGTGGAGCGGCCCTATCATCGCGGCTTTCGTGATCTTCCATGTGCTGCACCTGACCACGGGCAGCGTGCTGCCGCTCCAGGAAGGCAACGTGCGCGCCAACGTCATCGAAGGATTCCAGCATCCCGCGGTAGCCATATTCTATGTCATCGCCATCGCGCTGCTGTCGATGCATCTTTATCACGGCCTCTGGAGCATGTTTCAATCGCTGGGACTGAGCCATCCGCGATACACTCCCATCCTCAAGAAATTCGCGGCGGTATTCGCCTGGTTCGTCGCTATCGGCAACATTTCGATTCCAGTCTCGGTGCTCGCGGGCTGGCTGCAATAGAGGAGCGCATATGGAACTCGACGCCAAGATCCCTTCCGGCCCCATCGAGACGCTCTGGGACAGGCACAAATTCGAGCTGAAGCTGGTGAATCCGGCGAACAAACGGAAGTACAACATCATCGTGGTTGGCTCGGGACTGGCGGGTGGATCCGCCGCAGCCACGCTGGGGGAGTTGGGCTACAACGTACAGTGCTTCTGCTTCCAGGATTCGCCGCGGCGCGCGCACTCGATCGCGGCGCAGGGCGGCATCAACGCCGCCAAAAATTATCATAGCGATGGCGACAGCGTTTTCCGCCTCTTCTACGACACCGTGAAGGGCGGCGACTTCCGTTCGCGCGAGGCTAACGTCTACCGTCTGGCCCAGGTCAGCAACAACATCATCGATCAATGCGTGGCGCAAGGGATCCCGTTTGCCCGCGAGTACGGCGGTCTGCTCGACAATCGCTCCTTCGGCGGCGCGCAGGTTTCGCGCACCTTTTACGCGCGTGGCCAGACGGGCCAGCAGTTACTGCTCGGCGCTTACCAGGCGCTGGAGCGGCAGATCGGCGCCGGGCAGGTGAAGATGTACCCGCGCAGCGAAATGCTGGACCTGGTCGTGGTCGACGGCAAGGCGCGCGGCATCGTTACCCGCGACCTCATCAGCGGCAGAGTCGAGTCGCACGGGGCCGATGCGGTGGTGTTGGGAACCGGCGGCTACGGCAACGTCTATTACCTTTCGACGAACGCCAAGGGCTGCAACGCCACGGCTATCTGGCGCGCTTACAAGAAGGGCGCGCTGTTCGCCAATCCGTGTTTCACCCAGATCCATCCCACTTGCATTCCGGTAACTGGCGAGTATCAATCCAAGCTCACCCTGATGAGCGAATCGCTGCGCAACGACGGCCGCATATGGGTGCCGCTGAAGAAAGGCGACAAGCGTCCGCCCAACGATATCCCGGTCGAAGAGCGCGACTATTTCCTGGAGCGCAAATATCCGAGCTTCGGCAACTTGGTGCCGCGCGATGTGGCGTCGCGAAATGCCAAGGCGGTGTGCGACGAGGGCCGCGGCGTGGGCGAGTCCGGCCTGGGCGTCTACCTGGATTTCCGCGCCGCCCTGGAACGCCTGGGCAAGCACGTCATAAAGGAGCGTTACGGAAACCTGTTCGACATGTACGAGCGCATCACCGGCGAGGATCCCTACCAGGTTCCCATGCGCATCTATCCCGCGATTCACTACACGATGGGCGGGCTGTGGGTCGACTACAACTTGATGAGCACCATCCCCGGGTTGTATGTGATCGGCGAGGCCAACTTTTCCGATCACGGCGCGAATCGGCTGGGCGCGAGCGCGCTCATGCAGGGGCTGGCCGACGGCTACTTCATCCTGCCTTATACCATCGGCGATTATCTGGCGACTTCGAAATTGCCCAAGGTCGACACCAGCCACGCGGCCTTTCGCGAAGCCGAAACAAATGTGGCCTGCCGCACCAAACGCCTGCTGGAGATCAAAGGCACGCGCTCGGTGGATTCGTTCCACCGCGACCTGGGCAAGCTGGTTTGGGAATACTGCGGGATGGCGCGGACTGCCGCGGGCCTCGAATACGCGCTAGAGAAGATCCCCGAATTGCGCGAGCAATATTGGCGCGACGTGAAAGTGCTGGGGACCGGCGAGGAGTTGAACCAATCGCTCGAAAAAGCCGGGCGGGTCGGAGACTTCTTCGAGCTTGCCGAGTTGATGTGCCGCGATGCGCTGCAGCGCGATGAATCCTGCGGCGGCCACTTCCGCGAAGAATATCAGACGCCCGATGGTGAGGCTTTACGCAATGACACGGAGTACTCCTATGTGGCGGCGTGGGAGTTCCACGGCGATGGGCTGGCCGAGATGCACAAAGAGCCGTTGCATTTCGACTATGTGCACCCGAGTCAACGGAGCTATAAGTAAATGAATCTCACTCTGCACATCTGGCGGCAGCGCAATGCGAGCGAGAAGGGGCGCATGGTGCGGTACGAAGTCCGCGACGTGAATCCGGAGATGTCGTTTCTGGAGATGCTGGACGTTCTGAACGAGAGCCTCATCGCTAAGAACGAGGAGCCGGTGGCCTTCGATCACGATTGCCGCGAGGGCATCTGCGGTATGTGCGGTTTCATGATCGACGGCGTGGCGCACGGTCCGCAGCGCGGCACTACGGTGTGCCAGTTACACATGCGGCATTTCAAGGATGGCGATGAGCTTTACCTGGAGCCGTGGCGGGCGCGCGCTTTCCCCATCGTCAAAGACCTGGTGGTGAACCGCGGCGCCTTCGACCGCATCATCGCCGCAGGCGGGTTCATCACGGCGCCCACCGGCAGCGCGCCGGATGGCAATGCGATTCTGGTGTCCAAAGAAGCCGCCGACCTGTCCATGGACGCGGCCGCGTGTATCGGCTGCGGCGCCTGCGTGGCCATGTGTCCGAATGCGGCGGCCGCGCTGTTCACGGGCGCCAAGATTATGCATCTCGGCACGCTGCCGCAAGGCCAGCCCGAGAGGTATCGGCGGGCTGTCGCGATGGTGGCGCAGGTTAGCCGGGAGCTGTTTGGAAGTTGCACCAACATCGGGGAATGCGAGGCGGTGTGTCCGAAAGATATTAAGCTGGAAGTCATCGCGCGCATGAACCGGGATTTCGTGAAGGCGGTGGTCACGGGGCGAGGCGACTGAACTGATGCAGCATATAAACCAGGCAGACCGGCGCCTGCTGCTGGAGATCAAACTCGACAACTTGCTCTCGTTCGGACCCGGCACACCACCCTTAAAATTGGAGGCGCTCAATGTTCTCATTGGTCCAAATGCGGCCGGAAAATCCAACCTGATTGAAGCGCTGTCCCTCATACGCGCAGCGCCGGTTTCAGCGGCTTCGAGTATGGATCTGCGTGGTGTCGTACGCCGTGGCGGCGGTGTCTCCGAGTGGTTGTGGAAGGGCGGGCGTCGCGACTCGGCGTCGATTCGAAATCGTCATCAAGTACTCGAAGGGGGCAGAGTCCCTAAGGCACGTTCTATCCTTTCGCGACGAACAGGGCTTTCGCTTGGAGGATGAGCGCGTCGAAGATGAGGTGGCCCTAAAGGGTCTAGGCGGGCCGTTCTTTTACTATCGTTTCGAAGGCGGACACCCCGTAATCAACACGAGGGGCAGCATCGGGGGACGCAAGCTGCCGCCTGGAGCCATCAACGCCGGGCTGTCTATTCTGGCGCAGCGCCGCGATCCGGAGCAGTATCCGGAGATCGCTTATCTGGCCGACTGCTACGAGACGATCCGTATCTACAGGGAGTGGGCTTTTGGGCGGAACACTGTATTTCGGGAACCCCAGAAGACCGATATCAGGAGTGATCGTCTCGAAGAGGATTTTTCGAATCGGGGCCTTTTCCTGAGCCGCCTGCGGCGGACGCCGAAAGCAAAGGCCGCCATCTTGGAAGGACTGAAAGATCTATATGAAAGCGTGACCGATTTTGAACCTGTCGTTGAGGGTGGCACCGTTCAGGTCTTTTTCAGCGAGGGTGATTCTTCGGTTCCGGCGACGCGCCTGTCCGACGGTGCGCTCCGCTACCTTTGCCTTCTCGCAATTCTCTGCGACCCGGAGCCGCCGCCGCTGATTTGTATCGAAGAGCCGGAACTTGGCTTGCACCCGGACATCCTGCCGAAGGTGGCGGCCCTTCTAGTGGTCGCGTCGCAACGCACACAGCTTATCGTCACAACACATTCCGACATCCTCGTCGATGCGACGACCGAACGTCCGGAAGTTGTAGTCGTGTGCGAAAAGCATGAGCACAGGACTGAAATGCGCCGGCTCAAGAAGGAGGATCTGACGAAATGGCTGGCTAAGTACCGGCTGGGCGAGTTGTGGACACGCGGCGAAATCGGAGGAACGCGCTGGTGAGATCGGCGCTTTACCTGGAAGGCGGCGCGGTTGGGGCAGACTCGAAGGAACTGCAGATCCGCTGCCGCGAAGGCTTCCGTAGGCTCCTGGAGAAGTCCGGGTTCGAAGGACGGATGCCGCGGCTACACGCGTGTGGTTCACATGGCGCCGCGTTTGACGACTTCAAGATCGGCCACGCTGAGAAGTCCGCCGGCGATTACGTCGCCATGTGGATTGATAGCGAGGATCCGTTGGCGGACCTGGAAGCCACGTGGAAGCACCTGAAGGGTCGGGACAATTGGACGAAGCCAGCCGGAGCCACCGACGATCAAGTGTTGTTTATGACAACTTGCATGGAATCACTAATCGTTGCCGATCGTGACGCTCTAAACAAACACTACGGTGACAAGCTGCAGGATTCCGCGCTGCCATCTCCGATCGACTTGGAGAGTCGCGCAAGGCACGAGATTCAAGACGCCCTCTTCCGTGCAACCCGTAATTGCACAAACGCCTACGCCAAAGGGAAACGGTTTTTCGAAGTGCCGGCCAAGCTTACGGCGGATACTTTGGAGCAGTACCTGCCGAGCTACGTCAGGAGCCGGCGCATTCTCAACGAGAAGTTATAACTTTCCCACCATAGGCTCTATTTCGCCGCAAGTAGGTAGAGCGATGAAGAAAAAACTTACTGCCCCAAGGTCGCCACTCCCGAAGTTTCCATCGGACAAGGATGCAGCCGAGTATCTCGAGAGTTATTCTGTCGCGAGCGTATGGGATCGGTTGCCCGAGGCCCCTCAGGCCAAGCCGTCGGCCGCGTTGGCCAGGAAGATCCGCGACCGCCATGCCCGCGCAAGGTCTCCGATTTCACTGCGTCTGGCTCCGAACAGATCGCCGCTGCGAAGCATATCGCGGCGGCCAAGTCGGTAGGGTACCAGACGCAGCTCCGGATGTGGATTGCCGAGGGCATCCGCCGCGAAGCGAAGCGCGCCTAGCCTCGCTAAGGGGTACTGCGCTAGATTTAGCGCACTACCCGCCAAGGACTGCCCCACATTCAGTGCTATCCTCAAGGCAAGGCACTCGGAAATGAAGCTCCCGAAGTCGTGGTGGGCCGGCATCATCTTACTCACCGCGTTGTGTGCCTCCCAGCAGCCCTTCCGCGTTTATCCCAGCCTGGAACCATACGATGACGTAGCGCTGCCGGACGACTGGCGGGACAAGGCCGAATGGATCTTCGGCCGCTTGATGTACCCGAACCATCCCAACGCCCGTTTCGGGCGCTACGCCCGCTTTTATGGCGGTCGTGGCGACTGGCGGGAAGGGCACACGAGCTGGACACAGGACTATCCGCGCGCGGATCGCCACTTTGCGCAGGCCATTCGCCGCTTGACCCGCATTCAGGCGCGCTCAGTGGAACAGCCCGTCAACCTGGACGACGGAGACGATGTTTACAATTACCCCTGGTTGTGCGCCGGCGAGATGGGCGATTGGAAATTGACCCGCGCCCAGGCCAAAGCCCTTCGCGAGTATCTTCTGCGGGGCGGATTCCTCATGCTCGACGATTTCTGGGGAACCGAGGAGTGGGAGCGCTTCGAGGAGAGCATGCAACTCGTTTTTCCGGACCGTCCCGTCGTGGAAATCGATAGCAGCGACGCCATCTTCCACACCATTTACAACCTGGACGACCGCTATCAGGTTCCAGGCGAGTGGGCTCTGGCCCGCGGAACCACTTACCGCAACGACGGCGAGATCCCTCACTGGCGCGGCATCTACGACGACCATGGCCGGGTGATGGTGGCCATCTCGTTCAATTCGGATATTGGAGACTCGTGGGAATGGGCGGACGATCCACATTACCCGGAGAAGTATTCCGCGCTGGGAATCCGCATCGGCGTGAACTATGTGGTTTACGCGATGACGCATTGACCCATGGGAACGAAACCAATTTCGTTCGTACTGGGCGTTCTTGTAGTCGGAGCGAAGCTCGGGCTGGGGTGCTCTTGCACCGGTCCGACGCCGGTCTGTTCCGTTTACTGGAGCACACCCATCCTATTCCTCGGACACGTGGTCAGTGTCGGCCACATCTACGACAAGCCACTTGAGGAAAGAACGGCGAACGGTAAGACGATCACGGTTATTGTTCCGGGGCAGTATGTTGTCCACTTCGAAGTATCGAAAACCTATAGAGGAGATGTGGCACGCGAGGTGGTCATCCACACCAACGATCAAGAGTCGGCATGTGGATACGATTTCGAGACAGGCCACGACTACGTTGTCTACGCGTTTTCCGGCAAGGATGGCGTCGTCAGCACCGGCCGCTGCACGCGGACGCATGAAGTAACGAGCCGGGCCGGCGATGCGGACATTCAGTGGATGGAGGCTCTCCCGCACGCGCCAGCGGGCGGTTCCATCTTCGGCGAAATTTCGAGTCAGCAGTTGAACGCCGAAGGCGGATACGACACCTCCGCTCTAGCCGGCATCGCCGTTTCGATTCGCGGCCCGCAATCGAAGACCGTAGCATCCGACGCGAGCGGTAAGTTTAAGGCAGACGGGCTGCCGCCGGGACAGTACAGCGTGTCGGCGGCGGCTCCCGATCGGTATGCGCCGTTCCAAAAGTCCACGGTCGCGCTCCAGGATCGCGCGTGCGCCGAGATTTCCTGGAGCACGCGCGTGGATGGACACATTCGCGGGCAAGCCTATTACGCAGATGGCACACCGGCTCACGGCCTCTTCCTAACTGCTAAGCTGGCGCACGCCACCCCCCCGGATCCCTTGTACTGGGAGGCAACCCACGCGTTGACCGAGGCTGACGGGAGTTTCGATTTCGGTCTACTCGCTCCCGGGTCGTACGTCTTCGCGGTGAACATGAACTTTGCGCCATGGGATGGCAAGCCATATTATCGGAAAGCATTTTTTCCTGGAACGATCAACCGCGCGGAAGCTGGGATCGTGATCGTCGGCGCGGGTCAAAAAGTCGACAACTTGAGATTTGTTTTGCCGCCCGATTTGCCTCCGCCGTCGATTCCCGTTGCAGTGACCGTCCTGGGCTTCGATCGAAAGCCGGTCGCGCGGGCTTCCATCGTCGCGGCGGATGACATTTGGGAGAACCCGGTGACGAAAACCACGGCGATCACTGACGAGAACGGGAGAGCGATTGTCACTCTGCGACCAGGCGCGTACTATGACATCGAGGCATTCGCGATCTTGCAAGATATGTCGCAAGCCTGCGCGGAGCCGGCAGGCGTCCTTGCGAAGGATGGGACAACGCCATTGGTCCTTGTGCTGAGCCATCTGCTGAGCCACAATGTGGGCAATTGCCGGTCATTCAAGAAGCCGCGCACGAACTGAGATCAGCTCGCCGAATTTTTGAACCGTGGGCTGAAGCCCACGGCGGCACGCTCTCCAGAAACCCACGACGGAAGTTAGGCGAGCAAAACTCGCCTGCGCCGGCAGGAGTGCCTGCGCCACGAAGCGGTGCAAGGTTTTCGGCATTGGTGAGGGACCACCCCGGTCCGCTCGCGCTGAAGCATGCGCCACTACACAGCATACCGCTGGACGATGGCCAACGCGGCGTCCAGCGCTTTCGCCCGTAGCTCGCACGGCTCGACCGCCACGATCTCGCCGCCGAAGCTGAGCGCAAACTGCAGCGCTTCTTCTTCGGTATCGAAACGCAGCCGCACGCGTACCGCGTCCCCTTCCGCGACTTCTTCTTCCAGCCGCCAGCCGCGATAGCGCACCCAGCGCATCACTGCCGGGCTTGTCAGGAAAGTCGCGTAGTAGCGCGGCAGCTTCTCACGAAACTCCGCCGCCGAGCGTTCCCAGTAAGCCGCCAGGTCGAACCCCGGCGGGCGGCGGGCGGGTTGCGCCAGAATCGCCGCTTCGCGAACACGCGACACGCGATAGGTGCGGGGCTCGCTCTCCACGCTCGCCACCAGATACCAGACGCTTCCCTTAGCCACCAGTCCCAACGGATCGCCGGTCCGTTCGCCTTGCTCGCCGAGCACACGGGTGTATTGGAAGCGAACCTGCCGCTCCCGCCAGAGCGCATCCAGCAGCACGGGCAGGCAGGCGAGCGATTCCGCGGGATCGCGCCACCCGCGCGTATCCACCAGAATCCGCTCCCGCGCGAAATCCGCCTGCTGGCGGGACCCGGCGGGCAGCGACGCCTGCAGCTTGATCATCGCCGCGTCGGCCTCCTGCTTCAACCCCAGATCCGCCATCAACCGCGGGGGCCGCGCGAGAAACAGCGACTGGATCTCCGCCGCGTTCAGCCCGGTGAGCTTAGTCTGATAGCCCTCGATCAGGCTCCAGCCGCCGCCCGCACCGCGCTCGGCCACCACCGGTACGCCTGAAACGCTCAACGCCTCCATGTCCCGTAGAATGGTCCGCTCGGAGCACTCCAGACGTTTGGCGAGATCGCGGGCAGTCACCCGCCGGTGCACCTGGAGCAACAGGAGGATCGAAAGCAGCCGGTCGGCACGCATAGGAAGACTTTAGCAGGCGATTCGGCCATAACCAAAGCGAGTATTTGATTGTTCCCAATATATGCGAGAAGATCGAGGCGAGCTATATCGCGTACTGAATCGAGACGAGTATGAAGAACTGGTTCAGGAGGTTCATCAGCCAGGAGCGCGGCCAGGACCTGGTCGAATACACGCTCTTGGTAGCCCTCGTCGCGCTTACCGGTACAGGCCTTTTCATAGGCGCCGGCACAAATGCGAGCTCGGTCTGGTCTTCGGCGAATAGCGTGCTGGCGCTTGCGAATTCCCCTGCCACATCTCCGACGTCCGGCGGCGGTGGCGGCGGCGGTAACGGCGGCGGTGGTGGCGGCGATCAAGGCGGCGGTGGCGGCGATCATGGCGGCCATGGCGACGGCGGCGACGGACATTGATCGCTAATCTCCCCGTGGCCGCGAGCCACTAAAACGATCCCAGCAATTGAATCATGACACTAGGTGTCAGGAATGGCGGCCTATGCTGCCATTATGAAGGCATTGCAGGGAAAGATCGCTGTTGTTACGGGCGCCAGCCGCGGGGCAGGGCGGGGAATCGCGCTCGCCTTGGGTGACGCCGGCGCCACTGTATATGTGGCGGCGCGCACCTCGCGCCATGGACCCAAGCCCGCCGATGGCGCGCCTGGCACAGTGGAAGATACCGCCGAGGAAGTCTGCGCGCGCGGCGGCCACGGCATCCCGGCGCGCTGCGATCTGGGCAACGAAGAGCAGGCGGCCGCGCTTTTCCGGCGCGTCGCAGAGGAGCAGGGCCGGCTCGACGTCATGGTGAATTCCGCCTGGGGCACGCTCTTCGATATGGCCGCATGGTCCAAGCCATTTTGGGATTTGCCCGCCGGTAACTGGCACGACACAGCCGGCACCATCAACGCCGCGTGGCTTGCCAGCGTGCATGCCGCCCGCATCATGGCGAAGCAGCGGCGCGGACTCATCGTTCACGTCACCGACAATTTGCATCCCGATGTGTCGGCATATCGCGGACAGATTCTCTGGGATCTGGGCCACGAGTTCGTGAACCGCCTGGTAACGGACATGAGCCGTGAACTCAAGAAATCGAAGGTAACGGCGGTGGGGCTGAATCCAGGATTTATGCGTACGGAGCGGGTGCTGATGCAGATGCGTACGGAGGCGCTCAAGAAACAGTTTCGCTTCGATTTGAGCGAGTCGCCGGAATATGTGGGTCGCGCGGTGGCGGCGCTGGCGGCCGATCCCAAGGCGTTCCGCAAGACAGGGCAGTTGCTATGGGCCGCAGAGCTCGCGAAGGAGTATGGGTTCACCGATGTCGACGGGCGCTATATCCCGCTGTTCGATCCTAAGGCGCCGAAGCAGCCGTACCCGTGTTGACCTCGTAAACCTCAATCCACAAGCCGCGCCGCGACCAGTGGGCCAGCGGCGACACCGGTCTGCTCCGCATGTCCGGGATCGAGAGTTCCGGCTCGTAGCCGTAGAACCGCCGCCAGATCTTCCGCACCAACTCGATGCGGGTCCAACTCCACTCCGGGTCCCACATGCGCGAGAACAGCACGAAGACCCGCGCGTCGTGCCAGTCGACCTTATCCACGCTGGATGCGGTGAAGTCGGGAAGGCTGTGCACGGGCAGGGCGCGGCTGACGTAGCCGAATTCAGGCCGGCTGAGCGCGGAAGTCAGGGGCCAGACGGTGGCGACGCGCGCTCCCGCATAATTCCGCTCGAGGAATTCCGCCGCGGCCTGCTGCAGCTTGACGAAGTCCGTAAAGGACAGGTTGTTTTCGAAGGGAAAGGGATAGGGCGGATTCCAGAAGTTGCCCGCAATCAATCCGGCGAGCAAGGCAAGCTGGCAGGCAGCCTTGAGCGTAGGCCGGTAGGCCGACATGGCGGCGACCATCGCCGTGTATACGATGGGCAGTACCGGGAGCAGGTAGCGCTCCAGCATCGCGCCGCCAACGGTGCTGAGGAATAGCACATGTATGCCGATCAGGAGCCAGGCGATCCGCCAGGCGCGGGTGGAGAAGACCGCTAGGGTAGGTTGACAGACGAAAGCGTCTGTCCCACCCCGAGTGGCGCAGGCGCTTTCGCCTGCCAACCGCGTGCGGCTCGGCAGGCGGAACCGCAGTGCCAGCAGAATCGCGATGGTCCCGATCCAGTGGAAATCCTGGAAGAAGAGGTAATACAGCCGGCGGCCCAGTGCAAACGCAAATCGAACCGGATGGAACGGGTAGTACAGGTTGTACCGCGTGAATTCAGAGTTGCCGAACAGGTGCCCGGTACCGTGAGCCAGCACCGCCAGCCAGGCGCCCAGCGCGAGTCCGGGCAACAGGAACCAAGCGGCGTCCCGCGGGCGCTTCTCATACAGCAGCCACGCGCCGAACAGCAGCGGCACGATCAGACCGGTTTCCTTCACCAGGACCAGCACCACGCAAACCATGGCGGCCAGCCGCGTCCTGTGCTGCACAAACAGGAGCAATGCGAGGCAGGTGAACAGCATGGCCGGCATATCCAGTTGCGCGAGCATGGCTTGCGCGAAGAACAGCGGAGAGGCGCAAAGCAGGATCACGGCCATGAAGGCAGGCGCGCCGCGCACATTGCGGCAAAGCTCGATAGCCAGCAGGAAACCCACCAGGATTGCCACGGAGGCCAACAGCAGCATGGCGATGCGCGTCGCGAGCGGCGAGCAGCCTGCCACGCTCCAGAACGCGGCCAGATACGCCATCACGGCCGGCGGATGCACGTTCGGAACCGTCGAGTGGGGGATCCATGCGCCGCTGTGAAAGATGTCCAGCGCGGCGGGTACGAACTGGCCCAACTCGTCCCAATAATATGGCAAGCGCAGCAACGGCGCGTGCGTCAGAAAGGCGATGAAGGCGAACAGGGCCAGGAAGTACAGGTAGGTTTCAGGACGTATCTGCCGGCGCCGCGCGGGCTCCGGGCTCACTGTACGGTCCCGCCCACCTGGTGCGGCTCGAGCTTGATCTCGCCGAAAGCCGTTTCGTATTGGGTGACGTTCTGCTGGAGCACGTTCAGCAACGCCTTGGCCTGCTGCGGGCTAAGGAAGATCCCCTGGAAATTCTGGATGGTGACGCTGTCCGGCGAAGTCTGGTTGACCAATCCGAAAAGCAGGAGGAAATCCCACAGGTTGACGCGGATCTGCACGCTGTTGGCGTAGTTCTCCCGGTATTCGGGTGTGTTATTCATCTGGATCTTGGGCGGTTGCGGCTGCTGGCTCATAGAGCCATGGTGACATAACTGGCGGCCTTTCGACGCCTGGGCCGGGAGACCGGGGCCGCCGTTTGAAAATTTTTGTAAATTGGCGCAACCTCGCCGGATTTTCAGCGTCCGATGTGTTGAGAGGGCACGGCGATGAAAGCACTTGTTGAGAACGGCGTCAGCGGCCAGGCACATTGCCCGATCTGCACCCACACGGTGCCGGCGGTCATAACTATAGTCGGGAAGCGGGCGAGAGTATCGCCCGGGCAAAAATGCCCGCGCTGTCAGGCTTCGTTGGATGTCGCGGTAGTTATGCAGATACCAGAGGCGGCCTGATATACCTCGCAGTACTTTTTAGGAATGGCGCTCGGGCGCGCTCCGAGGTATAGTGTGTATACGGACTGGGAACCGAAATGAAACGGAAGCTGCCACTCAAATCCGATGCGGTCATCGACCCCGAGATTCTGGAGCAGGCCAGAAGGTCTCTGATGGTCGACAAATTCAAGAAGCCCGGCAAGTGCTCGGTGTGCGGGGCGGAGACTTCCGGCGGCCCGGGCGAACCGCTGTGCTGGGTGTGCCGGCGTCTGAAGATCAGCGCCTGGCGCGATATCGAACAGCAGATGCCCGTTCAGGAGTGACCGGCTGCGACCGGGCTCCCGCGGCCGGCGGCCAGCGCCCGCTGGTAAACGAAACCGGCCGCAATCACATCTTCCACCGCTAATCCATTCGATTTGAATAATGTAATCTGTTCCGGCCCGGTGCGGGTTTGTGTGCGGCCCGATACGATGTCCTTTAGTTCGACGATCCGCGGGCTGCTCCAATCCTTGTCGTCGAGCGCCATCAGGAGATCGCCCGATTCCAGACGCGCCTGCTCGATGGAATCCACTACAATCCAATCGGCCTGCCGAACCAGTTCCGCGGGGATCTCGCGGCGGTTGGCTTGATTGGAACCCATGGCATTGATGTGGGCTCCCGGAGCGATCCATTCCGCCGCCAGAACCGGTTCCTTGGCGAACGTGGCGGTGACCACAATTTGGGCGCCGCGCACGGCCTGCTCGGCGGTCTCGATGGCGTGGACTGGCAGGCCGGTGCCGGCGGTGGTCTCCTCGGCGAATGCGGTGCGTTCGGCGGGATCGCGACTCCAGACACGCACTTCCGCGATCTTTCGCACGGCGAGCATGGCCTCGAGCTGCGTGCGGGCCTGAAATCCGCTGCCGATAATGGCTAGCGTGCGGGCATCCTCGCGCGCCAAGAACTTTGTGGCGAGTCCGCTGGCAGCTCCGGTGCGAATCTGCCCAAGATGGCTAGCTTCCACCAACGCCAGCGGCTGGGCATCCACGGCGCGGTAGAGCAGGAACAGGAAATGCGCGCCGTATCGGGGATTCGTGGAGTAGACTTTCGCGCCGAAGTATTCGCCATCGCCGGCGGCCATATAGTGCAGCACCGATCCGGTGGGCAGGATCAAGCGCCGCCGCGGTTGGTTGACGGCCTCGCCACTGGCCAGGCGCGTGAAGGCCGTCTGCATCAGCTCGATACACTCCGGCATGGGCAACAGATCGCGTACGTCTTTCTCGGTCAGGTAAAGTATGCTCACTTGTGGGCCTCGATGGTTTGCGCTACGTCCTCCCACTCCGTCATCAGATCGATGAGATCGGTGCGGCGGGCATTCAGAAGGTCGTTTACGCGCATGGTTTCATCCGCGCTCGTGAAGTTCGCCAAGGCGCGTTCGTAGTCGGCGATTTCTACTTCCAGGCGGGTGACTTCGTCTTCGATCTCGCGGCGGCGTTGCTTCATTTGGCGGAGTTTGATGGGATTGAGGCGGCGCTCGCGCGCCGCGGGGCTAGGGGCTGGGCGCTGGGGGCTGGG
>JBEKUO010000065.1:0-21324 GCA_049514955.1 Bryobacteraceae bacterium | reverse complement strand
CTCGGCGAAACGGCACGCGTCCAGATACAGCGGAATCCCGAATCGCGCGGTCACGCGGCGCGCAGCTTCGATATTGGCCATGGACACCGGCTGGCCGCCGCCCGAGTTGTTGGTGATGGTGAGCATCACCAGCGGGACATGTTCCGGTCCGGTCTCCAGGATCAGCCGCTCCAGCGCCTCGACGTCTAGATTGCCCTTGAAATCCAGGCGCGCCTGCGTGTCGGCGGCTTCCGGAATCGGCAGGTCCACGGCCCGCGCGCCGGTGAACTCGATGTTGGCGCGCGTGGTGTCGAAGTGCGTGTTGTTCGGCACCACGTGCCCGGGACGGCACATCACCGTGAACAGGATGCGCTCGGCGGCGCGGCCCTGGTGCGTGGGGATCATGTGCCGGAAGCCGGTGAGATCGTCCACCACGCGTTTCATGCGGAAGAAGCTCTCGCTTCCCGCGTAGGATTCGTCCCCGCGCATGAGCGCCGCCCACTGCTCGGTGGACATGGCGCTGGTTCCCGAATCGGTGAGCAGGTCGATCAGGATGTCTTTCGCCTGGATACGGAACAGGTTGTAACCGGCTTCCGACAGCAGGCGTTCCCGCTCCTCGCGCGTAGTCTGCCGCAGAGGTTCGACGCTCTTGATCCGGAATGGCTCTATGATGGTCTTCATCTTGATTCGTAATCTCCGCTGGTGGATCGGCATCCTGCTGTTCGCATCGACGGTCATCAACTACATCGACCGCCAGACGCTCAGCGTGCTGGCGCCGGCCCTCAAAGACCAGTATCACTGGACGAACACCGATTTCGCTACGGTGCTCATCGCTTTCCGCATCTCCTACACGATCATGCAATCGATTTCCGGGCGCGCCTTGGACCGGCTGGGTACGCGCACGGGCCTGTCGCTCAGCGTGGCGTTTTATTCCGTAGTGGCCGCCTGTACCTCGCTGGCGCACGGCTTGGGCAGCTTCCGTATCTTCCGTGCGCTGCTGGGCGCGGGCGAATCCGCGGGCTGGCCTGGTGCGGCTAAAGCGGTCTCCGAATGGTTCCCAGACCGCGAGCGGGCCTGGGCCGTGGCGCTCTTCGATAGTGGCTCGTCAATCGGCGGCGCCGTGGCGCCTTTCCTGGTTCTCTTCCTGTATCACACCTTCGGCGGATGGCAACCGGCCTTCCTGATCACCGCCAGTCTGGGCTTCCTTTGGCTGATCGTTTGGAGGAAGGTCTACCACACGCCCGAAACGCATCCCCGTATCACACCGGAGGAACTGAAACTCATTCAAAGCAGCCGGCAATCCGAAATTGGAGTCGCCCGCTCGCCCGCTCGCCCCATCGCCCCCTCGCAGCTCTTCCGCTTCCGCCAAACTTGGGGTATCGTGGTGGGCCGCTCGCTGCTCGATCCCTATTGGTTCATGATCGCGGAGTGGTTCGCCATTTACCTCGCCAGCAAAGGGTTTCGCATGGAAGAGAGCGCCCTCGGATTCTGGGCGCCTTTTATGGCGGCCGATCTCGGCAACTTCTTCGGCGGCGGCCTTTCCAGCTATTGGATTCGCCGCGGCTGGTCCGTGGGCAAATCCCGCCGCACCGTGGTGACGATCTTCGGTCCGAGCATGCTGCTGCTGATTCCGGCGGCGTTCAGCTCGCGCTACTGGCTGCTGGTGGGGCTGTTTGCCTTCGCGACTTTCGCCTATGCCGCCTGCTCCACCATCTTCATTTCGCTGCCGGCTGACGTTTTCCAAAGCAGCGCGGTGGCCACCGTCAGCGGGATGAGCGGCACCGGCGCGGGCATCGTGACGCTGGTCTCGACGTATTTGATAGGGCGTGTGTCCGACCGCATGTCGTTTCAACCGATCATAATCGTGGCTTCCATGGTGCCCTGCCTGGCCGCGCTGATTATGGTGACGCTGGTGCGGCCGCCAAAGCAGCCGGATTCGAGCGGGATTTTGCGGAGCTTTTAGCGGCGACCCTACCACCCGGCCTTATAAGCGATCCACGTTTTGAGGGTCAGCCCGCCGAGGAGAATCCAGACGGCTGTGCGAAACAGAACCAGCCTGCCGTTCACATAAATACCGGCATCGCCGAGCGTGAACCAAGCCAGCAGCGCCAGCACCGCGTAACACGAGAGCGCGAAGGGCAGGCGTTTGTGCATGAAGTTTCATTGTCCCATGCGGGCTTCAAATGAACCGAATCGTTACCCTTTATAAGGTACGGTGAAAATCGACCGGGCGCATAATGCCGATACCTGCGAAGGATTTTTGGCCGCGTAGGTGCTGGTCGCCGGAGACCGCGAGGTTAGCCTCGCCTGCAACTGTGCATTCCAGAATATGGTCTGCACGGGCAGGTGCGCGAATTGCCGACCAACTATGGCAACGCCGGCATGTGGTTCTCGACGGCCTCGACGACGCGGCGGCGGACTTGGGACGCCCCCGAGGCTGATTCGCATAATGCGCCAGTTGCAGCCCAATCTGGTCATCAACGATCGCGCCGGCATCCCGTCCGATTACGACGCCCCCGAGCGCGATATCGGCACCTTCCAGAACAATCGACGCATGCGCTATCCAAAACCGGCTCGGAAGCCATGGAACAGGCGCGCGCGGCGCAGAGGGGCACAATTCTGGGTGCAGTGGCACGACGGAGAGTTCCAATCGAACGTCCGACGATGACTGTAAAGTTATAAATGGAGAAGGTTTAGACTGGTACGCCCGAGTGGATTCGAACCACCGACCTTTTGCTCCGGAGGCAAACGCTCTATCCAGCTGAGCTACGGGCGCACATCCAGACTACCCACATTGTAACGGAATTCCGGCGCCCCCACACTCGCCCCCACACTCGTGGCAAATTCCAGTGCGGCTCGCTAAACTAAATGCTTGCCGCGGCAGCCCGCACGCGACCCACTCGCGCCATGACCAAAGAAGAGATTCTGCTCGCCAGCCAGGAATACCTGTTCCCCGCGGTCTTCCACTATTACCGGGAACCGCTGGTGATCGCGCGGGCGAAGAACCAGTACGTGTACGATGCCGACGGCCGTTCATACCTGGATTTCTTCGGCGGAATCCTGACCATCAGCGTCGGCCATTGTAATGACAAGGTGAATAGCCAGATTCACCGCCAGGTGGACACGTTGCAGCACGTCTCCACGGTGTTCGTCACGGAGCCGCAGGCGGCGCTGGCGCAGAAGATCGCATCGCTCACGCCCGGCTGCCGGCTCACCAAATCGTTCTTCACCAACAGCGGCACGGAAGCCAACGAAACCGCGATTCTGGCCGCACGGTGCTACACGGGCAGCACCGAAATCATTGCGTTGCGGCACTCCTATCACGGACGTTCGGCCATGACGATGGCGCTTACCGGCCAGGCCGCCTGGCGCGTGGGTGGCGCCGTGCAGCCGGGCATCGTACACGCGCACAATGCCTACTGCTATCGTTGCCCGTTCGGGCTAACTTACCCTTCCTGCGACGTACGCTGCGCGCGCGACGTGGAAGAGCTGATCCGCACGTCGACCTCCGGGCGCGTGGCGGGCTTCATCGCCGAGCCGATTCAGGGCGTCGGCGGTTTTATCACACCGCCGCCGGAATACTTCGCCCTCGTCGCCGAAATTGTGCGGAAGCATGGCGGCATCTTCATCAGCGACGAGGTACAGACAGCCTGGGGCCGCACTGGAGGCAAGTGGTTCGGCATCGAGCACTACGGCGTGACTCCCGACGTAATCACCAGCGCCAAAGGCCTGGGGAACGGCTGTCCCATCGGAGTGACTGTCGCCACGCCCGAAGTAGCGGACGGCGTCAAGGGCTTGACGATCTCCACGTTCGGCGGCAACCCGGTCACCACCACCGCCGCCAAAGCCGTATTGGATTTCATCGAAGAGGAAAACCTGCTGGCCAACGCTGCCGAAACCGGCGCGTACCTGCGCGGCCGGCTCGAAGAGCTCCGCGACAAGCACGTTATCATCGGCGATGTGCGCGGCATGGGCCTGATGCAGGCGCTCGAACTGGTGGAGGATCGCCAGACCAAAACGCCCGCCGCGCGCGCCGCCGCCGAGTTGATGGAAGCTACGCGCCGCAACGGCCTGCTGGTGGGCAAGGGAGGCACGTACGGCAACTGCATACGTATTTCGCCGCCGATGAACATCGGCAAATCCGACGTGGACGAGTTCGTGCGGATGCTGGACGCCTCGCTGGGAGAATGCGCCAATGGGACAGGAAGCCGCTTGTAAAGCCCGTTTCGGGGGAAAAGTTTCGGCAGGCAAAGCCCTGCTGGAGACCGATGCACTGGTTTTTCGCGGCGAGTTCCGGTTATCGATTCCGTTGAAAAGCATCCAGTCGGTGGAAGCCGCCGATGGCCTTTTGCGGGTCACCTCGCCCGAGGGAACGGCGGTGTTCGAACTGGGCCCGCAAGCGGAGAAGTGGGCGCACAAGATCCGCAATCCACGCAGCTTGGCCGACAAGCTGGATGTAAAGCCGGGCGTGCGCGTCTCGCTATGCGGCGTCGGCGATGCGAACTTCCGCGAGCAACTGAAGGCGCGAACGAGTGACATAACGGAAGGCAAGCCCGCCAAAGAATCCGACCTGATCTTCCTGCAAGCCGAGGCCGTAAAGGACCTGGCGAAACTGAGGTCGCTCGAATCCCGAAAGGCAAGAAGGACATCACGGAAATCGGCGTTCTGCAAGCGGGCAAGCAGGCCGGGTTGGTCGATATCAAGGTCGCGCGTTTCTCGGACACGCACACTGCCTTGAAATTCGTGATCCCGGTGGCCAGGCGGTAGGATCTGCCGGCGGGCTATTTTGGCGGCGTCTTCTTCTCAACTTCCTCCAACTCATGCCGGCACTGTTGTGCCTCAGGAGCCACCTTACACGCAACCTGCAAATGCTCCAGAGCCTCTTTGTAGAGGCCCAAGTGCTTATCGGCGATCCCCAGCTCGAATTGCGCCATGTAATCATCTGGCGCCACCGCCAACACCTGCTCGAAGCACGTGCGCGCCTTGGCATAGAGGTGTTGCTCGATGTAAGTTCCGCCCAGATCGCGGCGCGCCAGAGTATTGTGAGGGTCGCGCACCAGAAGTTGGCGCAGCGTGGCGGCGGCCTCGTTCAGGCGCTTGTTATAGAGCAAAGTCTGGGCGGTTTCATAGAGCCGGTACTCGGGTAGCCGGTCTTTGGGGTCCGCTGCGGAGCTTCCATGCGCCCGCGGCCCGCCGGAAAGATAGCCCAGCGAAGCAAGCAGCGCGCGCGTCCGCGGCGAAATGTCGGCTGGAGAGGCAGTCTGCTTGGGGGCGTGAGCGGCCACCAACTTCTTGAGTTCGCCGCGTAGCGTTCGCACTTGCGCCGCATCCTTGCCAAACAGGTTATTCTGCTCGTGCGGATCTGCGGCCAAGTTGTAGAGTTCGGGCCGCGGTGCCTCGATATACTTATACCCGCCCATCCGCAGGCCGCGAAGCGGCGCCCAACCAAACGCATCGTGCGTGTAGACGCTCTCGCTGTAGACCGCGCGCGGCTGACTCTTCGCAAGTAGACTCTGGCCTTCAAAGGAAGGCTGCGCCGGAAGGTGCAGAAAATCCAGGATCGTCGGCGCCACATCGATCAGACCCGCGGGCTGGCCGTCGCGCGCCGGATAATCCGTCCCGGCGGGCCAGTGAAACATCAGCGGCACCCACAGTGTGCTTTCGTAGATGAAATAGCCGTGGCTGTCTTCGCCGTGCTCTCCCAGGCTTTCGCCGTGGTCCGACAACAGGACCACGAGCGACCTGTCCCACCAACCGCCTGCGATCAGCGCTTGCTTGAATGTTCCGAACAACTGGTCGACATAGGCAAGCTCGGTATCGTAACCCGAGATTCCGGGCCGGCGCGGCACAGCCGCGTGGGGATCATAGGGCTTGTGCAAATCGAACAAGTGTACAAAGACAAATGCGGGCGCGTCGCGATTGGCCGCGAGCCACCGGCGGGCCGCCCCCAGCACCAAAGCGCCGTCGCGCCTGTCTCTGACCGCAGGGTTCCGGCCTGCACCACCCAAGAACATCGATCCCGAGAGGGGCTCGAAGGCCTCAAAGTGGAAGGGGCTGTCATAGACCTCAAAACCCTGGTCGAGGCCCATCTCACTCTCCAGGAAAACGCTGCCGATGAAAGCCGCGGTCTTGTATCCGTTGGACTTTAGCACAGAGGCCAGAGTCACAACCTTCGCCGGCACGCGCTCGGCATTTTCTTCGACTTGGTTCTCAAAGGGGTAAGTCGAAGTGAACAGCGAAGTGTGCGAAGGGAGCGTCAGCGGGATCTGACATTCAATGCTGGTGAAAAGGGTGCCATGCTGTGCGAATGAATCGATGTTGGGAGTCTGTGTGCGGTGGTATCCGTAGGCGCTCAGGTGGTCCGCGCGCAGAGTGTCAATGGAAATCAGGATTACGGGGGCGGGTGGCGCAGCCAGGCATGCCCCGGCAATCATCCCGATGAGAAAACGTTGCAGCATGCGAGTCTAACGCCATGTTACCGCCATCGTAGCGCACGCTTCAGCGTGCCGCCGTGGGCTTCAGCCCACGGTCTGATTCGTCGAGCTGAAGCTCGCCCGGCCCAGCGGGCGCCCCGCGCTGAAAGCGCGCGCCACCCTACGCCAGGGTATTGATCGACCCTACCCGCCGCGTCTCGAACGCCGCAATGGCCGCTTCGTTCTTCAGGATGTAGCCCAGTTCGTCGACGCCTTCCACCAGACAGTGCTTCGAGAACGGGTCAATCGGGAATTCAACCGCGCGGCCATCCGGCAGAGTCACCGTCTGGGATGCGAGGTCCACGGTGACCTCGGCATCCGGATCGCGATCCACCAGCGCAAACAGCGCGGCATGCGCGTCAGCCGGCACAACAATCGGCAGCAGCGCATTCTTGAGCGAATTCTGCTGGAAAATGTCCGCGAACGACGTGCTGATCACCGCCCGGAATCCGAATTGCCCGAGCGCCCAAGGTGCGTGCTCGCGCGAGCTGCCGCAGCCGAAGTTATCGCCGGCCAGCAGAATCTGCGCGCCCCGCCCGCGCCGCTGGTTCAGGATGAAATCGGGCTTGGGCTGCCCCTGCGCATCGTATCGCCAGTCGTAGAAAAGCTGCTTGTCCAGCCCCTGTTTGGAAATAGTCTTCAGGAAGCGCGCCGGGATAATCTGGTCCGTGTCCACATTATTGATGGGCAGCGGCACGAGCCTGCTCCGGAAGTTCATAGCGCCGTTCATAGCAGTGTCCTCACATCGGTCACTACGCCGGTAAGTGCGGCCGCCGCGGCGGTCAGCGGGCTGGCCAGGAACGTGCGTCCGCCTGGACCTTGCCGCCCTTCAAAATTGCGATTGCTGGTGGACACACTGTATTCGCCGGGCTGCAGTTGATCGCCGTTCATCGCAATGCACATGGAGCAGCCGGGCTCGCGCCAATCGCAACCCGCCGCGCGGAAGATCTCCGGCAGACCCTCGGCTTCTGCCTGTCGCTTGACCTGCTGCGACCCCGGCACCACCATCACCCGCACATCCGGATTCACCTTGCGGCCTTTCAGCAACGACGCCGCCGACCGCAGGTCGGAGATCCGCGAATTCGTGCAGCTTCCGATGAAGACTACGTTCACCTTGTGACCCAGCAGCGGCCGGCCGCCTTCCAGCCCCATATAGTGCAGCGCTTTTCGTATGGAATCGCGCTGCAGCGGATCGGCCACTTGCGAAGGCTCCGGGAGCGGCGCGGTCACCGGTATGCCCATGCCGGGATTCGTGCCGTAAGTGATCATCGGCTCCAAGCGATCGGCGTCGATCGTGATGGAACGGTCGTAAGTGGCGCCCTCACCGGATGGCAACTGCCTCCAACGCGCGACCGCCGCGTCCCAATCGGCGCCCTTGGGTGCATAAGGCCGGCCGCACAGGTATGCGAACGTAACGTCGTCCGGCGCGACCATGCCCGCGCGTGCGCCGCCTTCGATCGACATATTGCAGACGGTCATGCGCTGTTCCATAGTGAGCGCGCGGATCGCCGAACCGCGGTATTCCAAGATGCAGCCGGTGCCGCCGCCTACGCCGATCCGCGCAATGAGCGCCAGGATGATATCCTTTGCGGTCACGCCCGGCCGCAGCGTACCGTCCACCCGCACCTCGAAGGTTTTCGACTTGCGCTGCAAGAGGCACTGCGTCGCCAGCACGTGCCCGACCTCGCTGGTGCCTATGCCGAAGGCCAGCGCGCCGAAAGCGCCATGCGTAGCTGTGTGGCTGTCTCCGCAGACCACGGTCATGCCTGGCTGCGTCAAACCCAATTCCGGCCCGATCACGTGGACGATTCCTTGCCGCTCGCTGCTCCTGCCATAGCAGCGAATCCCGAAGTCGCGGCAATTGGTTTCGAGCTGCGCTACCTGCGTTGCGGCAATCGCGTCCACAATCGGCAGGGATGGGTCGGTCGTCGGAACGCTGTGGTCCGTGGTGGCTACGGTCAGGTCCGGCCGTCGCACTTTGATCCCGCGCTCGCGCAGGTCCTGAAAGGCCTGCGGCGAGGTGACTTCGTGCACCAGGTGCAGGTCGATGTAGAGCAGCGTCGGCGCGCCGGCCTGTTCGTGCACGACGTGCGCGTCCCAGATTTTTTCGATGAGCGTTGGGGGATGCATACGGCTAAAACCAGGTGCTGGGTCTTGGGTGCTGGGTGCTGGCCTACCCATCGCAGACGGGCGATGCGTTTGCCAGAACCCAGCACCTAGAACCTAGAACCCTTTCTTATAATCGGAGCAGGCCCGCAAGCCGGTAAGCTCCCGGGCCTATCCGATATTAGCGCAAACCGCTTCACCAACCTGTTCGGTGGTGGCCGGTGCGCCCGATGGTTTGAGGTCCGCCGTCACATTACCACTCGCCAATACTGTTTCAATGGCCGAATTTACGGCGGCGGCTTCTTCCGTCAAACCGAAACTGTACTCCAGCATGGCCGCCACGGAGCCGATAGCTCCTAGCGGGTTTGCCTTGTTCTGCCCTGCGATGTCTGGCGCCGAGCCATGTACCGGCTCGTACAGCCCTACCCAAGCGCCGGAAGGCTTGCGGCCGCCGAGCGAAGCCGATGGCAGCATGCCGATCGATCCGGCCAGCACCGCGCCCTCATCGCTCAAGATGTCGCCGAACATGTTCTCCGTCAGCACTACGTCGAAGCGGCGTGGATTCAGGATCAATTGCATCGCGCAGTTATCGACCAGCAAATGATCGAGCGCCACATCCGGATATCCGGCAGCGATTTCACTGACCACCCGCCGCCATAACTGGGAGTTCTCCAACACGTTCGACTTATCCACCGAAGTCACCTTACGCCGCCGCCGCTGCGCTAGGCGAAAGGCCACATGCGCTACCCGCTCGATTTCCGCGCGGGTATAAGTCATCGTATTGACGGCCCGCGTTTCGGCGCCGCTTTCCGTGATCCCGCGCGGCGTGCCGTAATAGATGCCACCGGTCAGTTCCCGCACGATGATCATGTCCGTGCCTTCCACCAGCGCGTTCTTCAGAGGCGACGAATCCAGCAGCGCGGCGAACGCCCGCACCGGACGCAGGTTCGCATAAACTCCGAGCGCTTTGCGGATGCCTAGCAGCCCCTTTTCCGGGCGCTGCTCCGGCGGACAATTATCGAACTCCGGCAGCCCCACGGCACCCAGCAGCGTGGCGTCGGCATCCGCGGCCAGGCGCGCCGTCTCCGCAGGGAACGGGCTGCCGGTCTGGTGAATCGCAACTCCGCCCAGCAAGCCTTCCGCGAGGCGCAACTGATGCGCCCATTTGTCCGCTACGCGCCGCAGCACGCGCACTGCCTGGCGGGTCACTTCGGTACCGATTCCGTCGCCAGGCAAAACCAGGATGTTCAGGTCCATTCGTCAGTGCTCGTGGCGTGGCTTTGCGCCGGCAGGAGTGCCGACGCGGCAGGCTAAGAGCCTGCGCCACGCCCTCAGTCCGCGGCTACTTTCATCACCCGCTCTTCCGGCTCGATCAGGTCGATGATCTCTTCGTCGAGCAGGCCCTTCTTGGCGTCGGCCAGTGCCGTGAATCGCTGATACAGCGACTCCAACTCGTCTCTAGTCAGCTCGTAGCCCAGGTCTTCGGTACGTTTCTTGAGCGCATGGCGCCCGCTGTGCTTGCCCAGCACGAGCTTGCTCTCGGGCACCCCGACTGTCCGCGGGTCCATGATCTCGTAGGTAGTCTTCTCTTTCAGATAACCGTCCTGGTGGATGCCGGCCTCGTGCGCAAAAGCGTTGCGCCCGACGATGGCCTTGTTCGGCTGCGGGCCGAAGCTGATCATCGAAGTGAGCAACTGGCTCGCGGAATAAAGGTGCTCGGTGCGGATGCCTGTATCGTAAGGCAGGCGGTCCTGACGGGTCTTGAACAGCATGACCACTTCTTCCAGGGAGCAATTGCCGGCACGCTCGCCGATGCCGTTGATAGTGCATTCGATCTGGCGCGCGCCAGCCTCGACAGCCGCAATGGAATTCGCCGTAGCCAATCCCAGGTCGTCGTGGCAGTGTACGCTGACGACGGCGCAATCGCCCAAAGCCCGCACGATGCGGTTTATCAGCGCCGCGTACTCAAACGGCACCGAGTATCCGACCGTGTCCGGAATGTTCACGGTACGCGCCCCCGCGGCCACTACGGCCCTGGAGATCTTCTCCAGATAATCCGGGTCGGTGCGGGCGCCATCCTCGGCCGAGAACTCCACGTCGTCTACGTACTCGCGTGCCAACTCCACGGCGGCCACCGCCTCGTCGAGCACTTGCTCCTGCGACTTTTTCAGCTTGTACTTCAGATGGATGTCGCTGGTGGCGATGAAAGTGTGAATGCGCGGCCTGCGCGCGTGCTTTAGCGACTCGGCAGCGCGTTCCACATCCTGCGTGCAGGCGCGCCCCAACGCGGCTACTTGGGCCCACGGAAACTCGCGGCTGATCGCATCCACCGCTTCAAAATCGCCTTCGGATGCGATGGGAAAACCGGCTTCCAGGATGTCCACGCCGAGTTCCACCAGCTTGCGTGCCATACGTAGCTTTTCCGCAACGGTCATGCTGCAGCCCGGCGACTGTTCGCCATCCCGCAACGTGGTGTCGAAGATGTAAACGCGATCGCTCATAGAAACCGCCGTATGTCAGCATTATGGCCGGGGGTGCATAATTTAGCAAATTTATAATATTAGCGGTCTGTATAATGATTTGTTATGCTTGAGAAAGCGTATGGAACTCCACGCGCTCCAGGTTTTTCTGACCGTAGCCACCGAGAAGAGTTTCTCCAGGGCCGCCGACCGCCTGCTCCGCACCCAGCCGGCCGTTTCGCTCGCCTTGCAGCGACTGGAGGCGGAACTGGGCGAGAAGCTGATCGATCGCTCCGGCAAAGAACTGGTGCTGACCGATGCCGGACACATCGTGCTCGACTACGCACGGCGTTTCGAGAACCTGCGCGGCGAGCTGCAGAACTCGCTGGCCGAGTTGCGCGACAATTCCTCCGGCACGCTTACGGTAGGAGCGAACGAGTCGACGTCGCTCTACCTGCTGCGGCATATCGAGAACTTTCGCCGCCTCTATCCCGGAATCAAAGTGCAGGTGCGCCGCAGCCTGTCGAGCAGGATTCCCAACGAGCTGCTGGACGGCAACCTGGAGCTGGGCGTGATCAGTTACGACCCCACCGATGAACGCCTGACCTCTACCGTGATTTATACGGACGCGCTGGCCTTCGTGCTTTCGCCGAAGCACCGGCTGGCGCCTCGCAAGGCGGTCACGATTTCCGAGCTGGCCATGGAGACCTTCATCGCGCATAACGTGGTCTCGCCCTATCGCGACGTGGTGCTGCGCGAGTTTCAGCGGCGCAAGGTGCCGTTGAACATGCCGGTGGAGATGCCCACCATCGAGACCATCCGCAAGATGGTGCAGAACAACGAAGGGGTGGCGTTTTTGCCGCGTATGTGCGTGGAGCAAGAAATCGAGCAGGGCCTGCTGTGCGAGGTGCAGGTGAAGGAACTGCACGTCGAGCGGAAAATCCGACTGGTCTATCCCACCCGCCGGGCGCTGAGTCACGCCGCGCGTGCGTTTTTGGAGGTAGTGCGGGGCAAGTAGCCCCCAGTGGGCGACAGTATCTCCTTCGGCGCTACCACGTTTCACTGAGCCCAGAACGTAGTCCAACACCGCTACGGATTTTAGTTCCAGTTCGAGAAAGTGGCGGTATAGGTAAAGGATCGGATAAACCTGGACGCCGCTGTCGTCATCGCGATCCGTGGTCTCAGGCCGGCGCTCAACGTCGGCATCGAGGCCTCCCGGCCGATTGTATTCGTACAGAACATTCGTATCGATCAGGAAGCCGCTCATGCAAGATCAACAGGGCGCGGATGGTCTTTGGATCGCCCCAGATCGAGATCGGCCCCGGCAAAGGGAGAGTTGAGGAGGACGTCGGAAAGATTGTCGAACCGCTTTTGAGCTGGGAGCGGCTCCGCGGCGGCGGGCAGGCCCAATTCCTTCGCGACAAGTTCCTGGAGGTAGTCGTCCAGAGAGACGCCCCGCGCATGCGCTTGCGCAACCAGGCCTTTTTCCACTTCGGGTTTTAGGTTTAGGGTCACGTTCAAAGCTCACCTGACGCAATGCCGCCTCGTGCCGCGACTATCACGCGGCTTCAATCACGCGCAGGCGACCTTGGCGGCGCGTGCGCGGGGATGCTTTGACGACGATCTCAACGTCCCGTCCGAGCGAGTTAAGCCAGCTTGCAAGCCGGTCGATAGTGACGCTTTCCATGCGGCCGCGGAACACTTTGGAAAGCGTCGGCTGATCCGTGCCGCAGAGTCGCGCTGCTTCCTGCTGCGTCAGTTTGCGCTGCTTGATCGTGTCCTTTATGGCGATTATCAACCTGCTTTTAGCGGTGAGTTCCGCCGCCTCGGCTGACGTGAATCCAATATCGGCAAACACGTTGCCGCTGCTTTTCTCAAAGGAGATTTTGGCCATCGCTCAGTCCTCCATATCCAACTCCCGTGCGCGCCGTAAGCGTACGCCGATCAGCTCTGCGTCCGGCTTCGGCAGGCCGATCCCGGACTTCGATTTTTTCATGAAGGCGTGCAGCACATAGAGCGCCTTCTTGAGATTCACGACGTACATCATCCGATAGGCGTTCCGGTCGAAGCTCTCCCGTAACTCGTAAACGCCCGATCCAAACTGGGCCAGTGGCTTCATGTCGAGCGGCGTCTTGCCCTGCTGTAATTCATAAAGCCTGGAACCGAAGGAACCCTTCACTTCGCGCGGCAAAGCCGAAAGATCGCGCTTGCTGCTGCCAATCCAGACGACCGGCCGAACTAACGGTTGGTCTGACCGCTTCGTCTCCCCTGGCATTTCTTCGCCTTTCGGATTTCCTCATCTTGAAAATTATGGCAATTTTGCCATAATTTGTCAAGCCACAGACCGTAATGGCAGCTTGCGTCGCCGAATCGCGGTGTGCGGTATCCTCCGGATCGTGCTGGACTTCGGCATGCAGCGAAGCGCTGGTTCTCGCCACCAGTCCGAGGAAATGGCTGCCCTACAGCGCCGTGCCTCTCCGCCAGCGGTCCTCAAACAATCCCTTCATCGCCTCACCCATGCCTTCATGGCTGAAGACGACGGCAGTCCAGGTCGGCCGTGTGATCACCGGATCGAGCAGGGCGATCATGCCCTGCCTTCCATCGAAGACCGCCAGTTTCATGGGCACGGAATCCGCGCGGCGCACTTCCACGCCCGCCGCGGCGTAGTCCTCCAGGGTCTGCCGGTGCGCCTCGTCCAAAGTGCCGGCTTGGAGCAGCAGGCGGCAGGTCACGCCCGAAAGGCGCGCCTGCTTGACCAATTTCTCATCCAGCGGATCGACAGCGTACGGCGGGCGGGAGAACTCCACGTATTCCGAGCGCACCTCCGACAGCATACGGCGGTATTCGGCGGCTGTCTGGGCTGGATCGCTGACGATCCGGAGGAAATCCAGCGTGCCGCGCCCTTCCTGCCCTTCTGAATAGACCGCCTTCAGATCGTCGATCAAAGCCATACCCGTGCGGCCCTGGTCCGTCAACTCCTGATCGAGGATCTGCCGCTTTCGAGCCATGTAGGCCGGCACCGCCAATCCGGGCTCCACCGCCGAGAACAGCTTGGTCTTCTCCTGCACCACCTGGGCGAAGCCCTTTTCCACCAGGCTGTCCAGCACCTCGTAGATCTTTTGCCGCGGCACATGCGCGCGCGCCGCCAGTTCCAGCGCTTTGAACCGCGGGTGGCCGAGCAGAACCAGGTACGACCGCGACTCGTATGCATTCAGCCCGAGCTGCTGCAGCCGCTTCCAGAAGCGTTGGAACTCGCCCTCAGCCCATTTTTCAGCCATTGTCTCCTAACAATACCAAACCCAAGTTTAAAAAGGCGTTACCCGATTTTCGCAGATTCCGGCGCCCCCTCCCCCGGCAAAATCGCGCCTGAACGTTGTCAACTGGACAAACCGATTGACTTAGTACTACTGGATCTCTACAATGAGCCTAGTACGACAAGAGTTATGGCTGAAAACAATGACGCTCCGGAGGAAGTTCCCTCAACGGCGGAATCCGCGGCGTCCAAGATTCGCATCGTGGTGGCCGACGACCACCCCATATTCCGCGACGGCTTGTGCCGCCTGCTAGCCTTGGAGCCGGATTTCGAAGTAGTCGCGCAGGCGCAGGATGGCCGGCAGGTCCTGGAAGTTCTCCAACAATACGAGCCGGATATCTTGTTGCTCGACCTCAAGATGCCGGGCCTGGACGGATTGGCTACGCTGCAAAGGCTCCAGACCGGCAAGCACAAGACCAGGGTCATCGTGCTGACCGCTTCCGAAGACAAGAACGAATTCGTGCAGGCCATGAAGCTCGGCACTTCCGGGATCGTTCTGAAACAGAGCGCCACGGAACTTCTTATCAAGAGCATCCGGAAGGTGAACTCCGGCGAGATTTGGCTGGACTCCCACACCACCGCCGCCGTGATGCGGCAGTTCGCCACCGGCGCGGACGAAGTTGTCGCCGGGGTTCCGCCGACCAGCACTCGCGAGCGCGAGCGTTCACTGCTCAGTCAACGAGAGCGTGAAATCGTAGCGCTAGTGGCGCAGGGTTTCAAGAATAAGGAGATGGCCGAGAAGATGTTCATCAGCGAGCAAACCGTAAAGAACCACCTGCACAACATCTTCGATAAGCTGGGCGTTTCCGATCGCCTGGAACTGGCGCTCTACGCCATTCACAACAATCTCCACATGGGAAAGTAGGTGGGGCAGGCGCTTCCGCCTGCCAATTGCCGCGCCGCCCGCTGGCCTACGCGTAGAGAACCACCTGTACAACATCTTCGATAAGCTGGGCGTCTCCGATCGCCTGGAACTGGCGCTCTACGCCATTCACAACAATCTCCACATGGGAAAGTAGGTGGGGCAGGCGCTTCCGCCCGCCAAAGGCCGCAACGTCTCTCGAGTCGGGCCATTCACCGCACTTCCGCGAAGCTCACCGAAGACGGATCGCCCGCGTCGCCCCCTCGCCCGCACCATCGACGCTGCTTGTCGATGCTGGCGAGCAGACCTTCTGAAGTTGGCCACCTGCCGCACCTCCGCGGGGCTCATCGAAGACGGATCGCCGTGTCGCCGTGTCGCCCCCTCGCCCGCTCGTAACATCGACGCTTTCTGTCGATGTTGGCGAGCTTGCTCGCCTAAGCGTATTCCTTCAGTTTGTTGTGCAAAGTCTTCAAGCTGATGCCCAGGATCTCGGCGGCCCGCGTCTTATTGTTTCGAGTGTGTTCCAGCGTGCGCAGAATAAGGCCCTTCTCGGCCTCTTCCACCGTCGTGCCGATGCTGAAGCGCACCGAATCCGGCCCCTCCGCCCCCTCCAGCGCCGGGGCCGCCACACCCGCGCCGGCAGCGGCCGCCAGCGCTGTCCGGGTCTGCAGGAACGCGGGAATGTGCTTGAGCTCTATAGTGCCTTCGCCCGCCAGGATCACGGCGCGCTCCAGCACGTTTCGCAATTCGCGCACATTACCCGGCCAATTATGCCGTTCGAGCGCCATCAGCACGTCCGCCGCAATGTCGCTTACCCGGCACTCGTGCTTGCGGTTGAGGTCGCCGATCAGCGCTTCGGAAATGCGGGAAATATCCTCCTTGCGCTCCCGCAACGGCGGCAAGTGGACGTGAAATACGTTTAAACGGTAGAAAAGATCTTCGCGCAGGTGGCCGCCGCGCAGGGCTTCGTCAGGCGCTTTGTTAGTGGCTGCCACCACCCGCACATCCACCTCGAACTCCGCCTTGCCTCCCAGCCGCCGCACCTTCGAATCCTCAAGGATGCGCAGCAGCTTGGCCTGCGTGGGCATAGGCATCTCGCCGATCTCGTCGAGCAGCAGCGTACCGTGTTGCGCCACCTCGAAACAGCCCGCCCGCCGCTCCGAAGCCCCAGTGAACGATCCCTTCTCATGCCCGAACAATTCACTCTCGATCAGAGTTTCCGGGAGCGCCGCGCAGTTGATGGCGATGAACGGACCATCCCGGCGCGGGCTTAGGTCATGAACGGTTCGCGCCACCAGTTCCTTGCCGGTACCGCTTTCGCCGGTGATCAGCACGCAAGCCTTACTCGGGCCGGCCTGCTGCAAAAGCGAGAAAATCTCCATCATCCTGGGGGAGGCGCCCACCAGTTCCCCAAGCGTGCCCTTGTATCCCAGGTGCCGCATCAGGACCTTCTGTTCCGTGCGCAGTCTCGAGTGTTCCGCCGCACGGCGTACCAATACCTCCAGGGTCTTGGGTTGAATGGGCTTCTCCAAAAACCAGAATGCGCCCAGTTCATGCACGGTTTTTACGGCAGTTTCGATGTTGCCGAAGGCGGTCAGCACAATCGTGGGAGGCATGTCGCCCATCTCCCGCAGCTTTTCGAGGAAACCAAAGCCGTCCAGACCCGGCATGCTGAGATCGGTAAGGATCACATCGGCCGGATTGTGGCTCAAGGCTTCGAGCGCAGCATTACCCTCCGCCGCGGTCTCCGGCGTCATGCCCCACGCTGCTACCATGGCTGCCAGTCCGCTGCGCTGGCTGGGTTCGTCGTCTACGATCAAAACTCGCAAGGGTCCAATCCTTTTATGGAGGTCAGCTTCATTGTACCGCCCCCAACGGCTCTGAATGTCGGAACACGAGTTAACAAGGAGAAGTTGTGCCCGGCAACTCGCACACTCTGATTTTAGTTGATAATGGTAACAACGAGACGGAGCCGGGGCCATTGCGGTCCTGGGAGTCCTATCTCGATGCCCGGGGACTCATGGTCTTCGAAACGGTCCGACGCGCCCGCCGCCGTATCCTCGCCAACGAGGCTGTGCGCCAAGGTGCGTTTTCGCTCAGTGCCGGGCTCGCCTCGCTGATCCTGCTTCTTCTACTGGGTACCCAGATCCTAAATTGGCCCTGGCTGCTTCTGCTGCCCGCCGCGACCCTGGCCGTGGGGGTCTATGCGACGTGGCGCCGCATGCCCTCGTACTATCGCGTAGCCCAGCACGTGGACCACAGGCTGGGGCTGCCGGATACCTTGTCCACTGCCCTTTTTTTCGCCTCCGACGTCCGCCCCCCGGCGGGGATGCGCCGCGCACAATGGTTGCAGGCCGAAAGCCTGGCGGCGGGGCTGGATTTGCGGCGCGCCATTCCGATCCGTATGCCGCGAGCTATTTATTGGACTGCACTGCTGGCTATGATCGCCGGTAGCCTGTTCGCGCTGCGCTATGGCCTGGATCGCCGCCTGGATCTTCGCCCCCCGCTGGCTCGCATCGTCCAGGAGCGCCTGGGAATCATGCCGGAACAGCCGCAAACTGCGCGCGTGCGCAAGGACCCACGGCAGCCCGATCGCCGCGAGGAGACCGGCTTCTCGCTGGACGACCCACAGCAGAAGAGCCCCGGTGAATTGGATGCCGCGCCGGACACGGCTCTCGACACCGTAGGCGTGCCGGACGTGGATAACAGCAAGACCGCATCCAGCCGCGCCGATGGCTCCCAGAAGGACCCATCCGCGCAGCTCGAATCCGGACAGAGCGACAACGAAGAATCCGAGGGCCTCAGCGCCAACTCGGGTAATCAGCCGTCCGGGGAGGGGCGCCAGGGACCCGGCGCAGGCAAACAGGGCCAGGCGGGCGAACAGCAGGGCGCCGGCAATACCGCTGAATACTCCAGCCTGCTCGCCAAATTCCGCGACGCCATGTCCAGCCTGCTAAATCGCATGCGGCAGCAGCCCGGCGCCCAGGCAGGGCAACCGCAAGCCTCGGTGAAGAGCGGCCGCCAGTCGAAGGGGCAAGCAGGCAACAATCGCCAGGATGGCAAGCAGGGCAAACAACAGGGCGAGGGGCAGCAGGGCGATGCACAGGACGGCCAGCCCGGGGAAGATAACCAAAATGCTCAGAGCGCCCAGTCGGGCAGTAGTGGCCAGGGTGGGCAGGAGCCATCCACCAAGCAACCCGGCAGCGGCATTGGACGCCAGGATGGCAGCAAGGATGTGAAACTCGCCGAGCAGCTTGCGGCCATGGGCAAGATCAGCGAGATCATCGGCAAGCGCTCCGCCAATGTGACCGGAGAGGTCACCGTGGAAGTCCAGAACAGCAATCAGCAGTTGCGCACGCCGTACGCCCAGCGCACCGCGCACCACGCCGAAGCAGACGGGGAAATCAGCCGCGACGAAGTGCCTGTGGCTTTGCAAGCCTACGTGCAGCAGTACTTCGAGCAGGTGCGCAAGCAGGCGCTGGGACCCGTGGGCGTGAAGCCGCCGGAAACCCCCGTGCGCCGCAAGGGCGAGCCGGCGAAGACCCCGGGGGTTTGATTTTGCGACTTCTGCGTAGCAGAGCGGGAGTTTAATAGACGAGGCGGGCACGATACACTAATATTCGAGGAAACCTCCCAAGGTAACGCAGGCAAACTTATGAGAGTGACCATCGAACTGCCGCAAGAGATTGAGGCCGATATGCTGGCGCAAGCCAAAGCAGAAGGCATGCCAGTAGGCGAATATCTGCAAAGCCTGCTCAGCGGGCGGGTGTCGGCAAGAAGCGGCCAAAACAAGCTATCGATGGAAGAGTGGATCAGACGGTTTGAGGCATGGGTAGCGAGTCATTCCGGAAGTACGGTCGTCCTACCGGATGCCGCGATGGAACGGGAAGCGATCTATGGTGACCACGGACGGTGATGGAAACGCTCGCCGATACTAATGTCCTGTTACGATTGCTACAACCTGAACATCCTCAGTGCGCGGTAGCCTCAATGGCGCTGGCTGCCCTCCGGCGGCAAGAATCCGAGTTGTGCGTCGCGCCGCAAAACCTCGTGGAGTTCTGGGTAGTGGCCACACGGCCCATCGCCGAGAACGGCCTTGGCATGAGTCCTCTGATGACGGCGGGCGAGGTACGGGTGTTGCGCGACCTCTTCCGGGTCTTAGAGGGGAAGTCGGGTATAGCGGAAGCTTGGGAAAAACTGGTCTCCGTCCACCTGGTTTCCGGCAAGCTGGCGCACGATGCACATTTGGTGTCGGTGATGAATGTGCACGGCGTGCGGCGCATTCTTACGTTCAACGGCGCCGATTTTAGACGCTACGACTCGGTTGAGGTGATTGTCCCATCCTCAATTCACACGTAGGGGCTGCGAAGGTCCGTGTCTAACGCGGCGGCGCTGCGTCCAAGCTGTTGTGAGAACGTTGCCTTCGCCGTTCCCTGAATCTCGAACGGTGGCGGGCCGTTGAGGAGACGGCACCCCGCGCGAACCCAACGACTGATTCCCACAAACGGACACTCGCGCCATGCGCGATCGCGCTGCAGCCAATAATCTCATTCACTTGCCCACTCCCGCAAACGGCCCTTCGCATGCTCCACCCCATACAAATGCCCAATCTCCTACGGGACTTGCGCTACTCTCTCCGCGCCTTGCGCAAGATGCCCGGCTTCACCATCGTGGCCTTGCTGGTCCTGGCGCTGGGCATCGGAGCGAACACCGCCATCTTCAGCGTAGTCAATGCTGTCCTGCTGCGCCCCTTGCCGTATCCCGGCGCCGATCGCCTGGCGCTGATCTGGGAGACGGATTTGAAGGACGGGATCAAACGCGAAGGGCCGTCTGGGCCGAATTTCCTCGACTGGAAGGAGCAGAGCCAATCCTTCGAGGAGATGGGACTACTCGAAGTCGGTACCGGCACTATCACCGGCGAGGGCGAGCCCGAGCAGGTCACCGGTTTGCGCGTCACCACGAATTTCCTGTCGATGCTCGGCGCCCGAACCGTTCTCGGACGCGGCTTTACGGCGGCTGAGGGCGCAGGTCAAGGACGTTACCCGGTCGCCGTGCTCACCAACGGGTATTGGAAGCACCGCTTCGGATCGGACCCGCGAGTCATTGGACGAGCCTTCACCATGAATAGCGAGCCGTACACCGTGATTGGCGTGCTCGCTCCGGATTTCTACCAGCCGCTGCCCAGCGATCTTTACGTGCCATGGCCGGTCGCGCAACTGCGCGCCAAGAGCCGCGTCTCCCACGATTTCGGTGTCATCGCCCGCCTGAAGCCCGGCGTCAGCATCGCCCAGGCGCAGGCCGAGTTGAGCGCCATCGCCCGCCGCATCGATGCGCAGACCCCCAGGCTGGCAGGCTGGGATGTGAGCGTGGTGGGGATGAAACAGGCGCTCTTCGCTTATATTCGGCCCGCGTTGCTGTTGCTCCTGGGCGCAGTGGGGCTACTGCTGCTGCTGGCATGCGTGAACGTGGCGAGCCTGCTGCTGGCGCGCGTCACGGGCCGGCGCAAAGAGATGGGAATTCGCGCGGCATTGGGCGCGCGGCGCAGCCATCTGATCGCGCAGATTCTGAGCGAAAGCCTGCTGCTTAGCTTCGCTGGAGGCGCGCTCGGAGTCTTGTTCGCCGTCTGGGGCGTCGACCTTCTGAGCGCGGCACTCCCTAGCACGCTTCCGATGGCGGAGGCCGGCGCCGAGATCGTGCGGCCCGTTATCGGCGTGGATGCGCGCGCGCTCGGCTTCGCGCTGCTGATCTCCATCGGAGCCGCGCTGATTTTCGGACTGATTCCCGCGCTCTATGTCGCCGGCGCCGACGTGAACGACGCGTTGAAGGCCGGCGGCCGAACGTCTTCCCAATCGCATGGCCGGACGCGTGTGTGGGGTCTGCTCGTGGCTGGGGAGGTCGCGCTCGCCAGCATGCTGCTGATCGCCGCCGGACTCGCCATGAAGAGCTTCGTGAATCTGCAACACGTGAACTCGGGCATACGCCCCGACCATGTCTTGACGTTTCGCATGCGCCTGCCCACCGACAATCTCTACAAGGGCGATCTTGAACAGACCGATTTCTATCGGCGCGTGCTCGACAACGTGGAACACATACCCGGCATTCAATCCGCCGGTCTTACCGACGTGCTTCCGC
>JBEKUO010000064.1:0-16930 GCA_049514955.1 Bryobacteraceae bacterium | reverse complement strand
AGCCGCCGCAAAGACGTACACCCTCCCGCCGGACAAGCTCGCGAAAGCCATCGAATATGCAACCGCCCGCAACCGCCTGCATTTCATCGCGGCCGCTTACGGCATACTCCTGCTGATCGGAGTACTGGCCACCAAGATCGCGCCGCGCTTTCGCGACTGGGCGGAAGCCGCCTCGCGCCGCCGCATCTTGCAAGCGTACATTTTCGCGCCGCTGCTGCTGGTCGCAATAGACGCGGCATCGCTGCCGATCTCCCTCTACGGCCATCATCTCTCGCTGAAATACGAGCAATCCATCCAGGCGTGGGGTTCCTGGTTCTGGGACTGGACCAAGGGCGAACTGCTCACATTTGCGCTGGCCGGAGTCCTGATCTGGGTATTGTACGGCGTGATGCGCCGCAGCCCGCGCCGCTGGTGGTTCTATTTCTGGCTGGCCGCCATTCCCATCCTGGTATTTCTGATGTTCATCGAGCCGCTGGCGATCGAGCCGCTGTTCTTCAAGTTTGAGCCGCTGGCGGCCAAGCAGCCCGCGCTGGTGGCGGCCATCGAGAAAGTGGTGGCGCGCGGCGGCCTCGAGATCCCGCCGGATCGCATGTTCGAAATGACAGCCAGCGAAAAGCTCAAATCGCTGAATGCCTACGTAACCGGAATCGGCGCATCCAAGCGCGTAGTGGTCTGGGACAACACCATCGAGAAGATGAATACCAGCCAAACCCTGTTCGTATTCGGGCACGAGATGGGGCACTACGTCCTGGGTCACGTCTGGATCGGTATCGCCGCGGCGGCCGTGGGCATCCTGGTCTTCCTGTTTCTGGCGTATTACGCAATGGGCTGGGCATTGGCGCACTGGGGCGCACGCTGGCAGATCCGCGGCCCGGACGATTGGGCGTCGCTGCCGGTGCTGCTGCTGGCGCTCGCGGTCTTCAGTTTTCTGAGCGAGCCGATAAGCAATTCGTTCAGCCGCATGCTGGAGCACAACGCCGATGTTTACGGCCTCGAAGTGATCCACGGGATCGTGCCGAATTCATCGGAAGAGGCCGCCGAGGCCTTCCAGATCCTCGGCGAGGTCTCGCTCGACGATCCCAACCCAAGCCCATTTATCGAATTCTGGCTCTACGATCACCCGTCCATCAGCGACCGCGTGCGCTTCGCATCGGAGTACAAGGTGGGGCAGGCGCTTTCGCCTGCCAACCCCCCCTTGCGATAATCAAGAATCAATGGATGCGTCCGTCGCCATCGTAGGAGGGGGCATCTCCGGCCTCTCCACCGCGTACTATCTCGCGAAGGCCGGCATCCCCTCCACCATCGTCGAAGCGCGCCCGCAGCTCGGCGGCGTAATCCAAACCGAGCACTTCCAAGGCTGCGTCATCGAGGGCGGACCCGACAGCTTCATATCGATCAAACCCGCCGCCATGGAGCTCATCCGCGAGCTCGACATGGCCGGCGAAGTCATCGGTTCGAACGATCACCTGCGCGTCACTTACGTTTGGAAGCGCGGCCGCCTGGTGCCGCTGCCCGACGGTTTGCAGCTCATGGTGCCGACCAAGCTGATCCCCCTGCTGACCACCCGGCTGCTCGGCTGGCCAACCAAGCTGCGTATGGGCATGGAGCTTTTCCACCCGCCGGGCCGCCATCCGGAAGACCAATCCGTCGCGGCGTTCGTCACCCAGCATTACGGCGCCGAAGCCGTGGATTACCTCGCCGAGCCGCTGCTCTCCGGGATTTACGGCGGTAGCCCCAGCGCTCTGAGCATCTCGAGCGTGCTGCCGCGCTTTGTCGAGCTCGAAGCCAAATACGGAAGCCTCACCCGGGGCGTGCTGGCGGAGCTCAAAGCCAATAAAGCCCAGGCCCGCAGCCAGCCGCTGTTTCGCACGCTGACAGGCGGATTAGCCCAGCTCGTGACCGCCTTGACCGCGCGCATCGCGGACCACGCCACTATCCTGCACCGCCGCGCCGTTGCGGTGGAGCGTACCGGCGGCGGATTCCGCTTACGACTCGACGATGGCTCGCTCGATTGCGCACATCTGGTGCTGGCCTGCGAAGCGCACAATGCCGCCACGCTGGCCGCGGGCCTCGACGGGCGACTGGCGGACCTGCTCGCCGGGATTCCCTACAGCTCGTCCATGACGATGGCGCTGGCCTTCCCAGACAGCGCCTTCCCAAGACCGCTCGCCGGTTTCGGCTTTCTGGTTCCCAAGCGCGAGCGCCGCCGTCTGGTGGCCTGCACTTGGGTCGGCACTAAGTTCTCGCACCGCGTACCCGCCGGGACCACCCTGCTCCGCTGTTTTCTGGGCGGCATGGATGACGGCGCCGTTCTGTCGGAATCCAACGATGCGATTGTCGCCGCGGTTCTGAGCGAGCTGCACGAAATCGTGGGATTCCAAGCCGCGCCGCTGTTCTGGCGGATCTTCCGCTGGCCCCGGTCGATGGCGCAGTACACGGTTGGCCACCCGCAGCGCCTCGCGGAAATCCAGGCGCGCGCGTCGGCAATTCCAGGCTTCAATCTGGCCGGCAATGCCTACACGGGCATCGGCATCCCGGACTGCATCCGCATGGGCAAGCAGGCGGCGGAGAGTATTGCGAAGGCTTTGTGTGTGGCGTGATCGGTGAACCTAGTTTTGCTACTGCTGAGCGACGACATGAAGGCGATCCGCGTCACTTCTGAAAAAGAGTTTGAACGCCTGCTAGACCACATGGCGTGGAAGCACATCGAGCCTCAGATCATTGGCGCCTGTTCAAGGGACTGCAGGCCGCCAGTAAGCCGTACCGAGTTGAGATGTACCAAAGCTGGACTTTCTGGAGCTTGACGCTCATTGCTCACTACGATGACACTCTCTTTCGCCTGGCTCGTCTATATGATCAGCATGACTGCTCCTTGAGCCTCAAGCGATTTCTACTTACCGTCAAAGCCAGCGTAGAGTATTTCTCTGACGGAGCCCGCCGAAATAGGCTGAAGGACAATCCATTTGTTGAAGGTCTCCTCTCACGAAAATTGAAACTTTCCACGCTTGGAGGAGATATTCGGCGTGTTTCGCAGGATCGCGATCCGTTGGTGCACCGCCTATGTAAGCTCCGCGATGAGTCCCTTTCCCACGTGCACCCTAATCCGGTACGCTTGGGAGCGTCTTCAACGCTGCCCCGACTGGAAGGTAAAGAAATACAGACTCTCCTCGACAGGGCTTGCAAGATCTTAAACAGGTACAGCCTTATCGCTCGTCCTTGCTGTCGAGCAAAATCGTCGGTGCGGACGACTACAACTATATGCTAAATCTCGTCCGGCAGGGCCGTAACTCTGCCATCGCAGATCAGGAAGGGGATATTCGCCGATTAACCTCCCAACAACGGCGCTCCTGACACCCTACAGAGGCAACTGGCCGGTTGCGGACACTGTTCTTGCGACGACTGGGTAAGAAGTTCCCGGTATTCGCAAGAGATTCCGTCCGCAAACGCCCTCCATGGAGCCATTAGTCTGTTACCAGGAACCCAGACTCTCTGACCTTGTTATACTGGATTCGTGGACAACAGGACACGCCCAATCGGGCCTTCTCACAAGGATCGTACCGCCCCGCCTTCCTTGGAGGAATTGGCAGCACAGCAGGGCGTCACTCCAACTGACATCTTCGAGACTCTGCTCGGAGAGCCGTCGCGCGAGGACGAGTCGCCAGAAGAATTCGCTGCGCGCCTGCGCGAGTGGCGTCGAGAGGGAACCCTCCCGGCCAGTCCGCAATGAATGCCGCCATCGTTGACACCGACGTAGTGTCGATGCTGTTCCAAAGGAGACACGCGCGCGCTTGCCTACCGGTCCCACATCACAGGTCGATTGCTCGGGATCTCCTTTATGACGCTGGCTGAGTTGGAGCGATGGTCGCTCGAACGGGCCTGGGGCCAAGGGCGGAAGCGCGACCTAGCCCAACACCTGACACGTTACGTTGTCCTGCCGGTCAACCGCGAGTTGTGTGTCAAATGGGCCGAGGTTTGTTTCGCAGCGAAGAGAAAAGGGCGTCCAATCCAAACAGCCGACGCGTGGATTGCCGCGAGTGCTCTCCACTATCAGGTCCCCCTCATTACCAATAATCGAGGCGATTATTCGGCAGTTGACGGCTTAGTCCTCCTCTCGGCGTAGGTTACTCGCACCGCCGCCTTCCCATCCGCGTCCGCCGCTCCGCCTCCATCAAATTCATGAGGATGTCGTTAATCCGCGTCAGGTGTCCCTCCCCCTTGGACCTCAGCCAAGCAAGCACCCGCGCGTCAAGCCGTACGCTCACTGCCACCTTTCGAGGCCGGGCGTCCCGCAGCCTTATCATCTTTGCCAACTGTGCCCCGGTCAGGCGCGGGATGTCTTCGAAGTTGATGCGCGAGTCGTCCAGGTCCGCCTGGCGCCCGGCAACGCGGCGCAGCGTCCGGCGCTCTTTTTCAGTCCATTGCCTCTTCCTGATATCTTCTGATTTCATGCTTTTCAGCCGCGCGGGCTGAGATGATGAGGATGATTTCTTCGCCATAATGGTCCTCCCGGTACGCATGAACAACGAGCAGGACGGCACGGGCTTCAGGTTCGATCTGAGCCGCGCCGATCGCATGCCAGCGCTGTTCTCCTGTTTTGCGGTCGATGCGGTCTGCATATACGAGGCAGCGTGCGTCCTCGAAGACCAGCGCCGCCAGTTCAAATGAGATCCCGTCGTGCCTCCGTTGGTTCCGCAGGTTCTTCGCTTCATCCCACTCGTAACGCATTGCGTATATACATAGTGTACTACAATTGTGTAGGGCGCCGAAATCCAAGCACGCGCCTCCGCCATTCCAGGCTTCGGTCTGGCCGCCAACGCCTACACGCGTATCGGCATCCCGGACTACATCGGCATGCGATAGCAGGCGGCGGACGCTATCGCGAAGCCTTTGTGTCCAGTGTAAGGTGAGGCAGCACTTCTGCCTGCCGACGCGCTTCAGTTCGCCCTCTGAAGAGTGGCCCTTTGCGGGTCCCGTGGGCGGATCGAAGACGAATCGCCGTGTCGCCGCGTCGTAACATCGGCGCTGTTTTGTCGATGCGGCGAGCCCCGCTCGCCTACTTACTTCACCCTCTGGCGCATCTCGGCAACAGCGGCCGCCACAATCGGCGTAGGAGCGGCATCGGCGCCTTCGATGGTCTCCAGTAACCTGCCGAGTTCCCCATTGACCCGCGCCTTGTCCGGCGACTTCGTACGCCCCATCATCTCCGCCACCTGCATGGCCAGGTCGAACTGCCGCTTCAGGTCCGCCGCCGGAGTCTTCACACGCGGATCCATCTTCACAGTCAGTGCCTCGCTGAAGCTGCGCCCATCCACAGTAAGCTTCACCGTGTATGTACCAGGTACAGCAATCGGCCCGCGCGGCTCACGCGGCGTATTTTGGTAGATCGCCGAAATCGGATAATCGTGACTCATCGCCTCGGGCGGCGTATAACGCAGATCCCAGACGAAACGGTGCATGCCCGCAGCCGCCGAAGGAATCTGCGGCGGACGAACCCAGTAGTCCGTCACATGCAGATTCTCCGCAGTTTCGGACTGGTCCGTGCTGGAATAACGCCGCACCAGTTTGCCCGCGGCATCCAGTACCTCAACCGCCACGAGATCGGCGGGACTCTTCAGGTAGTAATAAAGGATGGCTCCATCCGGCGGATTCTGGCCGGCCGGCTCTTCGGGCGGCAACGGCGTGTCGGTATTCTGGTTCCAGCGGATGCGCAGCGCGGTCTGCGGGCGAAACAGGTGTGCATCCGCGTCCGCAATGGTGGCGCTGAGTTGGCGCAGCGGCGTGATGTCGTCCAGTATCCAGAACGAGCGCCCGTGCGTGCCCGCCACCAGGTCATCCTCATGAATCGTCAAATCGCGTATGGAAGTCGCCGGCATGTTGAGCCGCAGCGGCTGCCAATCGTCGCCATCGTTCGACGAGAACCACACAGCCCGCTCGGAACCCGCAAACAGCAGGCCGCGCCGCCGCGGATCTTCACGCACCGTATTGATGGGCGCGTTATCCGGCAGGCCCCGCGTGGTCTCCTGCCAGCTCTTGCCGAAATCGCGCGTGCGCCAGATGTGCGGATGCAGATCGTCCAGCCGGAAGCGGTTGATTGCGGCATACGCGGACGCGGCATCGAAATGCGAGGCGTCCATAACCGACACTTTGCTCCACGGCGTGAGCGCCGGCGGAGTGACATTGGTCCACGTCTTGCCGGCATCGCGCGTAACGTGGATCAAACCGTCGTCGGTGCCCACCCAGATCACGTTGCCGTCTTTGGGCGATGGCGCGATGGTGTAGATGACGCCGCGGTGTTTGCCCTTCTCCGGATCGGCGGAAGTGAACACACCAAGGCTCGCCGGGATCTCGTATGACGCGCGCGTGAGATCGGGGCTGATCTCTTCCCACGACTGGCCGCCGTTGGTGGTCCGCAGCAGAAACTGCGAGCCGAGATAAAGAACGTGCGGATCGACCGGCGAAAACAGCAGCGGCATGGTGCGCACGAAACGGTATTTGCCGCCGCGCCGCCCCATCTCCGGGCCGACCTGCTGCACTTCGCCGGTCGTCTGGTTGAAGCGCGACACCTTGCCGCCGTAAATAATGTTGGGGTTCAGCGGATCGGGCGCCACGTAGCCGTACTCTTCCACTCCCACCGTATGCCAGTCGCGGAAGGTGATCTCGCCGGTGTCGCTGCGGCTCGCTGTGCCGACCGAACCGCTCTCCTGCTGCCCGCCATAGACCCAATAGGGGAAGCGATTGTCCGTGATCACGTGATAGAACTGCGCGGTGGGCTGGTTGTACCAGGAGCTCCAGGTTTCGCCGCCGTTCACGCTGATCGTGGCGCCCTGATCGCAGGCCAGCAGGATGATGCTGGGGTCGTCTGGGTTGATCCAGATGGTGTGATAATCGTCGCCGCCGGGCGCGCCCTTGATCGCCGTGAAACTTTTGCCAGCATCGATCGAACGGTAGGTCGTGGTGTTGGCAACGTAGATGACGTCCTTGTCCTTCGGGTCGACGCGCACGCCGGCGAAATCGGAGCCGCGTCCCCAGATGCGCGATTCATGATTGATGCGTTGCCAGCTCTGGCCAGCGTCGTCGGAGCGGAACAAGCCGCCTTCCTTGGCATCCACCAACGCATACATGCGCCGCGGATCGCTCGGCGCGATGCCGATGCCGATGCGCCCCAGACCCTCGGCGATGGTGGGCAGCCCGCCGGTGAGCGGCTGCCAGTTCGCGCCGCCGTCAGTGGATCTGAACAGCCCGCTACCGGGCGCCTTGAAAGACTCGCCGATCTCCCAAGGCGCCTGCCGCGCCGCCCAGAGAACCGCGTAAACGGTTTGCGGATTCGCGGGATCGAAGGCCAAGTCCACGGCGCCGGTGTTTTCATCCTTGCCGAGCACCTGCTGGAAAGTCTGGCCGCCATCGGTGGATCGGTAGACGCCCCGCTCGGGGTTGGGGCCGTAGGGATGGCCCAGCACGGCCACGAACAGCCGCTTCGGATCATGCGGATCGACGATGATAGCGGAGATCTGCTGGCCGTCGCGCAGGCCAAGGTGGGTCCAGCTTTGGCCGCCGTCGGTCGATTTGTAGATGCCGTCGCCGACCGAAAGATCCGGCCGCTGCAAGCCTTCACCGCTGCCTACATAAATGACCTGCGGATCGGATGGCGCCACGGCCAGCGCGCCGATGGAGCCGGTGTCCTGATCGTCGAAAATCGGTTTCCAGACGTGGCCGTAATCGTTGCTGGTCCATACGCCGCCGTCGTTCGCGCCAACGTAGAAGACGTTCGGCTGGCCGGGCACGCCGCTGGCGGCCACTGTGCGTCCGCCGCGAAAGGGACCGATCATGCGCCAGCGCAGGCCGTTGTAGAGTTCGGGCTTGAATTGCTGTGCGCTTGCGACGGGCAGCAGCGCGGCCGCCAGCAGCCACTTCCCTACCCTGCTCACGCCTTCCCGCCACCCATGGCCGCCATCGCCGCCTTGCCCCGCTCCTGGGCCTCTTCCGGTGTGAGGTCTTCGAGGTGCGTGGCGATGGCCCAGACGAAGCCGGCCGGATCGCGCAACTGGCCATAGCGGTCGCCCCAGAATTGATCCTGCAGTGGAAAGACCACCTGGCAACCGTGCGCCAGCGCCTGCGCCCATGTAGCGTCGGCGTCTGGGACGTAGAGGTTGAGGCGCAGCGGCCAACTCCCCTGGGCAATCGGCGGCGCGCCCATTTCGGGGAAATCGTCGTTGAGCATCATGATGGTATCGCCGATCTTGACGCTGGCGTGCATGAGCTTGCCGCCCGGGCCGGGTGAGCGGCTGATCTCCACGGCGTTGAACGCATGTTTCAGGAATTCGATGTAATTGGCACAACCCGGCACGGTGAGGTGCACGGTGAGGGTGCTGAAACCTGTTGGAACGGGATTGGTAGCTTTTGCCATATGCCGGATATCATAATACGCTTCGTGGGGGCTCACAGCGCGCAATGATGTGCTCGAGAGATAAACGATGCACGGTTGCGTGAGGTATGAGGTAAACTGTGTCTGGATCAACTATAGGCCGCCAATTCCTGGCCGCCCGCCGTCGGCTTTCAGCCAGTCTGGGTCAGGCTTGCCTGGCAGGATTGCCTGCCCCACCGGAGATTGTTAGTAGAAGGCTGTCACGATGACCAGACTCGTTCCAGTAGCCGCATTTCTGGTGCTTCTGCCGCTGTGCCAAGCAGCCCAACCATTCTCGTTTGCCACCCGCACGGACCTGAAGACCAAGTCCGCCGTGGCTGTAGCTTCTGCCGATTTCAATGGCGATGGAATCGCCGATCTGGCAGTCTTGAACTCACGCGCCATCGAAGTCTTTCTCAGCAAAGGCGACCGCCGCTTCGCTCCTCCGATCACCATCCAGCTCAACGCTCAGCCAAATACCTTCGGTACACTCCTCGCGGCCGATATCAACGGTGACGGTAAGCCGGACCTCATTGCGAGCGGCAGCAGCACGTTCATTTTCTTCGGCAACGGCGATGGCACTTTCACCCCGAGCCCGCATCTGGGCATCGGCGGAAATCAAGTGGCCACAGCCGACTTCAACCAGGATGGCAACCTAGATCTGGCGATCGATACCGGCGCCGCCATCGACGTGTTGTTGAGCGATGGTAAAGGCGGCTTCTCAAATCCAGTGGTGCTCTCCGGCGCGCCGGACTGCCTGGCCGTGGGGGATTTCAACGGTGACGGAAAGCCCGACGTGCTTGGATGCGGCTTCAATCCGAGCAACTATCCGGCGGCGGCCGTCTTCCTGGGCAACGGCAATGGCACATTCGAAAGCCCGATCTGGTCGCCCATTCCCAGCCCGGCGAGCTATGCAGCGGTGGGCGACCTTAACGGAGATGGAAAGCTGGACGTTGCGGCGGTTGCCGTACACGAAAATGGTAGCAATCCGAATGTCGGGCCGATCTTCATCCTCTATGGCAATGGCGACGGCACGTTTCAAGCGGCTCAGCAGCTCCACACCGAAATCGGGCCGCTTACATCCGTAGCCATCGCGGATTTGAACGGCGATGGATTGCCCGACCTGGCGGCGGCCAGCATCGGCGCCCTCGAGGGCGGCGGACCGTTCTTTGTTGGGTCCTTCGTCGGCACGTATTTCAACCTTGGTGCGGGGCAGGGTTTCGCGCTGCACCAGGCTTATCCGGTGACCGCCATCTCGGGCGTGGGCGCCGCATTATTGACCGCCGATCTGACCGGAAGTCACACTCCCGATATCGTCACGACTGACCCCTCGGGCGCCTACCTCTCCATACTCTTCAACGATGGGAAGGGAGACTTCGCCGATGTGCCCAGCTTCAACTTTCCGGGTGAAACAAACGGACTCAGCGCTTATGGTTCGCCCTACCCGATGGCGCAAGCGGATTTCAACGGCGATGGCATCGGCGATCTCGCCATGATTACCGAAAAGAACGGCGACTACCAGCTCACTGTGTTTTTTGGCACAGGCAAAGCCAGCCAGCCCTTCCGCGCGGGCCCATCCACCGTGTTGGGCCCGACCTCCGGTTCGTTCGCGCCTCAGTCGATCGTGGCGGGGGACTTCCACGGCAATGGCAAGCAGGACGTGGCCATCTCGTACATGAACCTCGTAAGTAACACCGCATATGTGCAGGATTATCTAGGCCACGGCGATGGAACGTTCACTGCGGGTAGCAAGCTCAGCGTGCCCATACCCCCATTCCAAATGATAGCCGCTGATTTCAACGGCGACGGCAAGCTGGACCTGGCCTCCTCCAGTGGATTTGTCGCTTTGGGCAATGGCGATGGCACGTTCCAGACCCCCATTGTGTTTTATCAAAGCAACGGCGGCACGTTCGGCGTGTGGCTGGGAGCCGCGGATTTCAACCACGATGGCGAGCTGGATCTGGCCTTCCAGACCAACGAAGGCTCGCAAAACTTGACCCAGCCTCTTTTGATTTACCTCGGCAACGGCGACGGCACATTTCAGAGTCCCACGGCGTACACATGGGGCTATCTGCCCAGTTGGGGAGCGATCGCGGATTTGAACGGCGATGGCAACCCGGATATCGTCATACTAAGCTCGGAACACCCCACCGACAGCCTCGCGGTCTTTCTCGGCAACCCGGATGGGACGTTTCAGAGCCCGGCCTCGATAGCCTTGCCGTTCGTTGTAACTCCTGACGATCTTGTGGCCGCCGATTTCAGCGGCGACGGCAACGTGGATTTAGCCATCATGGATTCCGGCGTCAATGCCATCTACCTCGTCCCCGGCAATGGCGATGGCACGTTCGGCCCCGTCCAAGAGATGGGAGGCGCGTCCACCCTGCTGTGGATGGGCATCTCTCCATCTCAACCCGCCGGTTACGCGGACTTAGTCACCTTCAACGGCGCGTTGAACACGTTCGTCGCTCCCTCGGGTCCCGCGGGCGTGTCGATATCCCTCTTGCGTAATACCGGCGCGCGGCAGTAAATCGCGCGCCCGGCCCGCGTCGGCTTGTGCAGGCGTTAGCCTGGCCGAGCTACGAGTGTTGCCTGCAGGACGCGCTGGACACTCCGAGCGGCAGCAGAAAGGCGCTGGCGGGTAGCCAGCAATATTCGCAGCGCTGCTGAGCTCGTTGCCAGACCTTCTGGACAAGCTCCGGGTTCACGAGCGAGACTGGTTCGGCTTTCGCCCCAGAGCGACCCTGGCTTGCGATTCCCGACGTGCAAATAACTATCGAATTCTCGTTGCTCCGCATCTGTCAACTCGCCGGACTCCGAGCGCTCCGCCAACTGCCGCATCCGCTCCTGGTCGTTCTCCCCAAAAGCAAGCGTCAGCAAATATTCAGCGACGTCTGGCGACAGCTCATCTCTGTGCGACTGCATCAGTCGTGCCCAAATGCCCGCCTCTCGGTTGGGACTGAGGAGTTGCGAACTCATTTCTATTGCTTGTACACCATCCCCGCCTTCATCACAAACCGTACCCGCTGAAGTATCCGCACATCGCCAAGCGGATCGCCATCCACAGCGATCACATCCGCCCACTTACCCGGCTCCAGGGCGCCGGCGCGGTCGGACCAGCCCATCAACTCGGCTGCATTGATCGTCCCAGTCTGCACGGCGGCGAGCGGCGTCATGCCGAGCTTCGTCACGTAAACCTCCACTTCGTGCGCATTCAAGCCGTGCGGATATACGGCAGCGTCCGTGCCCAGCGCGACCTTCACACCAGCGGCGATAGCTTTCTTCTGGTTCTGCAGCACGGCGGCGCTGACGTCCATCATCTTCTTCTGGAACATCGCGGGCAGATGCCCGTTCTCGCGCATCCAATCGATCAGATAGAGCGTCGGCACCAGCCACGTACCATGTTTCTTCATAGCGGCAATGTCGTCCGCATCGATGTATGTCCCGTGTTCGATGGAATCCACGTTCGCTTCGGTGGCAAACAGGATTCCTTCCGCGCCGTGCGCGTGCGCCGCAACCTTGCGGCCCAGCCGGTGCGCGTCGGCCACCAGGGCTTTCAATTCGTCGAGGCTGTATTGGCTGGCCTGCGGATCGTCGCCCTTCGAAAGCACGCCGCCAGTGGCGCAAACCTTGATCAAATCGGCGCCGTACTTGATGTTCTGCCGCACGTGCTGTTGAATCGCGGCGATCCCGTCGGCAACGCCTTCGGTGGTGGCGTGATATTCCGCGGGCAGGAAATTGTTGTCGCAGTGCCCGCCGGTGATGCCGAGCGGAGGTCCGCTCACCTGCATGTGCGGACCCGGAATGTAACCGGCGTTGATATAGTCGCGCAAGGCCACATCCGAGTAGCCGAATGCGCCGACGTTGCGCACCGAAGTGAAGCCTGCCTCCAGCGTGATCTTCGCGAACCGGACACCGTTGAGCGCCTCGCGGACGGCATCCGTCGATAGGCGCGTGTAGGGATCGAAATCGTTGCTGAAGGTGAGATGCGTATGTACGTCGATCAAACCCGGCAGCACGGTCATGGAACGCAGGTCGATTTCTTGGTCGCCGGCTTGCGCGGGTGTGGATGCGGTCGCGGCAATCGCGGCGATCCGGTCGCCCGTCACGACGATCGTCTGATCGGCGGGCTCCTGGCCGGTGCGTACGTCGAGCACGTGGCCGGCGCGAATCAGGATTCTCGGTTGCTGCGCGGCTCCGGCGGCGGCCAGCGCAATGGTCAAAACAAGCGAACGCCAAAATGACATTTCGGGAGTATAACACCGCGCCCAGGCGCTAAGCTGATGAAGTGACCGAACGCCTCTACTACACCGACTCCTACTTGCGGGAATTCCGCGCGCGGGTAACCGAGCGCTCCGACGACGGGCGCCGCATTTATCTGGACCGCACCGCGTTCTATCCGGCCTCGGGCGGACAGCCGTACGATACGGGCGCCATCGCCGGAGCGACGGTCTTGGAAGTCGTGGATGAAGGCGAGCGCATCGCGCATCTGGTGGCCGAGGCGCCCCCGCATGTGCACGACACGGACGAGGTGGATTGCCGCATCGATTGGGATCGCCGCTTCGATCATATGCAGCAGCACAGCGGCCAGCATCTGCTCTCGGCGGTCTTCGCGGAGCGGTTCGGCATCGCTACCGTCAGCTTCCACTTGGGCCAGGAGAGTTCCACCATCGACCTGGATACGGCCACGCAGGAGCCCGCGCGCGTGCTCGAAGCCGAGCGGCGCGTCAACGAGGCGGTCTGCGAGAATCGGCCGCTCGCGGTTTCATTCGAGGACGCCGCCGCAACACCAGACCTGCGAAAGCCGTCCGAGCGCGCCGGCACTCTGCGCATTGTCTCGATCGAAGGCCTGGACCGCAGCGCTTGCGGGGGCACGCATGTCGCGCGCACCGGAGAGATTGGGCCAATTCTGATCCGCAAGCTGGAGAAAGTGCGCACCACCGTCCGAGTCGAGTTTTTGTGCGGCGGGCGGGCCGTACGGCGGGCGCGCGCCGATTTCGATGCGCTGGCGCGCGTGGCGCAGATGTTCTCCGGAGCGCTCGACGAAGTGCCGGGCCTGGTCGCCGCGCAGCTCGAGGCGGCTCGCCAGAACGACAAGCTGCGCCGCAAACTGGAAGCCGACCTGGCGCAGTATCAGGGCCGCGATCTCTACGCCGCTACCGCTCCGGACGGCGACGGAGTGCGGCGCGCCGTGCGCCGGCTGCCATCGGGCAACCTGGAAAATCTGCGCACCCTCGCGCAGAGCTTCACCGCGCAGGCGAAAGCGGTCTTTGTCGCGGCGCTCGACGAGTCCCCCGCAGTTTTGCTGGCCGTATCGGCCGACAGCGGTGTGGATGCCGGCAATCTGCTGAAAGCCGTCCTCGCGCAGGCGGGCGGACGCGGCGGAGGTAATCCGCGCATGGCACAGGGCAGCCTGCCCAGCCGCGATGCCCTGGAACAAGTATTGGACCAGATCAAAAAACCTTGAGGCGCAGATACTTCTGCGGATGTTCGCGGAAGTCCTTCATCGTGGTGGCGAGTTCGCGCATGGAGCCGTTCAGCGACTCGTACATCTGCGCATGGGCCAGCGACAGGCTGCTCTCGCCATAATTCAAATTGTCGACCGATTCGATCAAGCGCGACAGGAGACGGCCCCAAGCGATGTAATCCGCGTCGTCGGTAAGCATCTTCCCGCCGGCACCTTTTCCCGCCGTGAGGTCCGCCAGCGTAGTGTGCAGCTTCGAGATCTGGTCGTGGATCTGGTCGTACTGCGCCGTGTCCCGCAGGTACGGATTGGCCTGCATTTGCGCGAGCTTGTCATCCACTTGCCGAATCGACTTGCGAAGCTCGTCGTACGTCTGGGCGCTGTACAGGATTTGGCCCATCTGGGAATTGGTATCCGCGACGGCGGCCAGGCTCTTCTCAATCTTGCGGATCCCGGCGAGCACGTCGGTGTACAGTTGGTCGCTCGCTACGAATTGGCCCAGCGGACCCTTGCCGTTCTGGATGTCCTGGATGGTTTGATCGATGATCCGCAACTGCGCATCGAACTGGCGCAAATCGATGTTCTGGAGCAGATTCGTGGCCGGCCGGTAACGCAATACTCCGTCTCGCTGCACGGGATGGGGGCTTTTGCCCATGGTGATGTTGATGTACTCGTCGCCCAGCAGGTTCGCGCTGTCGATGCCGGTGACGGAGTCCTCTGGAATATGCGGCAGGAACTCCGACTCGATTGTCAGCCGGGCTTCCACCGCGCGATTGGGATCCTTCAAGTGGCTGAGTTGGACCCAGTCGACCTTGCCGATTTTCACGCCGTTCAACAGTACGTCGGCGTCCGCCTCCAAGCCGGTCGAATCGGCGATGTAAGTGGTAAGGGAGGTCTTAGGCTTCATCCACGTGCCGCCGCTCAGCAAATAGACGAGCACTGTCAGGATCGAGATGGCGGCAATAGCCACAACGGTGATCCGGATTTTAGCCCACTGCACCTGCCGGGCGGATGGCATCGGTACCTCGATTGTAAAACACGACCCAGGTGTGCGCCAGGTTGACAAGGCCTGTGGGGCAGGCGCTTTCGCCTGCCAACGTTCCCCCTACCGCGTAGCGCCCGCCAGCATACCCTCCAGGGTACGCAATTTCTCCGGCAGGCCCATTACGATCAGGTAATCGCCGGCTGCGATCGCCGTATCGGCTGGCGGGTTGAACACCATTTCGCCGTCACCCTTGCGGATCGCCAGCACGATGACGCCGAACTGCCGGCCGATCTGCAACTCGCGGATGGTCTTGGAGACCAGGTCGCTCTGCTCGGAGACGCGCACCTGTTCGATCACCACATTCAGCCCGGCCGTGTGGGTGGTGAAGTCCAGAAACTGGACCACGTGCGGGCGCAACAGCGCCTGCGCCAGGTGGTGGCCGGTAATGGCGTAGGGGGCGAAGACGGCGTCGGCTCCGGCGCGGCGCATCTTCTCTTCGGCGCCGTCTTCGGCCGCGCGCGTGGCGACGTAGATGCCCGGATTGGCGAACTTCGCCGACAGCAACACGAACAGGTTGTCCGCGTCGGTGGCCAGCGCGCACACCAGTCCCTTGGCCCGCGCCACGCCCACGTCGCGCAGGGTTTCGTCGCGCGTGGAATCGGCGGCTACCGCCAGCATGCCGTCGGCGATGGCCTTTTCCACCCGGCCGTCGTCGATCTCCACCACTACGAAGGGCACGCCGGACTTCTTCAATTCGGATGCAGCCCCGCGGCCCACGCGCCCATAGCCGCAGATGATGAAATGGTTTTGCAACTTGTCGATCATGCGTTTGTTCCGCCGTTTCCCCAGCGCCTCGCCGAATTCCGCCTCGATAATCGTCTGGGTTATGGCGCCGATGGCCACCAGAATGGTGGTCACGCCCACGATCAAAAGGAAGGAATTGAGAATCCGCCCGGAGAAGTGCAGGCTGTCGCCGTAGCCGACCGTGGTCATGGTCAGCAGGGTCGTGTAGAATGCCTCGAAGAAGGAATAGCCCTCGAGGAGCACGAAGCCCACCGTGCCGATCGCCAGCAACGCCGTGATGGCGAGAGCTACGAAGAGAAACCGGCGCGCCAGACGCTGCATGGATAATCCGGTTCAAGTATACACGTGGCGCAGGCACTTATGCCTGCCGCGCGGGCACTCCTGCCCGCGCTAACTAACCGTGGGCTGAAGCCCACGGCGGCACGCCGAACCGTGCGCCACGGGTCCGTTACCGGTCGCGTGAGCTGAAAGTCTGGCGTGCGTGTTCCGGGTCTTCGATGGATTGCAGCAGCGTCTGCGCGTCCACCTTCACCTGGATCATGGTGGCTTCCTCGCGCTCGAACACCGCCAGCAACATTCTGGTGGATTTCCCCACCGGTTCCGCGAAGATGTACACGGAATCCCCGTTGCGCCGCGAGTGCACGCGCACTATGGGATGCAGCTCGCCGGGAAGCGACTCCATGAATCGGTCCAGCTCCCTCCACGCGCCGGCCTCGAGTGGAGATTTGAGATCTTCAAAGAACGCCATTTTGAAGCTGGTGACGCCTTCGGGATGCGCCACTTTGACCACGAAATCCGCCATGCCCAGGAAGGGAATGTGCGTACGTTGCGTGCCGTAATGGGATTCGATTTCGTGAACGATGCGGTCGAATGCGGCGTCGCCGGCGAATGCGGCGCTGGATGCCAGCAGGAGCAGGGCTATGGCGCGGGATCTCATCGCTGCTCCCTTCTTGCTCCGCCAAGCTCCAACCGCGGAATGCCGAAGTCGCCGCCCAAATCCGCCAGCCGATCCAGGTCCAGCGTTCCGAGGATATTGACAATGGTCAGTTCCCGCGGCTCCGCGGCGATGACCACGATGCCTCCAAGCTGGCCGTTGCCGGCGTCTTTAAAATACACGTCGACGTTGTCGCCGTGGCGCTTCGATCTGACGCCCACCAGGCGCGACCATGGGGGCGACTGTATCTGACTGCGCACCGCCTCCACATCCGCCGGGCTGTAATCGCCTTCCGTGGCGAATTCGAAACTCCGTACATAGATGCGGTCCAGGCCCGCGAGCAGC
>JBEKUO010000063.1:0-16963 GCA_049514955.1 Bryobacteraceae bacterium | reverse complement strand
TATACGTTGACCGCATGATAGAGTTAGCTACATCGCTACCAAGCCCAATGCACTTTACTTCCGGCTCCTCATGTAGGGCGGTTTCGTGTGCTGAGTACAACCACGTTTCTGATGTTTTAGTCCGCACGCTGAATAATAGAGAATACTGAATCATCCCATCGGTAAGTCGATCCGGGTGAGTATAGACTGTCTTCCGATACTCTCTGGCAAGGATTCTTTCCAATTCTGGGATCACGCGATCTGGGTCCGAGATAGTCTTTAGCTTCTTGGCGCAATGTTCCTTAGCCGATAGAGCGAACTCTGTATGCCCTGCATAAGCATACCCGATGTCCCCGAATGGACAATGGATCATACCTATCTTGGCGGAATACGTCTTAGCAGCGCCCGCTTCGTGCTGCGTATCGGCACAAAGCAAAATACCGCCCTGGTATGAAAACCCAGCCGCAATCGTCATGCGCCGCTTTCTCCTTTGGCTCTCCAAAGGATAGCGCCGATTCTGGATCGGTGGGGGAAGACGATTCTGACGAAGATACGGATGGTTCGGGTCGAGTCGTATTGGTTGGTCTACTCGCGGAGCGCAAGGGCTTCCGCGCGGGGATGACGGGTGGTATGATTGCGTCGCCATGGCTGAAACCCTAAAGTGTCCGAAGTGCGGTACTGAGAATGAACCCGGCGTGAGAGAATGTTCCAATATCCCTTGCCACGCCTACCTGAAAACCGATTTGGAATGCCTGCGGTCGATTGATGTTTTCCTCAGGAGCATCAAGAACATCGCGGTCTGGTGGTTGGTTCTGTCCATTATCGGATTTGCCGCCGGGCTGATTTACTTCCTTCTCGCAGCGACCGGCGAGCACTTGTTTTAACAACGCCACAACTACAACGGAGAGGCTAATGCCGCTGGCCAGGGTATGCAATCCGCTTGCCATTCTTAATTCCTTAGGTTTTTCAAACTGACCCACTACCGATAATTCCGACGCATTGCTGCCCCGACGGTCCGAGATGGCGATGATCTACTTCTCCGGCGCGGCGCTCCGCAATCTGATCGAATTCTCGCAGTGCCGCGCATATCGGACTGAATCCACCATCAGTTTTGAACCTCCGCCCGAATCCCTCCCGGCGCCCAAAGCGCCCGTGCGCGAAGTGAATCTGCCCGCCGGCCTGGTTGTCCCGGTCGAGTTGGAAACCGCTATCGATTCCAAGACCGCTTCGGTAGGCGACGCGTTGCGTGCGCGGGTCCTTCAGGATGTCCGGTACAACGGAGACACCGCGCTGCCTGCGGGCGCCGTAATCGCTGCGCATATCCGTAAGCTCGACAGGCGCGCTTCCGCGTCGCAATTCGACGTGGGGATCGAATTCTCCGAAGTCGAGTGGCCCGGCTCTCGCGCGAAGTTCTACGGCGAACTCCTGGAAATCGACAGCCGGAGCGCCGGCAAGCTTCCATTGCTGACGTACTTTGACGGCCAACGCACCAAAGTGGCCATCACCAATGACCTGCCCGGCGTTGGCGTCTTTCATCTGAGCGGCGCGCGGTTCCGCATCCCTCCCGGCCTCCACATGGTCTGGCGTACTCTGGGGGCGGCCTCCGGGCCTGGCTCAGCAACCGCGCTCCAGTTCCGGTAGAATCGTAGAATAACCAACGAGACCGAGCGCGTTCGAGGGGCCACGAAGCCGCCCCAGGTGATTGCTATCTACCCGGGTTCCTTTGACCCCATCACCAACGGTCACCTGGATCTGATCGAACGCGGGTGCCGCCTCTTCGACAAATTGATCGTCTCGATTCTGAGCAATGAGACCAAGCAACCGCTGTTCAGCGTGGAGGAACGGATCGAGATGCTGCGCGAAGTGGTCGGCGGCTATCCGAACGTGGCAGTGGACTCCTTCGGCGGTTTGCTGGTGGATTATGCAGCCCAAAACAACGCAACCGTGCTGTTGCGGGGCATACGAGCCATCTCGGATTACGAGTATGAGCTGCAGATGGCATTGATGAACCGCCGCCTGCGGCCGGACATTGAGACGGTTTTCATGATGGCCAGCGAGGCATATTCGTTTATCAGCTCGCGGCTGGTGAAGGAAGTATTCGGATTGGGTGGTGACATCGCGGGGCTGGTGCCGCCATCGGTGGAGCGCCGCCTGCGGAACCGGTTTGGGCGCTAGAGTGGCCCCGCATACCGCTTACTAATAACAGGGCCGCGACCGTGAGGGAGCGGCCAACGCCGGCTACGAGGGCCACAGGAGGACTGGAGAAACAAATGGAATTGCAAGTCAAAACGGATATCGCGGAGCGTATCGCCTCCATCAGCGTATCGTCTACCATGCGTGTGTCGGCCGAAGCGGAAAGGCTGCGCGCGCAAGGCGTGGACGTAGTGGACTTCGGGGCCGGCGAGCCGGACTTCCCGACGCCCGACAACATCAAGCGCGCCGCCATGCGCGCCATCGAGCAGAACTTCACCAAGTACACCAACGCCGGCGGCACGCTCGAGCTGAAGCAGGCCGTCTGCGAACGGCACGCGCACGACTTCGGCACCGCCTACCAGCCGTCCGAGTGCCTGATTACGGTTGGCGGCAAGCACGTCATCTTCAATCTGACGCAGGCGCTCCTCAACCCGGGCGACGAAGTGGTCATCCCCGTGCCGTACTGGGTCACCTATAAAGATGTAGTGAACTACGCGGGCGCCAAGTGCGTGTTCGTGGACACGGATGAAGACCAGGGATTCACCCTCACCGCCGCCATGATCGAGCCTTACCTGACCGCCCGCACGAAAATCGTCCTGATCAATTCGCCGGCGAATCCGAGCGGCGCGGTGCTCGATCGCGAAGAGTTCGAGAAGATCTATCGTATGACTTCGCGGCGCGGCATTTTCCTGATGACCGATGAGTGCTACTGCCACTTCCTCTACGACAGCGAGCCGTTCTCTATCGCCTCGCTGCCCGGCGCAAAAGAAACCGTGCTGGTGGCTGGCTCTCTGTCCAAAACTTACGCCATGACCGGCTGGCGCATCGGCTTCGGACTGGCGCCGGCCCCCGTCATCGGCGCCCTGCTGAAGTTGCAAAGCCACTCAACTTCCAATCCCACCTCCATCGCGCAGAAGGCGGCCGTGGAGGCCCTGCGCGGTCCACAGGAATCGGTGGAGATTATGCTGGCGGAGTACCGCAAGCGCCGCGACTTCATCGTCGCCCGGCTGCGCGCGATTCCCGGCGTGCGCTGCGCCGAGCCCAAGGGCGCGTTCTACGCTTATCCGAACATCGGGGTGGCGTTCAAGAACGGCATTTCCAGCAGCGTACAATTCGCCGAGAAGCTGCTCGAAAAGGCCGCCGTGGCAGTGGTGCCAGGAGAGGCGTTCGGCACGGACCGGCATGTGCGGATCTCCTACGCCACCTCCATGCATGAGCTGGAAAGAGGCTTGGAACGCATCCATCGCTTCATAGTGGAGCAGTGAGAATCCGGCGGCTGAGTTCCAGGGCGCTGGAAAAGGTTTGGGGTACCCCGGACACGGAGCCCTGGTATCCGCGCTCAGCGGACAAAATCGGCGAAGTCTGGTTCACCGCGCCAGAGGAACCCCGGCTCCTGCTGAAGTTCCTCTTCACTTCGGACAAGCTCTCGGTGCAGGTGCATCCATCGGATTCCGCCAGCGGGCCGGGCAAAACCGAGATGTGGCACGTACTGCGCGCCGCGCCGGGCGCACTCCTGGCCTTGGGCTTCGAGCGGCCGCTGAGCCTCGATCGGGTGCGCGCGGCGGCCCGCTCCGGCGAAATCGAAGCACTGCTGCGCTGGTATGCGCCGCAACCCGGCGATTCGTTCTTCGTCCCAGCGGGTACAGTCCACGCCATCGGGCCCGGCCTCGCCCTATGCGAGATCCAGCAGCAAAGCGATGTGACCTTCCGGCTCTACGATTATGGCCGCCCGCGACCCCTGCATCTCGATGAAGCCTTGGCGGTTGCCGACCTGGGTTGCCACCCGGGACCGGCTGCGGCAGTCGATCTGGACGAAGGCCGCCGCCTGCTGGTCGAGTGCCCCTACTTCCGAACCGAATCCCTCGCCGTAACCGCCGAATTCCGCTATCGCTCCGGCCCAAAACCCGAGTTTCTCATCTGCCTTGAAGGCGAAGGGCAGTTCGACGGTGAACCGTTCGCGCCCGGCCAGATTTTCGTGGCGCCCGCGGGCGCGGACGCATTCGCTATCCAGCCCCGCAGCGCCGCCCGCTTCCTGCGCACCTTCGTACCGTAGGGTTTCAGCGCAACGAATCTTCGACGGCCTCTGGATGATGCGCGATAACGGCCAGGAGAATGCGCGATGGACCGTCCGGTTGCGTTCGGCCCTGTTCCCAATTCCTAACCGTGGCTGCGGTGAAGCCGAACCGCGCGGCAAACTGTGACTGGCTGAAACCCATCTTCTGACGTAAGGATCGGACATCAATTACTGGCGCACGGCGGACTTTCACCATGGTGACCCGACCGGGTACGTCCTCTCCGCTGGCCCACGCAATTGCCTGTTTTACGCTCCCAATGAGCCTGCGGCCTGCGGCGGTGTGTTTTTCCGCGAGGCGCTTCTTGTTTCGGTTCGGCATAATCAGGTTCGACTCCTTTTCATGTATCGCGAGACGAGTACCGGAAGCAACCGTTTAAGGCTTCGTTTATCGGCCTCCGACAGGTTTCCAGGAATCACTTTACCCCCTCTGGGTTGCTGGCAAGATAGGCTATCAGGTTCCGCTGTTCAGCTTCGGGTCAGGATGGCCTTGGCGCGATGTAGGAACCACATTTTGATGCTACGCTTTTGGCGCATACGTGTCGGCCAAAATAGCGAATATCGGATTCTTAGCAGCCCGCGGTAGAGGTCCCGTTAGGCTGAATGCCTCACGGCCTAACTAACGTCGGATGCTGTTGGTTCGCCGTGGTGGGGCAGGCGCTTTCGCCTGCCAACCGACCCGAGCGCCGCCAGCCGCTTGCCCACGCTAGAATAACTAAAGATGTCTCCACCTGCCCCACCCCCGCGCGGCGCCTTGGCCTCTTCCCTCGCCGCCGTCCTCAGCGTATTCGCGGCGCTGAGCTGCTGCCTGCCTCTGGGCCCGTTCCTCCTCGCTGCGGGATTCGCAGGCGCTTCCGGCTTCTTTCTATCGCTGCAGCCTTACCTGATCGCATTCGCCGTCTTGATCCTGGTATTCGGTTTCGTGCAGGCGTTTCGCGCGCGGAAATGCGGGCGCAGACGCCGCGCCTTCAACTTGGCGGTGCTGCTCTGCTCCACCGGCCTGGTCGCCGCCGCCATACTGTTCTCCTTCGCGCCCGCTATAGCGCCCGCGGGCCAGTCCGGGGTGGCCGCCCTGGATCTCGCAAGTTTCCGCGAATCCTTCAACGCCGCCGTGGACCGCACACGCGTCGTGGTCCTGCTCTCGCCCAGTTGAGGAACATGTCTGCGGGGGGCCTCCGCGGTCGAATCCGTGCTGCGTGATGTGCGCGATCCCAATCTGCGCGTCTTCGTCGTTTGGGAGCCGGTATTGCTCACGGACTGGCATGCGCCCGGCAACGGCGCCGTGTCCCGCATCCCGGATGCGCGCGCCCAGCAGTTCTGGGATCCGAAACACCTGCTCTCGGCGGAGATCCGGCGCGCCGCACAGTCCAACGAAACCGGCGTGCTCGGCGAGCACCGTTTGCGCGCCGCCGTCGTCTGGGATTTCGTGGCGCTGTATCCGCCCGGCGTGCGCTGGAGCGACGCATTCCCCGCGGCCCAGTTCGCGGGAGCGCCGGTGGTTCGGGTGATCGACGATTTCCGCCGGCAGTTGCTGGCCGAAGGCTCTCCCCGACCCTCTTAGCGGCGTTTTGTCATCAACCGGAAGTTCACCTGAATAGTTACAGTCACGGTCACGGGCTGCCCGTCCTTCATGCCCGGCCGGAACTGCCACCGGCTGACCGCCTCGATGGCTTTCTCATCGAGGCCCAAACCTAGCCCGCGGACGACTCGTATATTACTCGCTTGTCCGTTAGGGCCCACCTCCATGTAGAGAACCACCGTGCCCTCCAACCCCGCCTTGACAGCCTGATCGGAGTATTGCGCCTCTACCTTATAAAGGACGCTGGGAGGCGTGATGCCGTCTCCGGAACGATAAACACCCGGCCGCATCTCACGGTAAGGCTCACTAGGAATGTGGGTATCCGGAAGTATCGAATTTAGGTAGTGGCTCATTTTGAATAACTGAGCCACTACCCGAATTTAATTCCGCAGTGACGGCCGCCGGTGCCGGGAGCAATTCCAACACGCATTCGCCGCCTCCGCCCGGGCAGGTGATCGCAACGCGGCGGATCAATTTGGTGGGCGTCGAATCCGGAAACACACCGCCCGGAAGCGCGGCCCCCACAATCTTGGCAAATTGCTTCAGCTTATCGTCGCCGCGAATGAACTGCGCTTCGGAATTCCCCGGCGCCGGCATCTGCGCAACGTAGAATTCCGCTGTAGCCTTTTCCGCGAGCAGCCGGCCGGCGTTGATGGTGCGCATAGCCGCGAGCTCAACGCCGGCACGCTGGACGAGTGAGTCTATCTCCGCAGCGTCCACCAGCGCCGCCAGCCGGCTTCGTGTTTGCGGAGGTGCGCCGCGCGAAGCCAGCGCCAGCGCATACGCCTGGATGGCTTCCTGCTTTTTTCCAAGGCTCTCGGCGAGCTGCCCCGCATGATCTTCACACGGGCCGCATTGACTCAGCCGCCAAGCCGCTGCCGTCCACTTCATCGCCGCCTGGTGGAACCGGGGCAGGCGCAACAGATACGACGATTCCCGCAGAAGCATGACATACCGATTGGCGCGGGAGATGTTGAAGGATGGGGTGTAGCCCAACGGAGTGACGCTGACTCAGGGGTGCGCCCATTTGAAGACCAGACGGAGACGGGGCGCTGGCGCTCCTGCTCTCTCTCGGGTAGTACCTGACGCACTTTTCAGGCAGTACCAGATCTCTTGACCAGCGCCGCCAGGCTGTGGTAGATCTGATCCAAAGCTATGCCACACCACACACGCAGAGAACGATGGTTCGCCGCCGGCTTCCTGCTGATTACGGTCGTGGCCGTTCTTACCCCCCAGTACATCACCTCATCCGCGATGCAATATGGCTGCATCGCCCTGAACTTCACCATGGTCCCGGCCACCAACACCACCAACCCTTTCGAGAGCAATATACTCGCAATCGTGAACGATTCCTATCCCGAGGATAGCAACGGATGGGAGGGCGAAAACCCCGGCGCCTGCGCCTATGAGCCAGCCTCCACAATTGGCATCGCCATTGTTCGCGGCCTTGTAAACCAGAACTCGCCCACCCCGCCGCAGAAGCAATACTTCATAGTCGCCAGCGGGGATACGCCATAGGGCCACGGAACCGCGAGCGTAAGCGACCGGGCTTTTGCCAAAAGGAGTCTCCAATGAAAAAAATCTATGCCGCAATTTACATCGCCGCGGCCTTCGCCAGGCTGGCACTCCCCGCGTCCACGCCCGGCTTCGCGACGATATACACGCTCTCCGGCGCGACTCCGCTGGGGCTCTCCTACTCCGGTGGCCTGCTCTACGGCGCCGCTTACGCCGCGATGAATAGCGACGAGTGCGGCTTCGCCTTCGAGCTGCAGCCGCCGAGCGCCCCCGGCGGCAACTGGGCCGAGACGGTGCTGTACGCCTTCGGCCCTTTCCCTGACGCATGCACTCCTGTCGGCGCTCCAGTGGCCGCCGCGAACGGGGCGCTCTACGGAGTAACATTCGGGGGGGGCACCTATAACTTCGGCACGGCTTACGAGCTCCAGCCCCCCGCCGTGCCGGGCGGCTCGTGGTCGGAAACAGTGCTGTACAGCTTCACCGATACCATCGGACCCGGTGATGGGCCGCCTACGAGCCTGATCCTCGGTCCGGCAGGCCAAATTTACGTGACCACGTCGTACAGCGTGATCGAGCTCCAGCCCCCGGCCTCGCCAGGGGGCGATTGGACCCCGGCCTTGCTGTATAGCTTCAGCGGCGGGGCTTCAGGAAGCGTGCCCACCAGCCTCACTGCTGGCCCCAAAGGCAGATTCTACGGCGCCACCAAGTACGGCGGAGGCGGAAGCGTCCATGACAACGGCGCCGGAACGATCTTCGAGCTGTTCCCTCCGGCTACCCAGGGAGGCGCCTGGAGCCACAAGGTGCTGCTCAGCTTCGACGGCAAGAACGGCGCGGTCCCCAACGCCGTCACTCGCGCTTCGGATGGCAGCCTGTACGGCTCCACGAAATTGGGGAAGGTATATCAGTTGACGCCGCCATCCTCACCCGGCCAAGCTTGGACCCAGACCATCCTCGCGGACTTCGGGTTTGGCTACCATTGCGGCGGCGATTCGCCCGTGATCGTTCGCCAGGGCAACGTCTACGGCTCAACCTGCCTGTACCCGGGCGGCGGCGTGGTTTTCGAGTTGCAACCTCCGTCCGCCCCTGGCGGCCCCTGGACCAACACGCCGCTCTACACTTTCACCAACGGCCAGGTACCAACCGGCTCGATGGTGCTGACGGAAGACGGCACGCTGTATGGCGTCACCAACAACCCCAGCGGCGGGACGCCCGGCGGCACTATATACCAAATCACCACCCAATAGCCGGCGGGGACTTCGTGGCGCTGTATCCGCCCGGCGTGCGCTGGAGCGACGCATTCCCCGCCGCCCAGTTCGCCGGAGCGCCGGGAGTTCGGGTGATCGACGATTTCCGCCGGGCAGTTGGCCGTCAGGCTGTGAGCGGAGCCGTGCTCCAACACACTTCCCGCCCGTGCAGCACGCAAGTGTCCGCCTGCTCGTGCGCATCCCGCCGCACCGACTTGATCTTCATCAGCGCTCCCGTGCCCAACGCCTTCCCCAGCAACGGCTCCAATTGCGGATCGCGCAAGCTCGTCGCGGAGTAGATCGCCACGAAGGTGACCACCTTGGCCGAATAGCCGCCCTGCTCGCGCACAATCAGCGCCACCATTCCCTTTCCCAAATTCGCGCCCATGGCAACCGTAAGGGGCAGCAGCAGCCGTCCTCCCTCGCGCAGCCGGTCGAGCCACAGCGGATGCGGATGCGTGACCCCCGCATTGATCAGCATGGCATCGCATATGCCTGGATCGAGCGCCGCGCCATCGCTGGCCACAACCGTCACATTCCGATAACCGGCCAGGTTCTCGCTGGCGCGCGCCGCCAAGCCGAGGTCGACTTCGCTTGCCAACACGCTTCCCCCGCCGCCCACCACTTCCGCCAGGATCGCGGTGTAATAGCCAACGCCGCAGCCCATGTGATACACGCGATCGCCCGCCTTCAGATTGGGCGCATCGATCCACCGCGCCAACGTACCCGGCTGCCCGTTGTTCAGGTCGCGAGCGGTGTCGAGCGCCACCGGCGTATTGTGATAGACGTGGCGCGGATCCGCATCGGGAGTCGTCACATAGGCCACCCCGCCCAGCCCCATATCGGACGATGCCATCCGCCACGGACCCGGGCCGAGAAATTTCTCGCGAGGCAGCCGCGCAAACGCCTCCACCAGCGCCGGCGAACTGACGTTGGCGGCGAACCGTATTTCCTCGGCGTAAAAACGCCGGCACTCGTCCAGCGTCATCGCGGATTACGCCTCCGCCACCACCGGATTTCGTAGGTCCCCCAACCCCTGCACGCGCACGATGCACTCATCGCCGGGCTTCAACCATCGCGGCGGATGTTGCGAAAAACCCACTCCCGAGGGCGTGCCGGTCGCCACCACATCTCCCGGCTCGAGCGTGAACACGCTGGACAGATAGGCGATCAGATCCGGAATCTTGAAGATCAGGTCGCTCGTGTTGCTGTCCTGCAGCACTTCGCCGTTGATCGTGGTGGTGATGCGCAGCGCGTGCGGGTCGGGCACTTCGTCGGCGGTCACGATGGCAGGCCCCATTGGCGCGAAGGTATCGAACGTCTTCCCGATCATCCATTGCGAAGTGCGCATCTGGTAATCTCGTGCGCTCACGTCGTTGAAGTTCGTGTACCCGAAGACGTACTCCCGCCACCGCTCCGCCGGAACGTGACGGCCCCGCTTGCCGATCACAAAAGCCATCTCCGCCTCGTAATCGGGCTTGCTGGAATTATTGGGCAGAATGATCGGCTCGCCGCAGCCGATGACCGCGGTGGGAAATTTGGCGAAGATGGTGGGCACCTCCGGGATGTCCATCTTGGCTTCCAGGGCATGCGCGCGGTAGTTCAGGCCCACGCAGACGACCTTGGGCGGCCGCTCTAGTGGTGCGCGAAGCTTCACATCGCAGGACTTGAAGACTTCTCCCCACGGCGGATCGCGCAACCAACGCGCCACACCGTCGAGTGCGTCCGGCCCTCCGGCAATTACGGACCGCACCTCCTCGAACCCCGCTTCGCGAATACTTATAATGTCGTCGCCGCTCAGCACACCGGGCTCGTCATGGGCTTCGCGTTGGAACGTCACCAGTCGCATTTGTGACGTATTGTATCAGGGGCCTTCGCTGCGCGCTGCAACCACGCTGGTTGTCGGATTCTCTCTCGAAGCGCTATGATAATCGGGAAACCAGGTAGTGGCTCAGTTTGAACTATTAATTAATTAGTTTATTGTGAGGGGGATCGGTTATGAATGGGATATCTGTCACGAAGGCCAACCCAACACCTACGATTGAAATTAGCCCGTTAGCAGAGACCGTGCCAACTTTTCGCCGGATTTGATTCAAATCCAACACCCGAATGTGGTCGCAGAGCGCTACGCTATTTTTAAACACGTAGGTAACTCCCACATCTGGGATCAGTTCGGTGGCTGGCAACAGAATGCGGTAAGAGTTTGCCTTCCCGACGTTAGTCGATAAGGGCACCCCTACAGCGGTTTTAGTGTTGCCGCGATTTAGAAGATCGCGAGAAATGATAACCCACGGTCGCCAACCAGACTGCTCAGATCCGGAAGTATTGAGCAGAGCGGATTGATCCGAAGTAGATTGCTGAGGAGGTTCATACAGGTAAATCCCCCCTTGGACGACTTCCATATCACGTTCCCTACAGCGTTAGGGTCATGTCGCGAGTGGCTTCGTCCAGCAGCGCCTGCTCCTCTTCGTCCCATTCAATTGGAGCTATAGAAGGCTCGACCGGGCGCACACGGAGAGCCAATCCACGCCTTGCCCAAGCATAGGCATTAACGGCTCCACGGAGGCCGTCAATCATTTCTGCAAGAACACCTGGATAGAGCGCCCTTCCAGAATCCATGGACTTAATCAGGCAATCTACATGGAATCGCGTCCACATCGCCATGCTTAGATACTGCTCTGCAAATTCGGCGTCGGCCTTTTGGTCCTCTGGCGGTTTGAATCTGTGAATTTGCTCACAGACCTCATTTGTGCGTCTGAGCGTCCAAACGGTGAAGATTGCTTGGTCTCGAACTTCTGCGCCAAATGCGGCCAAGCCACGCTCCCTTAAATCGGCCTCCATCTCACAGAAGGCCTCACCAGTCAAACGGTCCATGAGAGGGCGTGGCACTACGGCATTGGCAAGCGAGCCGAGCGCAAGCATTACGCTGGCATACGCTTGATAGGACTCCTTACGGGCCTCCACAAAATCCACAGCAGTTCTTTTCTCTATGGCCCCAGTGACGATTTGGTCCATAATGGCCACGACACCCTTGACGGCTTCGACGGTTGCGCCGGGGAGTTGCTTCGCAGATTGCTCAGAGGGGAACGCCACGATAGCGGGGCGTGCCTTTAGGGATTCCAGCAATCCCTGCGGAAGTGCGAAAGCTTCATTCATGACTTTTTTGAATTGCCCTTTGCTTAAAACTGATGACCCAACGTACCCAAACGTTACAGCGCCTAGCGCGTCTTGTGCCATCTCGCTCGGCTTGCAATCACGGCAATCTCCTTGCGCCTAGTTGCCGTCAAGGCTTTAGCCCGAGCTGGACCGCCTGCTCTGCCAGCCACGCGCGCTACTACAGTACGAGAGCTATCGTCTTTCTTTTCTTCAGTAAGGGAGCGGACAATGCGGAACGCATTCCGGTTTAGATCCATAGGCCATGCCTTTGTTTGTTGTCAAGAACTTTCCTTCGAAGCACACGGTCAACGCACAATTATACAATGCGGTAGACGTGCCTTCCAGACATTTCCTCTGGTAATTTAGTACCAGTACTATCGAAAATAGTGCGCGCCGGAACGTTTAGCAACCTGAACATAATGCTTGACATATTTTGGCTAGTCAAGTAAACTGTTCAGTATGAACCAACTGAGCCTACCCCAGCGAGTCCAGATCGTTCGTTGCCTTGTGGACGGCTGCTCCATGCGCGCCACCGCAAGAATCGCCGGGGCTGCGCGAAACACCATCGACAAACTCCTCCTAGAGCTTGGCGCGGTCTGTTCAAAATACCAGGATACCACACTCCGAAACCTCTCGTGTAAGCGGGTCCAGGTTGATGAGTGCTGGGCCTTCTGCTATTGCAAGCAAAAGCAGGTGACGCCGGAAATCGCAGAGGGGCGGATTGCGGGCGACGTTTGGACCTGGGCCGCGATTGACGCCGATACCAAGCTGGTACCCTGCTGGACTCTCGGCAAGCGTGATAACGAGTCCGCCACAACGTTTGTTAGTGACTTAGCATCTCGCCTCACAGATAGAATTCAACTGACTTCTGACGGACTTAAAGCTTACTTGACAGCGGTAGTTTCCGCTTTCGGCGAGTCGGTTGATTACGCTATGTTAGTCAAGGTTTACGGTAATGATCCAGAAGCCGAGAAACGCTACAGCCCCGCTATTTGCACATCCTGCAAACGAGAACCAGTCATTGGCGAGCCAGATCCGGAGCACATAAGTACGAGTTATATAGAGAGACAAAATCTAACTATGAGGATGAGTATGCGGAGATTTACTCGACTTACTAATGCTTTCAGTAAGAAGCTAGAGAATCATGCAGCCGCCGTGTCACTCCACATGATGCATTACAATTTCGTGCGCGTTCACCAGACCTTGAAAACCACACCCGCTGTCGCCGCAGGTGTAGCAAATCACATTTGGACGGTCGAGGAAATCATCGGGCTGCTGGATTCAAAATGAGCCACTACCGGAAACCATATGAAGCCCCGAGGTCCCAGAACAGCCGTAATCCTTCCACCTGACAGACGTCACGCGGCAAGCCACCGTCAACCCGAGCCCGGTATCCCGGAGTGGCTTGAAGAAGTCCGCGTGAGGGTGGAGAAGGAAGCTCCCATCATGCAAGCGCTCATGCGTCGCGCCATCCACGCCGTAATGGCGCTCGCGGCGCTTTCCGAAGATTCCGTTGTTGAAGCAACTGCCGCGCCCACCGATCTTGCGGCGCTGGTGCGCGCGCTGAGGTCCGATGAGCTGCTTGACGATCTGAGCCGGGCTGAACCCCTGGCGCCGGCATTCATCCGGGGAATCGAAGCAAGGCAAAGACTCATTGAAGAACATGGCGGGACTTTGACCGCGCAACAGGTCGCGCGGATGATTGGCATTTCGCGACAGGGCGTGGAGAAGCGCAGGCAGGCTGGAAAGCTGCTTGCACTCGCAACGGGTCGTCACGGATACCGCTACCCTGTTTGGCAGTTCTCAGATTCTGGAGCGCTGCCTGGCCTAGAAGACGTTTTGGGCGTCTTGGCGCCTCACGACGAATGGATGCAGACGTTGTTTTTTGTCGGCAAGAATCTGCGTTTGGGTGATCGTACACCCATAGAGGCTCTAAAGGCCGGTGAGTTGGCGCAGGTTCTCGATGCCGCGCAGCTATACGGGGAGCAGGGACTTGCGTGAGCCTCGAAGCGATGCCGGCTCCTCCAGAGGATCTGGCAAGGATTCACGTCACAATCAATGAATTGGATGGTCCATTCTTTCGAACGCACGGCATCAAGCGGAGTCCTCTGTCGCCTGGAAGCGCCGGGCTGAACCGATTCGACGCTCCAGACGCCTCGTACGGAGTTCTCTATCTCGGGTGCGATGAGTATTGCGCGTTCATTGAAACGTTTGCGCATGCAAGCGGGACTCGAACTGTCACTACGGCCGCGCTAAAGAGCAGGGCGCTATCCCATCTCAAGCCAAGCCGTGTTTTGCGTCTATTCTCCGGGACCACAACGCGTGCTCCTTGCGGCCATCGCCGAACACTACAAAATCGAATTGATCGAAAATGAATTCGTTACCGCTCGCAAGCCGGCGCGCCAGGAGACAATGTTTTGACGCGCTGGTGACGCCGGCATCCTGCTGTCCCCCATCCGTATCCCTTCCAGCACCCGCACGCCGCCCGCTGTAGACTGGAACCATGAGGTGGGTGTTCACTCTCGCGCTATACCCTTGCCTGGCGTACGCCACTGGACGAGCCCCGGACCTGGCACGCGAAATACGGGAGATTTCACTCGATCCCGCCGAATGCTACCGCGTGCGCGACTTGACGCTGCCCAAGGATGAAGCCCGCGTCTTCCTCACAGACGGATACCTCACCTTCGCGAAGCCCGTGGCCGGCGTGCGCGTTTCGGCCGTCTTCACCACCGACGTAGAGGGCGGTGATGCCGAGGTGCTGCTCCTGCCGCCCAATCGCGGCGAGCGGCGCTCGCTGGCATCCTACACGGGCGCGCCCAACCTGGACGAGCATTTTCTGGGGGCGGTGCTGGTTTTCTCCGATGACACCTACGCCAAACTTACCGAACAGATCGGCAAGAGTCCCTATAACCGCAAGAGCCCTGAAATGGGCGCCCTGATCGGCGAGAAATGGACGCCGGTGCTCCGCAATATTGCCGGCAGTTTCCAGACCCGCCTGGTGTTCGATCTCCTCTCCGGCGAATCGGCGCGCAACGGCTTCTTCGCCGCGTCTATGACCGGGAAAACCCTGGGTAACTTCGATCTCTATTACGACCGCAGCGCGCGGGAACAGATTGTGCTGGGCAAATTAAATGCAAAGGACAATCTGCTGTTCTTCGACGTGTGGTGCAGCTTCACCGCGCGGTCGTTTCGCAATACGTCCCGAGAGCTCGACTTCGTCCTGGAAGATTATCGCATTGACGCCACCCTGCAGCCGGACCTCAGCTTGCGCGTCGTCACGCGCGTCAAAGCCAAGCCCACGCGCACCCTGCCGGTGCTGGCCTTCGACATCGCCCAGCCGATGAAAGTCTCCGCGGTCCTGGTGGATGGGCGGCCCGCCGAGGTGCTGCAGCGCGAATCCATGCGCTCGGATCTCTTGCGGAACGTGGGTAACGAGATGTTCATGGTCATACCGCCTGAGCCGCTCCAGCCCGGCAAGCAATACGAACTGGAGTTCCAGCATGCAGGCAAGGTGATCTTCGAGGCTGGAAACCGCGTCTACTATGTGGGAGCGCGTGCCAACTGGTTTCCGAACAGCGGGCTTCAATTCGCGACGTACGACCTGACCTTCCGCTACCCCAAGGACCTGGACCTGGTGACGCCGGGTGACCTGGTGGAGGAACGCAGCGAGGGTGACTTGCGCATCACCCGCCGCAAGACCAATACGCCCATCCGCTTTGCCGGCTTCAACCTGGGACAATACGAGCGCGTGCGGATGTCGCGCAGCGGATACACCGTGGAGGTCTGCGCGAACCGCGCCGTCGAGCCGGCCCTCCTAAGCAAGCAGCCGGAGCCCGTAATCGAGGCGCCACCGTGGCAGCGGCCCCGCCAGCCTGAGATGGTCGTTTTGCAGCCCGAAATGCCTCCCAATCCCCTGGCGCGCCTGCAGGAATTGGCCTCCGAGATCACGTCCGCCCTGGAATTCATGGGCGCCCGATTCGGTCCGCCGGCTCTGCGGACCTTGACAGTGGCGCCGGTTCCCGGCCGCTTTGGCCAGGGCTTCCCCGGATTGATCTATCTTTCCACGATGTCTTATCTGGCGCCGCAGGAAAAGGCTATCCGCACCCTCGACGCCCACGGAAAGCTCTTCTTTTCCGAGATCCTGCAGGCCCACGAAACCGCGCACCAGTGGTGGGGCAATATCGTGACTTCGGCGGGCTATCACGACGAGTGGCTGATGGAAGCCCTGGCCGACTATTCCGCGCTGCTCTACGTGGAGAACAAGAGCGGTCCGCAACCCGTGGCTTTGGAATTGGAAACCTACAAGGAAGGCCTCCTGCAGAAGACCGCCACGGGGCAAACCGTCGAGTCTACGGGTCCCATCGTCCTGGGCTTGCGCCTGGAGACCTCGCAGGCGCCCCGCGCCTACAACAGCATCACCTATGGCAAAGGATCGTGGATTATGCACATGCTGCGGCGGCGCATGGGCGACGAACGTTTTCTCGCCATGCTCGCCGAGCTCCGCCGGCAGTACGAGCGTAAACCCCTTTCCACCGAAGAGTTTCGGACTCTCGCCGCCCACTTTTTGCCACCCCTGTCGCCGGATCCTACCCTCGAGAATTTCTTCGACCAATGGGTTTACGGTACAGGCATTCCATCGCTGAAGCTGAGCTATTCGGTAAAGGGAAAAGCGCCGGCGCTGCGCCTCAACGGAACGATTACGCAGAGTGACGTGAGCCAGGATTTCAGTGTGCCGGTGCCGGTCGAGATCCAACTGGACCACGGCAAGACCCTGACGCAGTGGGTGCGCACCACCGATGGCGCCGCCACGTTCAGCGTGGCGCTGCGCCAGACGCCTGTAAAAGTGCAGCTCGATCCCGGCCTCAGCGTACTCCGCAAGTGACTGCCAGACGTCCTTCGGAAAACATGCTTCGAAAAACACTTGCGCCAGAACTTCCGGCATGTTATAGTGACTCTATGGACACCGCAACTAAGCAACTGCTCTGTTGTTCCCACCTGTCCAGTACCCGTCTATCATCTTTATCGTATTGGTGCTAAGTATCCCGGAAGGCGTGGGATATCGGCAATCCCGACCAGTTTGCTAAACTGGCGCACCCTCGGGTCTTGGGCGTTCGACTCGCCCGCCTTCCGCCATCTGTTTGGCAATCGTGTTCTTTGACAATTGGAGATGTGGCACAGTGGCGACTGCAACAGCCTGTAGAGCTGTTACCCCTGCGGGGAAAACAC
>JBEKUO010000062.1:0-17025 GCA_049514955.1 Bryobacteraceae bacterium | reverse complement strand
ACCGCTCCCGAAGCAGGCGTCGCGATCGGCCATGACGGAGTGCTCTACGGCACCACCACCGGAGGTGTGTTCAACACCGGCACGGTATATTCGCTGACCCCGCCGTCATCTGCGGGTGGCGCGTGGACTGAGACACTGCTGCACACTTTCACTGGCTATCCCAGCGATGGATCCGGTCCCGAAGCGGGTGTGGTCATCGGCCACGATGGCGTGCTCTATGGCACTACCCCGATTGGCGGGGCTTCGAACAAAGGCACGGACTTTGAGTTGAGACCGTAACCGCCTCCGGCTACGGCTTCAGCACTTCTTCAAAGAACGCCAGCGCCCGCGGATCGCTGGATTGGCCCAGCCAGAACATGGCCTGCTTGCGCACGGCCGGGTTCTTGTTGCTGCGCGCCACCTGGATCAGCATGGGAACGCCCTCGCCGTCAGGAAGCTGCTGCAGGGCGAACACGGCCTTCTTCTTGACTTCAGTGTCCGGATCGCGCTCGATCGCGTCGGAGATCTCGGCGGCGGCTTTGTGGCCGGCCTTCTGCGCCAGCCAGAAGAGCGCTTGCCCGCGCACATGCGAGCTGGCATCGTTGTGTGCCACCGCGATCATGGTGTCCACCGCCTGCGGCTCCTTGCTGACCGAGAGCGCGAAAATCGCCTTGTCGCGGATGTGATCGCTCGCATCCTGCGTGACGATACGGCGCAGCAGTTCGTATCCACGCTTCCCGCGCGCCGCACCCAGCCAGAAGATGGCTTTCTCGCGCAAAGACTCGGTTTGCCCCGCGGCGGCGAACCGTTCCAGAGCCTCATCCGCGGCGGCGTCCGCGTGCAGCGCTATGGCCGTCACGGCGCCATCCCGAACGCGGTCGGGCTCCATGACCAGCGAAGCCAGCAGCGCCACACTTTCCGCCGGCCGCACGTCGCCGCGAAGCCAGCGTAGCGGAAGGCCGTCCGCGTCGAGCTGGCAATCGCCGGAGATGACGCGAATTTTGCCGACATGCCGCTGTTCGATTCGGAAAAGAATCTGCACCTGGTCGGGCGGCTCCAGGTGCACCGGGCCTGGCGCGGAGACCGCACGGCGCGCACCCTGGCCGTAATCGCAGTTCTCGCCGTGATCGGCAACCGCCGGCACCGTGTAGCCCACCCACGCCGGCTGCGGCTGCAGGTTCAACTGTTCGCGGAAGCGCTCGCCGAGCGAGGGTTGGCCCTGCGCGAGACCAAGGCAGGTGAAAAGGGATGCCAGGGCTCGCCAACAGCTCCACTTTCGGGGCCGCCCCGCGGGTGTGCTGCAAATGTCCGAGGCCTGGTGGCGAGCACGGTTCGCTTGCACCGACAGGAGTGTCGGCAGGGCAGGCATGAGTGCCTGCGCCACGGCGGGGCGGGTCCACAGAATCGGTCTCATTTGTTTAGAAGCTCCATCAGGTACTCGGTGGCATCCTTGTTTCCCATGATCGCCAGCTTGCCCACGATCGTCTTTTTCATCTCGGGATTGGTCTCCTTCCGCGCAAGCGCCACCATTGCCTTGGCGTTGCCCTGTATAAACAGCGCGTTGACGATCTCGGCCTTGATGGACGGGTCGGATTCCGAACCGTACATCGCTACCAGCGCCGCTCCGGAGTGCTCGCCCCCCATGATGCCGAGGCTGTGTATGGCGGCCTTGCGCAGTCTGGGATCCTTTTCCGTGCGGGCGATCTCGACCAGTTTCTCGCCATTGCCTCCTATAAACATGGAATGCAGAATTGTTTCCTTGACTTCCACGGAGCTCTCGCCCTGGTATAGCTGGGCGAGCTCAGACTGCCCGCCGCTAATGCCGAGTTGATGGATGGCTTCCATGCGTAGCGCCGGGTCTTTCTCCGATTTGGCCGCCTGTAACAAGTGCTCCCGGTCGCCGGAGATCATGAAGCCGTGCAAGACGGCGCGCTTCACGTTGCCGTCGTTCGAGCTGGCGTACACGTCGGATAAAATCTGCCGGTTCTCCTTCGAGCCCATGATGCTGAGATAGTGGATGGCCTTCATTTGCAGGTCGGGATTGCCGCCACGCGCCATCTGCGCCAGGATCTGATGACCCTTCGCCGAATCGCTCTGCGCCAGCACGAAGAGCGCGCGCTCTTTCAGCTTGGGCGACTGGTTGCCTTGCAGGAGTTTTTCGAGCAGCGGAATGGCGCGCTCCGGATCGTTGTTTGCCAGGGCGCTGAGGGCCATCAGCTTGAGATCTTCATCCGGCTCGGCATCGGGGTTTACCTTCCGGCCGGAAACTTCGATCTCGAGCGCCTTAGCTTCGTCCAGCCAGCGGCTACCGGCGTGCCCGTCGCGCAGTTGTTTGATGGTGGCGAGAGCTTCCTCGCGCCGTCCGAGCTTGTTCAACGCGTAGGCCTTCCAGTAAAGTGCGCCATCTGCGTGGGCGCCGTTTTCCGCGGCTGCTTCGCCGAAGTATTGGACGGCATCGTCCCAGCGGCGCGCATCGAGCGCGTTCTGGCCCTTTTCGTATAGCCGGTCTTCGTCGCTGTGCCTAGCGGCGGGCTTCTGCGCCAGGAAGCCTTGAGGTTGAGCGGCCTCCGAAAACTGCCCGCGCACCAGCCCGGCGGACAGCGCAACTACAATGCTGAGAAACACACGAAATCTAGACATTTTGTTTTTTCCTATAAACTCTTCCGGCCGGCGTCGGGCGCGGCCTTTTCTTCGCGATGACGCACGGTGGACCCGACCACGCGTACCTTGAACAGGATGCCGTCGCCTTCAATCCGCTGCCGTAGCTTCTCCACTTCTTCCGGACTAAGCCGCGCAGGACCGTGCGCGATTTCGAGCAGCACCGGTTCCAGATCGTCCAGCACACTCGCCACGCGGGTGTCTCCGGTGCGCGCGGCAGTCTGCCGGTACAGCCGGTTTTCGGCCACCAGGTCCCCGGCGCGCTCGCGCTCGGAGGTTACATCGAGCGATTCGCCAGGTTGCGCATTCACCAGCTCCAGCAGCACCATCTGCGATCGCTCCAGGTTGTCGCCCACCGCCACCAGCAGGATGCGTTCTCGCACCTGGCCGGGGGCCGATGCCAGTTGCATGTTCTGTGGCGCCTTCGAGTAATAACGGCCGGCCCAAAACGCGCCCACTACCAGTGCGGCTACCGCGGCGGCCATTGCCCAGTGGCGCGCCGGCCACAGCAGCGGCCAGCTCAACCGGGCCCAGGCGCCGCTCCGTCCGCCGAGCATGGGCGACAGGCGGCGCCAGACTAGCGCTTCGTAATTGACGGGCCGCTCCGGCACAGGCGCGGAATCCACCACGTTCAGTACGCGCTGCAAATTGGCATATTCGGCGCGGCAGGCTTCGCAGCCGTCCAGGTGCTCGCGGACAGCGGTCGAGCCATCGCCTTCGCCGTAGTAATACAAAACGAATTGTTCTTCCGTCAGGTGATTCATGATGCGGAACTCACTAAGGGCTCGAGCGCCCGGCGTAATTTCTGGACGGCGCGAAAGATGCTGTGCTTGGCGGCGTTCGGTTGTACGCCCAGCGTGCGGCCGATGTCCTCTATGCACATGCCTTCGTAATGCCGCAGCACGAAGGCGGTCCGCTCTACCTCGCTCAAATCGTTCAGCGCGTCGGCCACCTTGCGCCCCACTTCGCTGCTCATCGCCAGCCGGTCGGGCGGGGGCGCGGAGTCGGGCAATAATTGGATCGGATCGGGCGCGCCCTCTTCGGGGGCCTCCTGCTGCTCGCCGCGGCGCTTGCGGGCGCGGATCAGATCGAGCGAACAGTTGGCGGCGATGCGGTATAGCCACGTGCCGAAGCTGGCGCGCTCGTCGAATTTTTCCAGTTGCCGGTAGGCGCGCAGGAAGGTCTCCTGCACCACGTCATCGGCGTCTTCCTGATGTCCAGTCATACGATACGCGAGACGGAACAGGTTGCGGCTGTGGCGTTCCACCAGGACGCGAAACGCGCCGGAATCCCCGCTCCGCGCCTGCGCGACTGCCACGCTATCGCTCATTTCCATCAAGCTATCCTTTAGACTGCAAATGAGATGGGGCGGTTAGTCGGGGCGCCGCACGCGCGGCCGTTCTGTAAAGACCATGCAAAGCCCACGTTAAGATTGTAAGCACTGATTTATCAAAACTTTAACGGCGATCTGGCGATCCACTGTGCATAATAAAGTGAGGAGAACATAACGATGAACTGGCGCTTTCTTCCGATCCTGACATTAGCAACCGCCCTTTTCGCGCAGGGACCCGGTCCCGGTGGGCCCCGCCACTTCGGCCCGCACGGCATGGCCGCGACGAAAACCGATAAGGTGCAGAGTTACCTGAACCTGACCGATGCCCAAATCCAGAGCCTGCACCAATTGCGTCAATCCGAGAGGGCCGCGCTCAAGCCGATCATGCAGCAAATCGAACCGCTGCGGCAGAGCATGCACTCTCAGATGCGGAGCGGCAGCGCAGACGCGACCGCGGTAGGCAAGGCGATGCTGAGCATACAGAGCCTCGAACAGCAGGCTGCCCCAATCCGCAGCAGCTTCCAGCAGCAAGCCCTGGCGGTCCTGACGGCTGACCAGAAGACCAAGCTCGCCGCGCTGGAAAATGCCGCGGGCCTGATGCCCACCATTCACCAGGCCACTGCGCTGAATCTGCTGACGCCGCCGAAGGGCGAGTTTGGTGAGGGTGGCCCCGGGCCGGACAGACCCTAACGCGTCGGGGTGCTAAATCCCGCAGCCTTTACTGAGACCCCCTTACCTCCATCCGGCAGTTGCGTTTGGATCGTCTCCAGCGCCTGCCGGATGTCCCTTTTTTCCAAGACCAGCCGGATCAGGCCGCATACCGCCGCCGCGTCGGCTTCCCTATCCACTCCACTCAGCACCACGCTAGTCCCGGAGATCAGATTCAAATCGAACCGCACGGGCGTGGATGGCGAGGTGCGCGCCAGCGCCGCAGCTCGGCATTGCGCAGTCGCGTTCCAGGTCATGATGAAGTCAAAAGCGCTGAGACCGAACTGCGCATCGAGCGTGACGTGATAGTCCATCGGGAGCCGTCTTCGCAAATGATACTATGGCGCGCATGTTGCGATTCGCGTTTCTCATGGCACTGGCGGGCGTGGCCTGAGCGCAGCCAACCCTCACCGAGCTTCTCGAAAACAAGACCCTGGCCGAATTGCGCCGCTTCGACGAAAGCTTCGATGGCGCGCTGGGCGTGGCGGTCATCGATCTGAAGTCCGGGCGCACGTTCGCGCTCCACGGCGCGACCGTGTTCCCGCAGGCGAGCGTCATCAAGATACCGATTCTGGCCCGTATATTTCAGGCGGCGCGCGCCGGCAAGTTCAGCCTGGACGACAAGGTGACGGAAGCTGTAAAGGACGGACTCGGTCTGAGCGCCCGCGGGCTTGAGATCCTCCGATGTGGACGAGATGAAGACGGTGGCCATCAGGCGGCTTGCACCTTACATTTTGGCAGACTGGCACAGTGCGGAGTGGCGTAGCAGGCGAGGCACCGAGGCGCGGCTCGTTTTGTGTTAGCTCTCCAGGTCCGTTAGCCGACCGTTAGCCGGCGTTCGTGGATCTCGGCGATGCGGGCGAGTGCCCGGATGTTTTCGGCGTCCGTCTGGAGTGCTCCGGCAAGTGCTTGGACGGAGGAGTGCAGGGTCGCCACATCGTGGGTGAGCAACTCCAGGCTCTGGCTCTGGGCTTCGTGCCGTTCAGTGAGTTTCCAGGCGTTCATCTATGTTCATTGCGGTTGTCTCCAGGATAGCGTAAGCGGAATAGGGTTTTGGCAGACCTGCGGCGCTGCGATATCATCATTGCTTCGCCATGACTCGAAGACTTGCCGTTGCGGCGCTGTTCCTCGCCGCCGGCTGCCGCGCCGCCGTCCCCACACCGGCTGAGCATTTCGGCTTCACTCCGGGCGACGACTACAAGCTGGCCGACAACGCCGAGATCATCGGTTATTTCCAAAAGCTGGCGAAATCCAGCGACCGCATGCGGCTGGAGGAGTTCGGCCGCAGCTCGGAAGGGCGGCCCATGTACGTGGCGTTGATCTCCGCTCCGGAGAATCTGCGGAAGCTGGATCGCTACCGGCAGATCAGCGCGCGGCTGGCTCTGGGCCAAGCCAGTGACGAGGAAGCCAAGGCGCTGGCCGAAGAGGGGCGCGCAATCGTGTGGATCGACTCCGGGCTGCACGCGAGCGAAGTGGCCCCCGCGCAGCAAGCGCCGCTGCTGGCCTATAAGATGCTCACCGACGACAGCGCCGAAGTGGAGATGGTGCGCCGCAATGTGATCCTGATGCAGGTGCCGGTGATCAATCCCGACGGCCTCGACATGGTGGCGCACTGGTATCAGAAAAACGTGGGCACGGCCTACGAGACCGCGGCCATGCCCTGGCTCTTCCAGAAGTACGCCGGGCACGACAACAATCGCGACTGGTTCATGCTCAACCTGGAGGAGACGCGGCACGTATCGCGCATGCTGTTCCGCGAATGGTTTCCGCAGATCGTGTACAACCAGCATCAGGCGCCGCCGTTTCCCGCGCGCATTTTCGTGCCGCCATATGCGGAGCCGCTGAATCCCGATATCCCGGCCGCGGTGATGGAATGCATCGACCGGCTGGGCGCCGCCATGCGGGAACGCTTCGCGCGCGAGCGAAAGGCGGGCGTGCTGTCTTACTTCGGATTCGACGCGTGGTGGAACGGCGGGCTGCGATCGGCGCCGGCATTTCACAACATGCACGGGATTCTGACGGAGACGGCCGGGTATGCGTATGCCACGCCTAAGGTGTACGCGGCCAGCGATTTCCAGGCGGCGTTCGCCAACGGGACGGCCACGCGCGAGCCATCCATGTTCTATGCGCTGCCGTGGATGGGCGGCAAATGGGGCCTGCGGGATGCCATCGAATACATGCTCACGGCGGACATGGCGATTTTGACCGAGGCCGCGGCGCGCCGCACGGACTTCCTGCTGAAGAGCTTTCAAATGGCGCGGCAGTCCATCGCGGCGGGCGCGGCTGGGAAGCCCTACGCGTACGTGGTCGCGGAGCAGCAGTGGGACTGGCCTACGGCCTGGGACTTTCTGGACCGGCTGGCGGGGGCCGGCATCGAGGTGCGGCGGGCACGCGCGGCGTTTCGCGCGAATGGAAAATCGTATGCGGCGGGCGCGCTGGTGATTCCCGCAGCGCAGCCGTTCCGTCCTTATCTGGTCGACCTGCTCGAGGCGCAGCATTATCCGAACCTGAAGGAGAAGCCTTACGACATCACCGGCTGGACGCTGCCCATGCAGATGGGCGTCAGCATCGATCGCATCGACGATCGCTTCGATGCGGATCTGGAGCCTGTGAGCGAATTCCGTGCGCACGGGTCGGTCGCCGGGAAAGGCGGGATCCTGCTATTGGATCATCGCGAAAATGACGCGTTCCTGGCGATGTCGTTTTTTATGGATCGGGAGGGGGCCGTGCGCTGGTCTTCCGATGGCGCGATCGTGGTGGACAGCGCGTATGTCGAAAACGCGGCGCGCGCAAACAACTTTGCGCGGCAGTTCAGTGTCAGCGTTACTCTGGCCGAAACCGCGCCGAAGCCGGTTTTCGAATTGCGGCGGCCACGAGTGGGACTCTATCAATCGTGGACCGCGAATTCCGACGAGGGCTGGACCGAATGGCTGCTGGACCGCTATCACGTGCCCTACACGCTGCTGCACAACGACGATTTCGACAAGGGTGAGCTGCGGGGGCGGTTCGACAGCATCGTCATGGCTTCGGAGACGGTGCAGACGATCCTGAACGGATGGCGCAACGGCGAGCTATCTTTTCGACGCGAGGGAGGCCAATCGCAGATGGTCGTGCAAAGGCCGGAGTACACGGGGGGCATTGGTCCGGAGGGCGTTGCGCAGTTGCAGAAGTTCGTGCGCGAGGGCGGCACGCTGATCGCGCTGGATACGGCTGCGGAGTTGCCCGTGCAATTGTTTCCGCTGCCGCTGGTGAATGTGGGCGGGCCGCCGTTTTCGTGTCCCGGATCGCTGGTGCGGCTGACCGTGGATCCATCGCAGCCGCTGGCATTCGGGATGCCGAAGGAGGCGATTGCGTTTGTGACGGGCGGCGAGGCTTTCGATATCACGCTGGCGCCGGAATATAACAAAGGCGAGCGCGAGGTGCGTGTGGCTGCGCGCTTCGCTGCGAAAGATCTGTTGGCTAGCGGATATATGTCCGGAGAGAAGGCCGTGCTGGGCAAGCCGGCGCTGGTGGAGGCGCGTTTCGGACAAGGGCGCGTGGTGCTGTTCGCGTTCCGGCCGCAGTTTCGTGGGCAGCCATTCGGGACTTTCAAGTTTCTGCTGAACGCGGTTTATCTGGCCTCGGCGCGGGTTATGTGAATGGGGGCTGGCGAACAAGGCCCGCCTGCGCCGGCAGGAGTGCCTGCGCTACGACTACTTCAATCCTTCGGCTAGTTGCAGCTCCGATAGCTCCTGAAGAAAGGAGTATGCGTAACTCTTGCCGTCGCTGGTCATCTGCAGAGTGTTGACGCTGAAGTTCATGCCAGCGCGATCGGCCGGCATGATCTCTTTCAGCAAATCGCGCTTGCCTGTTTGACGGGACACGCGATAGACTTTCGCGGGCAGATCATTGCGCGAGTAGACGAACACGGCTTGGCCGTCGGCGCTCCAGCCAGCGATGCGATCCTCGTCTGTCACGCCTTTTAAGAACTCAGGATCGCCCCCGCCGGCCGGATAGAGCAGTGTGCGGCCTCCGGATCGCGCGGCCAGGTATTGGCCGTTCAGAACCAGTCCGGGGCTGGAGGCGCGCGTCCCTTCGGGTGTTACAGGACGCGGCTTGGCGCCCTGCAGGTTCGTCAAATAATATCGCGGCCCGCGCGACGGCTCGTTGCCATTGAACCAGACGGTGTGGCCATCCGGCAGCAGGCCCGCCCGGTCGATCGTGTAACCGGGCATAGGGATACGCTTCACTTGCCCGGGCCCCACGGGATAGATCAGAATGGCCGGCGGCTTCTCATCATACGCGGCTACGGACTGCCCGTCGGGGGAAAAAATGGGGAAGCTCCCCACGCCGAGAAAGCTGGCCGGCGCGCCGCTGGTTCCGCGCAGAAACACGCCAGGCGTGCCGCCGGCGCCCTCCGCCGATTCGGAAAACGCCACCAGCTTTCCGTCGGGAGAGAGGTTGTTCAGCAGCGACCAGTCCAGCCACGACAGTTCGCGTTCGCGTTTGTCCGACGGACCCCGAAACATAAGCTTGGTCCGTTGTTCTTCGCTGGTGAAGAGCACGCGCCCATCCGGCGCGATGTCCTGGAGCACGAGGCTCACGGGCGCGCTGTACACCAGGCGCACGCGGCCGCTGAGAGTGACCGCCCAGATATCGTAACGGGCCCCTTTGAGGGCGCCGGTAAACCACACCTCGGTTTTTTTCACCGACCAAGCCAAACCCTCGACGGCAAGATATCCAGCGGCCAGGGTCTGCTTTTTGCCTGATCTATCCACGACGGCAATCGAACCGGCGTTGTCGTTCGCCACCGGATGATCGATGAATGCGATGCGATCACCGGAGGGCGAGACGCGCGGGTTGGAAATGTAGCCCGCCGTGCGATACAAGATGCGCCCGCGCGGAAACTCCAACTGGTCCCCCTGATCGGTCTCCCGGACGACGGCGAGATCCTTGCCATCCGGCGACCAATCCGCGAAGGCGATCTTGTCTTCCACCGGCTTTGCGGCGCCGCCGGAGAAGGGCACTTGCGCGAGCAGGCCAGCCGGAGCGAACGGCGATGCTCCGACCCGCATGTGCTCGGCCAGGGCCAATTCTTCGGAAGCGGAGATAGCTTGCAACTGCGCGCCTGGCAAGTCCAGCGCGCGCGAGCCGGGATTATCGAACTGTCCTAAGTAAACTTCGTCGGGTTCGTCCTCCCATTGCGCGCTGTACACCACGCCGTTTCCGTGCGGAGCGAAGCGCGCGGCGTGAATCTTGCCTCGGCGGAACGTCAGTCGGTGGATCGCTACTGCGGGCGCGGGGCGGAATTTCAGGTACGCCAACCAGGCACAGGCGAGCAGGGCCAGCACCGCTAGCGCCACTGTAAGCGTTGGCGTGAGCCGTAGCAGACGGTTCCGCCAGCCGGGGGCTACGGCCGGATGCGATGGGGCGCCGGTATGCGCGAGGGCTTCCAGGGCGATGACGATATCCCGCGGCGATTGCAGCCTTTGCTCGACGTCTTTTTCCAGGCAATAGCGGACCAAGTGCTGCAGTCCAGGGGGAATTCCGGCGGGGAGCACGGGATCATCATTGAGGACCGCGTGCAACACGTGGACTGGAGTGGGGCCGCTGAATGCGCGACGCCCGGCCAGCATCTCATAGAGGACGCAGCCGAAGCTGAAAATGTCGGAACGTTGATCGACTACGCCGCCAGCGGCCTGTTCCGGCGACATGTAGTTGGCCGTACCCATCACGGTGCCCGCGTCGGTCACCGTGGTGGCAGCGGCGCCGCCGGCGGCCTCGTTGGCTTTGGCAGCCACGAACTTCGCCAGGCCGAAATCGAGGATCTTGAGGCGGCCATCGCGGGTGATGAAGACATTCTCCGGTTTGAGGTCGCGATGCGTGATGCCTTTGGCATGCGCGGCCGCCAGACCTGTCGCAATCTGCCGCGCGAAGATAACGGTCTTGGCGACGCTGAGCTTGCCCTTTTTCAGGCGCGCGGCCAGCGATTCCCCCTCGAGCAACTCCATGACCAGGTAAGGCTCCAGGTCGAGCATCCCTACGTCGTAAACCGTGAGGATATTCGGATGGTTGAGGGCGCTGGCAGATTGCGCTTCCTGGCGGAAGCGGCGCAAGCGGTCTTCATCGGAGGCGAAGGAGGCCGGGAGTATTTTTATGGCGACATCGCGGTTCAGACGGGTGTCGCGGGCTTTATAGACTTCGCCCATGCCGCCCGCTCCGATGGAAGACAGGATCTCGTACGGACCCAGGCGCATGCCTGCCGAAAGATGCATGTGATGTCTTTAGCTTATCAGCCCCGTGCTACGCCCACCAGATCCGTGACCACTTCGCCGGCGGTTTGTTCCACGGTTGGAGAGGGTGTTCGGTGATAGCCACAAGTTCCGCCAGAGTGAGGTTGGACCCTTGGAGAGCAGTTTGACCAGAAAAACGTAGACTGTTCGTCAGCCGTTGGCTGGTCCCAAGCTGGAGGATTGGGGAGCGCGCGTGCACGAGAGACCTCGGTGTCTGAACCGCCTCCGGTGAGGAGTTAACGAAGACCCATCGGGAGGCCAGTGCCCCGCACGCCCGGGCTGTTTCGCTGTCTCGCCCGTCTTTCTTACTCGGGAACAGATCGACACGATAGACGGCGAACTGAAGTTCGCCCGGCCCAGCGGGCACCCCGCGCTGAAGCGTGCGCCACCACGCAGGCCTCAGCCCCGCACAACATCCACCAGATCCGAAAAAACTCCGTAGGCGGTTTGTTCCACCGTGGGAGAGAGCGACACGGTCCCGATCGTGCCCATCAGGTCGGTGTGCAGGAGCAGCAGGTTCGAGGTGCCCTGCACGCAGGCCAGCAGGTCGGCCTTGTCGAGCACCTCGGCGCGCACGCGCAACGTGATGTTGCCGGCGCTCCGGCGCGCGCGGCTGATCAGGCGCACGGTTTTGCCGGCACGCGCGAGTTCCTGCATGCGCTCGGGCGTGAGCCGCGTGATGCCGCGCGTGGAGACGGCTTGCGGCGTGGTGTGCGCATCCATCAAGACGTTGGCTAGCGCGGCGGTTTTGGCGGCGGAGTCCCAACCCTCCACGTCGAAGGTGGCATCCGCCTCCGCCACTCCCAGGCTGCGGGCGAAAGCCAGACCGTCCTCAAACGAGCCGCCGCGTTCCATGGTTTCAATCACGAGCTTGGATGTGGAATTGAGCGCTCCGGTAAAGCCCTGGACGGTGACACCGGGCAGGTTGTAGCGGACCATGTTGAATACCGGCGCGCCATCCATCACCGTGGATTCGAAACGGAACGCGACACGCTGGCGCGCGGCCATGTCGCGCAGATCCGCATAGGCGTGCGCGACGGGACCTTTATTAGCGGTCACCACGTGCATGCCCCGCGCGAAGGCGGCCCGAATATGCGAGATGGCGGGTTCGCCGGTGGCGGGGTTCAGCGTGGTGAGCTCGACGGCTATGTCGGCCTGGGCGGCATCCAGGAAATCTTCGATGGAGCGGGCCGGCGGGCCGAAGTCTTCGGCACCCTTCAATTGACCCAGCGGCAGACCGCGTGGCTCTGCCGCCGTGCCGTGCCGCGCCGTGTGGATTCCGGTGACGCGAAACGGAAACTGGCCGCGCTGTTTTCGCAGCAGCGATACGAGCGCGCGCGCCACGTGGCCGTATCCGATCAAGGCCAGCTTGGTCACTTTTTGGCGGCGTCCCGGGTAGCCTGCAAGGTGGCCGTTAACCCTTCGCGCTCCAGGGCGTGGGTGGACGAAGTGAACAGCGCGCCAATGATGGGCGGCAGTCCGCGGGTGAGCGAAAGCGTTTCGCACTCCAGGTAGACGCCATTGTCGCGCTGCTCAAGGCGCCAGTAGCCATTCAGCTTCCACAGATAGCCGCTGCCGTGCCCTGGCGGGATTTCTTTCTGCTTCGGCTTACCGTAGTTTTCGATTTCGGCGACCTTCGTGGTGCGCGTCGCGCAGGTCCAGCGGGTGGCGTCGATCTGCTGGTAGTGCGCTTCGAAATCGGTGCGGAAGACGCCGCTGATGGGGCCGTTATGCAGCTCGCGCAGGCGGTAGTACTTGAAATCGTTGCCGTCGTGCGCGATTAGTTTCGACTCGGGCACTTCCTTATAGATGGTCTTGTGATGGTCGTAGTCCTGCAGGACAGCCAGTGTTTTCGCCAAGGTGACGCCGGGAATGAATATCGCTCCGACCCAGTCGTGAATGGAAGCGCCCGGCACGAAGGTGTCGCCTTCGTCTTTCCACGGCGCGACGACTGTCTGCCCTTGTTTCACCTGCTGCAGGCGCTCGGCGGAGCCGTCGGCCCATAGAAACGGGGTTTTGTTTGCGGCGAGGTGGCCTTCGGTATCGTGCACGTAGCGGTCGTATGCTTGGATGGCCTCGGGTTTGAGCTCGGCGGCGCGGCAGAAGGAGGCAGCCAGGAAGAGGAATGCCAGAGTACGGGTCACATCGGAATTGTAGCAGGCCGGAGAGACGCGGTCGGTTGGCAGGCGAAGGCACCTGCCCCACAAGGCGCAACACTACTCCAGTCCCGCGGCGGCATCGTCGATCAGGGCCGCTTCTTTTTCCAGGACTTTGCCTACGTGTACGATCTGCTCGTCGGCTTCTTTCCACTTCTTCTGCTCGATGGCTTCGCGCACGCCGGGCAGGGTCTTCACGCCGTAGCCGGTGTAAAAGCCAGGGGCGTAGATCTGGTGCTGGAACCACGGCCGCCCCGGCAGGCCGTCGGGCAGCGTCAAGCCGCGCTCGATCTGGATGAGCTTCTGGTTCACCGGTTGCAGTTTCGCCGAATCCAGCGCGGCTTTTTGCACGGCTTTGTCGTAGCGTTCGGCGCTGCGGGTGAGGGCGGCCAGGCCGTTCTCGATCGGCGCAAAATTCAGGAAAGGCGGCTGCTCCTCGTGCGGTGGCGGAACCAGTGTCTTCCGCGGATCGGCGGTGGCGCTGAAGACGCCTTCTTCAATCTCTTTGTTGCGCTCGCGGATTTCGTCGCTCTCGGTCTTCCAGAGTTTCTGCACTTCGTCGGCGTACCTGCGGACCGTGTCGGCAAAGTTCGTGAAATCGTACGGCAGCAAGTCTGCGTCGGCAAAGCGCAGCATAGCCGTGCCGGCAGTTTGCGCCAGCGCGCGGCCATAAATGAAATCACCGTCCGAGAAATGCGTGTACCAGTAGAAATCGTCGTAGATCGAGTGATAGATGCCGCCGCCATCTTCGCCGCCAAAGCCCAGATTCAGCGTAGCGATGCCGAGGTGATCCACGAAGACGGTGTAGTCGGAGCCGGAGCCCAGCGCGCCGATGCGCAGGTCGGGGCGCTTGCGGATTTCTTCGCGGTCCGCGGGCGTCGCACGAGCGATACGGGCAAGCTGATCGCGTTTCCAAACCGGGATCTTCTTTTCCGGATCTTCGACATCGCGCGCCACGCCGTTGATGAATTTCTCGAGCGAGTGCGAGCCGGACATGCCCAAGAAACCTCGGCTGTTGGCGTCGGAGTTGATGTACATAGCGGCGTGACGCCGCAGTTCTTGGTCGTGCTCTTCGGCCCATTCGGTGGAGCCCAGCAGGCCCTCCTCTTCGCCATCCCACGCGCAATAAATAATAGTGCGCTTGGGCTTCCAGCCCTGCTTTTGCAATTCGGCCAGAGCGCGGGCTTCTTCCATAAGAGAACTCGTACCGGAGAGCGGATCTTCAGCGCCGTTGACCCAGGCATCGTGATGATTGCCGCGGATGATCCACTCGTCGGGATAAGCCGAGCCGGGGATGCGCGCCACCACATCGTAGATGGGCTTGGTGTCCCAATTGAACTCCAGCTTCAGATGCACGCGCGCGGGACCGGGGCCGACGCGGTAGGTAATGGGCAACGCTCCGCGCCAGGGTTGCGGAGCGACGGGTCCGGTAAGCGCGGCCAGCAGCGGCTGGGCATCGGCGTATGAGATGGGCAGCACCGGAATCTTAGTAAGCGTCTGCGCATCTTTGATGGCGAGGCGTTTCGCATTGGGGGTGGCGCCGATGCCAGGTGTGAGCGGATCGCCCGGATAAATAGGCATATCCATCACGCTGCCTCTTTGCACGCCATCCTTGGGACGGTACGGACCCTGCGGGAAGACTTCGCCTTCAAAGTAACCGTCGTCGCGCGGATCGGAATAAATGAGGCAGCCGATGGCGCCGTGCTCGGCGGCGACTTTGGGCTTGATGCCGCGCCAAGAGCCTCCGTAGCGTGTGATTACAGTAGCGCCCTTGACGGAAACACCCAGCCGGTCGAGTTGCTCGTAATCGTCGGGCACGCCGTAGTTAACGTAGACCAGCGGCGCAATCACGTCGCCATCGATCGAGTAGGCGTTGTAGGTGGGCAGTTGCTCGGCATGCTGGCCGCTGGTGGGATCGGCGGCTACCGTGGGTTCCGCCAGCTTTGCGGTGAAGTGCTCGGGCGCGACCAGCTCCAGCGCGCGGAATTTGGGTGTCGGGAAGAGCACGTCGAAGGTTTCGATGTGTGCGTCGAGGCCCCACTCCTTGAACTTCGACAGGATCCATTCGGCGTTGTCCTTGTCGTAAGGGGAGCCCACATGATGCGGCCGCGCGGAGAGGCGCTGCATGTAATCGTGCAGGTTCTGTGGGCTGGGAAGGGAGCGGAAGAGGACCTCCCAATTATGCTCGGCGCGCGCCGATTCCGGGCAGTAGCCGCGGAGGACGGGAGCGTCGGCGGCGGGCGCGAGGGCGGCGGCTAAGAATATGGTGAGGCCGGCGAGCGCGCCGCCTCGGGCGATGCGAATGTTCATGAGGGAAAGCATATCAGCAGTTATGGTGGGTTGGGCGCCGGGCTTGCCGGAAATGCCGCACGGTATAGGCGCTGGGCTGGCCGGTGCGGCGTCGGGCGGTCCTCCTCCCACTCCGTGACGGGCGCGCTATAATTGCAATTGATAATACTCAGTGTTAGCCAGCAATACTCAAGATGAGAACCACGAAGACCGTGTCCATTTCAATGTCGCCGGCAGATTTGAAACTGGCCGAGCGCCTGGCAAAGACCACCAGCCGCAGCGTAAGCGGTGTGCTCCGTGAAGGCCTCAAGCGCATGGCCTCCGAGCAGTACTGGCAACAAGTCCACGCGATTGCCCGGCCCAAAGCAGAAACCCTCGGCATCACCGAAGACGACGTAACGCGTCTAGTCGACGAATACCGCAAGGAGAAGCGGGTCAAGACCAGCAAGAAAAAAAATAAGTGACCAGAATCGTTGTGGACTCCAACGTCTACATTTCTGCGCTGGTATTTGGCGGTGTGCCGCAAAAGGTCTTTGATCTTATCGAAAGCCGAGACGGCCTGGACCTCTGCATTTCACAGCCGATTATGGACGAGGTAGCTGAGGTGCTGGCCAGAAAGTTTGAATGGACCGAAGCCGAGCTCGATGCTTTCCTCCCGCCGCTGTGGCAGCAGTGTCTTATTGTGGCCCCCACCGTTACTGTAAAGCTTTGCGACGACCCGGATGACAACCGCGTCCTGGAGTGCGCCCAGGCGGCCGCGGCCCGCTTCATTGTCACCGGGGATGACGATCTGCTGCGACTCGGGCAATTTGGCAGCACCGAAATCGTTACACCGCGAGGCTTCGTGGATGCGCACGAATTATCCTGACAATGACGGCTGCACGGTTTAGACATTGAACTTGCCTCGGTGAGCCTTGCCAGCCGAGCTTCGCAGAATCATCCTTGCCGTTAGCCGATCAGCATGCGCGGTGGGATGGGTTTCTCTCCCGCCAGAATGCGCTCCAAACACCGCTGCCCTTCCCCATGAAGCGTCGCCGTGTCCACGCCTTCATACACCGGCAGATAGCCTTCCAGCTTTCGCAGGGCTTTGCGCAACTGCCGGCCGGCGCCAACTGGATTCGACCGCTGCTGATGATAGAACGCCACGGCGAAGTGAATCAGGGCTTGCAGGAACAGGCGATGGGGGCCGCGCATGGGTGTCCAGAGTTCTTCGAGCACCTCGTGGCATTCGAAGAAGTGGCCGGCGCGGTACAACTCGATTCCACGCCGGAACAGCGGCTCGCGGGTCAGGGTCAACGGGTGTGCCGCGCTTTGTACCATGCGAGTGTCAGCCGCAGTCCCTCCTCGAAGGAGAAACGCGGCGCGTGACCGAGGTCGCCGACGGCTGCGGTGGTATCGGCCTGCGAATCGCGCACGTCGCCGGGGCGCGGCGGGCCGTAAACGGCGGGGATCGTCACGCCTTCGAACATCTGCAGCAGGCGCCATGCTTCATTCAGCGTAATGCGGCCGCCATTGCCGCCATTGTACAGCTTGCCCGAGACGCCCGGCGCGCGCGCGGCTTTGAGGTTGAGATCCACCACGTCTTCCACGTAAGTAAAGTCGCGGGATTGCTCGCCGTCTCCAAAAATAG
>JBEKUO010000061.1:0-17075 GCA_049514955.1 Bryobacteraceae bacterium | reverse complement strand
AGCAGGCGACCGTAATCTTCGGGATTGGGCACCGGATTCCAGTAGTCGATGTCCTGCTCGTTCCACAGCGCGTAATACCGGATACGGCCGCGGAAATGGCCTACGACGAACTGCACATACTTGATGAAAGCCGCGATCTGGTCGGGCGTCTTCGGCGGCCAGAAGACGGAGTAAAGACTGCGGTCGGGGTTGTGGAACCCGCCCGGCTCAGGTTCGATCGCGTCAGGCAGCTTGCCCGCGCGCGACGTGTACATCGGATTGCCGTACAGTAACTGGACCTGAATCTTGACGCCGTTATCCACCAGCGAGTCGACGTAATCGTCCAGGCCCTGTGGAATCGCCATGACGCCGCGCTTCTGCTCGATCCAATCCCAGCTTGTGTAGTCGGAAGTGTTCTCGTACTGGCCGATGCGGATCCAACTCACGCCGGCATCGAACATGGACGTCCACCAATGGCGGTCCCAGGGCAGATATGGCTCGCGGGGCAGGTCGGAGTTGATGCCGAAGCCGTCCACTATTTGCGAAGAGCGTTTGGGCGGCACGCGCTTTTGGGCTGAGAGCGGGAGGAACGCCAGCAGGACGATGAGGAGAGGACGCATAGCGTTACCGTTATACACCAGAACGGCATATGGCAACGGACTATGCGAAAAGTGATAGTACGAAAAGGGCTTTTCGGGTAGGTTTTTTTGGAGTATGCTAGTAGCGGGATCAGGGGTGCGGTCCTGATCCCGCTCGGCCATCAGCGCCGGCCCTTACGGGTCCAAACGACGATGACCGTGACGCTACCAAACAGCAGTAGGTCAACTAACAATAGGATCATGCAGTTGATCCTCCTTTCTGCTTCGAGTGGAAGGCCCGGGCTAACTCCCCGGGCTTTCCCGATTGAAGCTCCAGTGCTCCTTTCGGGAACCCGCTCTTCCGATTTCCGCCGGAAAGGTCTCCTTTTCTAGGGTGTCGATAGCGGCGCTGAGTTCTCCCGCTTCGCCGCCCAGTGCAGCCCGATGCCGCCGAAGATGTATCCGCGGGTTTTGACAGAGGCGTAGCCGAAGGTCTCCAACCGCGCGGCGAAATCCTGCAGGGAAACGAAGGAACGCAACGAGTCCGGGATGTAGGTGTAGATGCGCGGGCGCCCGTGCAGCAACAGCCCCCAGAAGAAGCCCTGCATATACAGATAGCCTATATACAGCTTGCGCAACACCGAATGGGCAGGCAGGAAGAAGTCCAGAGCCACCAGGAGACCGCCGGGCCGGGTGACGCGCTCGATTTCCCGCAACGCGACGTTCAGGTCCGGAAAATTGCGCAGGCCGTAGCCGATGAAGACGCAGTCGAAGGTACGCTCGGCGAAGGGCAGGGTGGTGGCGTCGGCGCACACTGCGTAGGGCACGCCGCGGCCGCGCGCGAGGCGCAGCATACGCTCGGTCAGGTCAACCGCGACCGACGTAGCTTGCGGGCGACGCTCTGCGACAAGCCGCGAAAAGTCGCCGGTGCCGGAGGCTAGATCCAGGACCACGGGCCGCTCTGGCAGTGCGGCCATTTCCACGCCACGCCGTTTCCAGCGCCGGTCCATCCCATAGGAGAAAACCCGGGTGATAAAGTCGTAGCGTGGCGCGATGGTGCTGAACATGGCGCGCATCAGGCGCATGTCCTGCTTTTCGGCTGGAATACTCATGAGCAGCCGAATTGTAGCACGGGGCCGAGCGGCGACCCGCGTTCACCGCCGTGACGACCTGGCGTGGCTAGTCCGGGGAACCTCGACCCCGGCGCCCGCTGAGAAGGTTCCCATTGCCGGCGTCACAGGCGCATCCACCATCTGCATCATGGCGTACGGCGGCATGTCTTCGGCTTCCTTGAAGAAGGTCATGCGCCCCAGCCCATCGTCGTAGTCCACCTTGATGAGATCTCCGCTTCGCACTTGCGCGGTGGCGATCAGGTTGGACAGCGGATGCACCAGGGTGCGGTCGATCGCGCGTTTAAGATGCCGCGCGCCGTACTTCAAATCCGTGCCTTCGCGCAGCAGGTGGTCCTTCGCCAACTCGGTCAGCGAGAACACGAAAGGCGCGCCATTCGCCGAATTGAAAATGCGGTGCTGCAGAATGTTTAACTCGAGGCCCAGGATCTTGCGCAACTCCGCTTCGCCCAGCGGCCGGAACACCACCACCTTGTCGATGCGGTTCATGAACTCGGGCGTAAACTTCCGCCGCGCGGCTTCCACGCCGGCGCGCGAAATCTTCTCGTTGAGGCTTCCGTCCACCAGCCCTTCGGCACATTTCCGTTCCATTTCGGAAGCCGCGAATCCCAGATTGGGACGCATGATCGAGTTCATCTCACCCGCGCCGAGGTTGCTGGTCATGAAAATCATGGCGTGTGAGAAATCCACGCGCCGGTTATCGCCCAGCGTCAAGGTGGCCTTGTCCAGGATCCCCAGCAGCAGGTTCCACAGCGCATCGCTGGCCTTCTCGATCTCGTCGAAGAGCACGAAGCTCAGCTTCATCTTGTCCGTATAATACTGTTGCAGGACTTCCTGGCTCAGCAGGGGATGGGTTTCCCGGTGGCCCAGATATCCGGGAGGCGAACCGATCAGTTTGGCGATCTCGTGGCTGTGCTGAAACTCCGCGCAGTCGATCTTGATCACGGCGCGCAGGTCTCCCACCAGGCTCTCGGCGGTGGCTTCCACCAGGCGGGTTTTGCCCGAACCGGTCGGCCCCAGGAAAAGGAAATTCCCGATGGGCCTTCCGGGGCTGGACATACCGGCGAGGAACATCTGATAGATGTTGACGATCTGACCGACAGCTTCATCCTGGCCGACAATACGTCTGCGCAGTTCGCCATCCAGCTTCTCAGCTTCCGTTCCCGTGAGCGTCGGGTCAAGTTGTTTAGTCGTCCGGCCCATACCACTACCTCTCTGCAGCCCTAATCCCATCAACTGCATTTCAACCGGGCATAGAGCACGCGGAGGGCCAATTCGGCGACAGGCCGCAAATGCGTGATTCCACTCATTTCCGGGGTTGCGAAGGCCGTATTTCGACGCGGCTGACTAGCGTTCGTGCAGGCATGCGGAGCAGCATCATCACGACCTCTGCAATATCCTCGGGCTGGATCTTCCATCGCGCGGCGCCGGCCTGAGCGCTGAAGCCGGTGTCCACGCTGCCCGGCATGATGTAGCTCACGCGCACGTTGTCGTAGCGATGATCCAGCATCATCGCTTCGCTAAAACCGTTGACGGCGAACTTGGATGCGTTGTAAGCGGCGCCCCCCGCAAAAGGGTTCTTCCCAGCCAAGCTACTTACGTTGATGATGTATCCGCCGCCGCGGTTTCGCATGCGGTGTAAAACTTCGTGGCTACAGTAGTAAACTCCACTGAGATTAAGGTCGATGGTGCGGCGCCATTCTTCAGGCGTGAGATCCGCAACGCTCTTGAACACGCCGATGCCCGCGTTGTTGATTAAGAAATCCACGCCGCCGAAGCGGGCGTCGACGCTCGCGAAGAAGCGCTGCACGTCTTCGAGCTTCGAGACATCGGCGGCTTCACCGAACACTTGCCCGCCCGCGCCGCCCTGACATTCATTGAGAAATGCCCGCACGTTGTCGAGCGAGCGGCTGCATACGGCCACTGACGCGCCCTCGCGCCACAATCGCTGGGCGATGGCGCGCCCGATGCCGCGCGTGCCCCCTGTTACTATCGCAATCTTGCCGGATAAGGTTTCCATACGCCGATTGTATTAGGTGACGAAGCGACCCGCTCCGGCGAAGGGCGAACTTCAGTTCGCCCTGGCGAGCTTAGCTCGCCTTTGCCTGCCATCTTGTTAGAATCGATGCAGGATGTCCTCCGCCGCGCCCTCGCCCTCCTTGCGGAAGTTATTTTCGGAATTGGAACAGTTGTTCCAAACCGAAACGCAAGCGCGCGTCTCGACGAGCGTGCACACCGCCGAGAAGGCCCTGGCCGAACATTTGAATCAATCGGTGCGGCGCTTGCGGCAGGCCGCCGGATTTAGCGAAATCGCGGCCGTCCTTTGCGATGCGGCGGCGCCCTTCTCGAACGGCTGCGCGGTTTTTCACGTCAATGAGAACATCGTGACAGGAGAATGTATGCGCGGCGCCGGCAGTTCCGCCGCGACGCGCTTTCGCGAGGTACGATTTTCGGCGCCGGAAGCGGCGGCCTTCGCGGGCGCCATCGAATCGCGTGAACTCGTCGTGGCGCTCTGCTCGCCCGCGGAAGTCTCGCCCGCGCTGATCGAGCTTTTCGCGCACGCGCCGGACGATAAAGCGTATCTGTTCCCCTTAACCGTGGACCAAACCACGGTAGGGATGCTGTATGCCGCCGGAGTTGTGGGGAGCGCCCCCCTGGAGTTGTTGGTCCAAAGCGCGAGCGTCATCCTGGAGGCCCGCCAGCGGCCGTCACGCGCGGTCTTGGGCGACTTGGTGCGGATCGAACTGGGCAGCAGCCAGCCAACCCCGCCAGACTCGCTGGCCTCGCCCGCCAGCGCCGCCCCGGACTGGGATTCGCTGAGCCCGCAGGATCGCAACCTGCACCTGCGTGCGCAGCGCTTCGCGCGCGTACAGGTAGCCGAGATGCGGCTGTACCATCCCGACGCGGTCAAGGCCGGCCGTGTCCAGGGTGACCTCTACTCCGCGTTGCAAGACGCGATCGACAGCGGCAGGGAAGCTTTCCGGCAAACCTTCGTAACGGCGACGCCGACGATGGTCGATTACTTTCATCAGGAGTTGCTTCGCACGCTGGCAAATGACAACCCTGCCTGGCTGGGAGAGAAATACCCTGGGCCTTTGGTGTAAGAGCATCACGCTGGCCGCGCTGTGGGCGATCGCCGCGACCGCTCTGGCGCAAAGCCCCGAGTCTCTCGGCCGCGCCTATCACGACACGCCGACGCCGGCCCGGCGCAAGGCCCTCGAAAAATACGCGGCCAGCCACAAGGATGTAAACGGCGCACTGGCGCACTTGACGCTGGCAGTCGCCTCTTTCGAGCAGAAGCAGTTTCCCGACGCGATCCAACATCTACAGGCAGCCCAGTCGCGCCTTCCCAAGCTGGCCGATTACGTGACTTATTACCTGGCGGCAGCCCGCATCGAAACAGGGGACAATGCCGCCGCTGCGCGAGACGCTGCCGCGGCCCAATCATTCTCGTTGCGCTCGCCATTCGCCGCCAAATCCATCGTGATAGAAGCGCGCGGCCTGGCTGCTTCGGGATCCGCCCAGGAAGCCATACGCATGCTGCGCGAGCGCTCCGGCGATCTACCGCAGCCCGATGGCGACCTGGCCCTAGCCACGGCATACGAAGCTGCCCGCGACCTGCCACAGGCCGTGGCGTATTATCAGCGGGTTTATTACCTATACCCTACCGGCGACCCGGCGACCCGCGCCGCCGCGGCGCTCCTCACTCTGCGCGACAATATGGGCGCCGCCTACCCCGCACCCGCGCCGCAAGCCATGGTCGAGCGCGGAAACCAGCTTCTGGCGCACAAGGAATACACACGTGCACGGTCCGAATTCGAGTCGCTGGTGCCGCAGCTCACCGGCCCGGAACGCGACCAGGCGCGTGTGGGCATAGGCGCCGCGGATTACCTCGCGGGCGTAGTCTCCTCCGCGTATCCGTATTTGCGCGGGCTTGACGTTTCCGGCGGGGAGGCCGATGCTCAGCGCCTCTACTACCTGGTGGAGTGCGCCCGCAAGCTGAAGGACGACGATCAGATCATGGAGGCCATACGGAAACTGAACCAGCACTATGCCGAATCGCCCTGGCGCTCGAAGGCGTTGGTCTCCGCGGCGAATTACTTCCTGGTCGCGAACCAGCACGAGAAATACACGCCGCTTTACAAGGCTGCCTACGAGACGTTCCCGACTCAGCCGGCGGCCGCCGCCTGGCACTGGCGCGTCGCCTGGGACGCATACATACACCGCGCTCACGACGCGCAGGAGCTTCTGCGGGAGCACCTGGCGAGATACCCGGGACACCCCTCCGGCAGCGCCGCGCTATACTTCCTTGGGCGTCTCGCCGAGTCGGACAAGAATGACGCCGCCGCGCGCACCCTTTACACCAGGCTCTCGGCGCTATTCCCTAACTACTATTACGGCATACTGGCACGCGAGCGGCTGACGCAGCCGAAAATTGTGGCGGCGGGACCGTCGCCGAAGACCGTCGAGTTCCTGGAATCCATCGCCTTCCCACCGCGCAAGCCGGCCGTTCCCACCCAGCCGGATGCGCAAACCACCTTGCGCATCGCGCGCGCCCGCCTGCTAAAATCCGCCGGACTGCCGGCTTTGGCCGAAGCGGAGCTGCGCTTTGGCGCCCGGAACGACGGGCAGCCCTACCTGTTGGCGATCGAACTGGCGCGCACAGCCGCTACCCCGCATGAACGGCTGCACAGCATCAAGAGCGCCGCGCCGGACTATCTATCCCTGTCGCTGGAGGACGCGCCGCCGGAATTCTGGGAATTGCTGTTCCCCATGCCGTATCAGAAGGATCTCGTGAGTAGCGCCCGGCAGCAGAACCTGGATCCTTACATCGTGGCGGCGCTCATCCGGCAGGAATCCGAATTCAACCCGCAAGCGCTTTCCGCCAAGAATGCTTACGGCCTGACGCAAGTAGAGCCTGCCACCGGCCGTGCGCTGGCGCGTCGCGCCGGAGTGCGGCGCTTCAGCAACCGTTCCCTGTTCCAGCCCGCCACCAACCTGAAGCTCGGCACGTATTACTTGCGTACGCTCCTCGATCAGTGGGGCGGCAAATGGGAAGAAACGCTGGCCTCTTACAATGCCGGCAAAGGTCGTGTGAACGACTGGGTCACCTGGAATACCTACCAGGAGCCGGCCGAGTTCGTGGAATCCATCCCCTTTACGGAGACCCGCGAATACGTGATGGCAGTCCTGCGGAACGCGGCGGTATACCGGCAGCTATACGCAACCCGCCGAGCCCCGGGCGGAGAGGCTCCCAAGAAGGCGGCGCCTCAACGTCAAACGCGCCGTGCGGCGCCCGCCGTGTAACGCGATTTATACCTGCTTCGTCTTCCCTTTTTTCGAGAAATGTGCGAGTCTTTAATTTAGGGTACATACGGATTAAATGCTGCCAGGTTTCATTCTTCCGGAAACGACCATCCGCGAGGCGGGCACCAGCCCTGCGCTGGATCTCGGGGATGCACGCGGCGGCGTGGTCCTGGTGACCCTCGGCATTACCCGCATCATCGAACAGGAAAGCCTGGACGTGGCCATCTGGGGCTCTCCGGATAACGTCGAGTGGGGCGCCAAGCCAATCGTAGCGTTCCCGCAGAAATTCTACTGTGGCACTTATCAGATTCTGCTGGACTTGCGTACGCACACGGACGTCCAATTCGTGCGGGCGAAATACGAGCCGCAACGCTGGGGCAAAGGCGACCCCAAGCCTCTGTTCGGCGCGTACGTCTTCGCACAGGGGATCGAGCAGCGGGCGCTGACGATGACCGCTTAAACCGATGATCTCCTCCACGGAAGCTCTGGACCTGTTCCGCTCCGACGACCTGATTGGCATCGGCATGGCCGCCGACTCCCTCCGTAAGAAGTTCCATCCCGAAGGGATCGTTTCGTACATCATCGACCGCAACATCAATTACACGAACTTCTGTACGGAATATTGCAGCTTCTGTGCCTTCTACCGGCCCATGGGCCATGCCGAAGGCTACGTGCACGATAAGGAAACCATCTTCGCGAAGATCCAGGAGACCATTGACCTGGGTGGCACCGGCGTGCTGATGCAGGGCGGCCTGCATCCCGACCTGAAAATCGAGTGGTATGAGGATCTGATGCGCTCCATCAAGCGGCGCTTCACGATCCACCTGCACTGCTTCTCCGCGCCGGAGATCACCAACATCGCCGAAGTCAGCGGCCTTACCGTGCGCGACACGATCGCGCGCCTGCGCGATGCCGGTCTGGATTCCATCCCCGGGGGCGGCGCTGAGATCCTGGACGACGGCGTGCGTTATCGCATCAGCCGGCTCAAGTGCTCTACCGCGGAGTGGATCGACGTGCACCGCACCGCGCACGCGCTGGGCATGCGCACCACCGCTACCATGATGTTCGGCTGCGGGGAGACGCTGGAGCAGCGCATGCATCATCTGGAGATCGTGCGCGAGATTCAGGAAGACACCGGCGGTTTCACGGCCTTTATCCCCTGGACCTTCCAGCGCGAGAATACTTCGCTCGGCCGCTTCGTGCATGAAGAGGCCACCGCCGTCGAATACCTGCAGAACTTGGCGATATCGCGCATCTACCTCGATAACATCGAGAACATACAATCCTCCTGGGTCACGCAGGGGCTTAAGACCTGCCAACTCGGCCTGCGCTTCGGCGGCAACGACGTGGGCAGCATCATGATCGAGGAGAACGTGGTCTCCGCTGCCGGTGCCCACCACCGCGCCAGCGAGGAAGAACTCCGGCGAGTGATTCGGGACGCGGGGTTCATTCCTAAGCAGCGGGATACGCTGTACCGCACTTATTTCTTGAATTAACCTGTGCAGCAGGACCGCGCGGCCCTCGCCCGCGCCAACCTCGTGTGATCGCCACCGACTGTGGTAACAGGCTACGATGGAAGCAAGAACGGAGAACCAGCCATGCAACTGAACGTCCCTCCAGACCTTGAGACGCTCATTAACAGACGCCTTTCCAGCGGAGCCTATACGAACGTAGAAGATGTATTGCGGCGCGCTCTTGAGGCGCAGGACGCCGAAGAAAGTTGGACTGATGAGGAACGCCGGGCGTTGTTGGCTCATATCGAGGAAGGTTTTCTACAAGCCGAGCGCGGAGAGCTCATCGACGGCGCCAGGGCACGCCGTGAAATTCAGACGATGAAGGAGACATGGCGCGAAGAACGCGCGCCCAAACGATGAGCATCTATGCTCTCGCGCCTCTTGCAAAAGCCGACATTTTCGACATCTGGTGTTACATAGCGGAGGACAGCGAGGACGCAGCCAACCGCGTAGAGCCGGCCATTTACGAAGCGTGCGCGTTCGTCGCCGAGGCCCCTTTGCGAGGCCATTCCCGGCGCGACCTTACCACTCGTTCACTTCGCTTCTGAACCGTAACCCGCTATCCAAACTAAAGCGTTGTTTACCGGCCAGAGACCGCCCCCCTTCAGGTCGTCGCCGTTTTGCACGGGAAGAGAAATATACGGCATATCCTGAAACTGCGATGATGACATCCGCGCCGCATATCCTTGGCGGCATTTCACTGCCGCGCCAACCGCTGTCCACGTAACCACCTCTCCGGGCGCCGGCGCGGCTGATCCGCCCTGTCGCTATACTGAGAATTCCCATGCGCTACCAGGATGCCGGTGTCGACATCGATGAGGCGGATCGCGCGGTCTCTGCCATACGCAAGCTGGCGCGCGGCACCTTCACGCGCGGCGTCCTGACCGACATCGGCACGTTCGGCGCCTGCTACTCGCTCGCGCGATGGAAGAATCCCGTGCTGATCAGCTCAGCCGATGGCGTGGGCACCAAGCTCAAAGTCGCGTTTCTGACCGGGCGGCACGACACCGTCGGTGAGGACCTGGTAAATCACTGCGTCAACGATATCGCCGTGCAAGGCGCGGTGCCGCTGTTCTTCCTGGATTATTTCGCCACGGGAAAACTGGAGGCCGGGGTGGCTGCGCAGGTGGTGGCGGGGCTGGCCCGTGGATGCCGGCAGAACGGCTGCGCGCTGATCGGCGGCGAGACCGCGGAGATGCCCGGCTTATATGCGTCCGGCGAATACGACCTGGCCGGCTTCATCGTGGGCGCGGCCGAGCGCCGCGCCCTGCTCACGGGCAAGCGCATACGCGCCGGCGACGTGCTTCTCGGACTGCCCTCCACCGGGCTGCATACCAATGGCTACTCGCTGGCGCGCAAACTGCTGTTCGAGGTGGCCGGCTACCAGCCTAGCGACGTGGTTCCAGGGTTGGGCGGCTCGGTGGCCGACGCGCTGCTCCAGGTGCACCGCAGCTACCTGAAGCCGATTCGCGCGTTGGTTGAGGAGGGCCTGCTGCGCGGCGCGGCGCACATCACCGGCGGCGGCATCACAGACAACACACCGCGCATGCTCTCCGACGGGCTGGCCGCGGAGATCGATACGGGCGCCTGGACGATTCCTCCGATCTTCGAACTGCTGCGGCGGCTGGGAAACCTGCCGGAAGACGATTACCGCCGGACGTTCAACTTGGGCATTGGGATGATTCTGGCGGTGCCGCGCGCACGGGCGCGGCGCGCGGAAGACGTGTTGCGGAAACTGGGCGAGCCCTTCTATTCGGCCGGCCGAGTCGTGACGCGGAAGCGCGGGGGGCCGCGAGTGGTGTACCGGTGAGGAAACGTCTGGGCATTCTGCTATCCGGGCGGGGCTCCAATTTCGAGGCGATCGCCGACAGCGTGGCCGCGGGAACGATCGATGCCGACATCGCCATCGTGATCGGCAACCGCTCGGAAGCGCGCGGATTGGAGGTGGCGCGGCAACGCGGCCTACACGCGTTGTGCATCCCTTCCAAGGGCTTGGATCGGAATGTCTACGACGGCATGCTGGTGGAGGCGCTGAAGAAGCACGCGGTGGATCTGGTCTGCCTGGCGGGATTCATGCGGCTGCTAAGCGCCGTGTTCATACGTGAGTTCCCGCAGCGAGTTCTGAACATCCATCCGTCGCTGCTGCCGTCTTTCCCCGGCCTCGACGCGCAGCATCAGGCGCTGGAGCACGGCGTCAAAATCAGCGGTTGTACGGTGCATTTCGTAGACGAATACCTGGATGCGGGCCCCATCGTCTTGCAGGCCGCAGTACCCGTGCTCGATAGCGACACCGCGGAAACCCTATCGGCGCGCATACTCAAAGAGGAGCACCGCATCTATAGCGAAGCCATCCGGATGGTGCTGAGCGGCAACTTACGGGTGGAGGGACGACGGGTCATCGGCGGCCGGTGAATGGGCGGCCGGTGATTGGGCGGCCAACGATTGGGCGGCCAAGGCGGCGGCTTTACGGGCACGGTGCCCGATGAACTGCGAAAGCCGGATGGGCGGGATCTGACCGCGCTCGATCTGATGTTGTACGGCCCGCTGATAACGTCGCAGCGCCTCGTCGCGGCGCGAGCGCGTCAGCCGGCATTCCTGGAGATCCAGTAGCAGATCTACCTCCCAAGGCTCGAAACAGTTGCGCCGCACCTCTCCTTGCAGAAGTTCTTTCACCAACCGGTTGAAGCGATTGATCATCAATTCCAGATCCGCCGGATCTCGCATACGCTGTTTCTATCGGCGCACGTCGGATGAAGCTTTAGTAATCCATAAGTGACATTGATTTACACGCTCAAAGGAAGCCGGTTTCGATGCGCGCACATCTATCAAGGTGAGTAGGGAGGGTGAAGAGATGGCCCCACAAGCGGCAGTAGCACGAATTCCGGAACCAGCGGACGAGACAGAGGTCATGCGGGAGCAACTGGATTACCTGATCGAGCACAGCGCCCAGCAAATTCAATGCGGCTGCTCGGAGTGCCAGCGATACCTGCGGGTGCGTTCCATCCTGCTCGAAATCTTCGGAGAGCCCCAGAGGCCGCAGGTCCAGGAAATACCCCTTGCCAAGGCCGCCTAGCTTAAAGCTAGATCCAGAAACAGCAACCGCCGATGCACGCAGATACACGCCGATAAGGAAATGCTGTGATTGGCGTGTCTGTGCGTGCATCGACCCTCAATTTCTCTTTCGTTCCTATCAAGGAAGTCAGTTCGGCCCCAGACTGGTAGCGGCGCCTGCCAGGCATGCTCCAGAGGCCGTTGGCACAGTGACACAAGACCTTGGAACCACGGATAGACACAGATGCACACGGAAAGCAGTAGAAGGAGCAACCAGTCGATTTATCGGCGTGCATCCGCGTGAATCGGCGGTTGCTTTCCTTAGCTGCAAAACGCAAGTGCGGCTGCCAGTCAGGAAACGACTGGCAGCCGCACGCAAGCCGCTGGCTGCGATACTCAAGAGCGGTTAGCGATGTCCACCGCCGCCGTGGGATCCGCCGCCTCCACCACCATGGAAGCCACCACCGCCGCCGCTACTATGGGAGCTACCGCTGCTGTGAGATCCGCCACCACTTACACTGTGGGAAGCGCTACCGCTGCTGTACGATGGGCGAGACCCGCCGCCGCTCCCGTAAGACTGGCTAGGACGATAGCTGGGCGCCGAGCGCCCGGCGCTCGAGCTGCCACCGCCGTAAGAGGAGTGGTACCCGCCGCTATTCCCGTAAGCCTGGCTGGAACGATAGCTGGGCTGCGAAGCGGAACCTCCAAAATGGCTATATTGGCTCCCGCTCGAACGTGGGGCCGCGACGGAATTCCCGTTCGGCCTGGCGCTGACGCTTCCACGGTTCACAGCACTGCTGCCCGGACTCGTCCGGTTTAACGAAGATGATCCGCTCACTCGCGCGCCGGCGACTGTTCTACCGGCGGAGGCGTAAGACCCGCCGAAACGGCTTGCCACCGCTCTGTTGGAGTAAGGAACGCCCAACCGGTGAGCCGGATTGTGCGCCCATGCTCCGAAGCCTCTATAACCGCCGCCATAAAATCCGTGGAAGCCATAGTGATTGAAGAAGAAGCCGTTTAGAAAGATCGAGCCGCCGAACCAGTTCGGTCCCCATCCCCAACCGCCCCATCCCAGGCCGCCAAAGAAGCCTCCGATGTAGATGCCGGGGCCGAATCCGAAACCGAAGCCGATGCCCGAGTAAAACAGGGGCGGATAATAACCATAAACAGGCGGTCCCCAGACATAGGCGGGATCGTACTGCGGGACATATACCATTTGCGGATTCGTTGGTTGAATCTCAACCGCGGACTGGTCCCCTTGCCTCTGGGTGGCGACCGTCTCCTGAGAGTTCGAGTTCAGTTTACCCGCGGCCATCGCCCGGACGCGCATTCTTTGCACGGCGCTCATGACATCGGCCTGTTGAGCGAGAAATGCGTTCCCCAGATCCGTGGTCCAGCGGACGTTTGAATTCAAGAGGTTGACGACATCGGGAAAGACCACCAACGCCTGGATACTGGCATCCCAATTCTGCTGGCGCGCCGCATCTACCAGTTGTTGTCCACGCAGGCTTGGATTTTGCTGCAGCCACTGTGCCGCTTCGACCACCTCGAGCGGATAAGTCGCGGCCACCAGCACCTGGCTGAGCAAGGCATCGGGATAGAGCGCGATGGGTGCTATCAGGTTGTCCAACTGATCCGGCGAGAGCGCCTGTGCCGGAGTCGGACTAGGCGGCGCAGGCTGCGCAACCAAAAGCGGGACTGACGCGAGCAGGAGCGTGGCGCAAACCACGCCGAGTGCCTGCCGGAAAATCGTCTGTACCCTTGTATTTTTCATATTTCACCTTTTCTCGCTGCCTGCCTATTAAGACAGACGTACACCAGAAGGGCACGTTCCAAACCAAACATCAAACCCTTAATTGTCAGCGGTTTAGCCCGCCAGCGCCTTTTGGATAAGTGGCTGAGAACCACCATGAGGTGCTGAAAAGCAGCCGATGCCACGCCGATCATCGGCGGTTGCTGTTCCTCGCCTTTAGCTGTGTGCATCTGTGTCCATCTGTGGCTAAAAACTCAGTTCAGCCCGGCCAGATAGTGCCGCACCGAGCGCAGGTGCTTTTCGATCTCGGCCCGGTCCTCGGCTTCCGGCGCCAGCCGCAAATAGGTTTCCAGGTCGGCCCGGGCGGCGCTCACGTTGCGCATCTGTAGGTGCACGATGCCGCGCTGCTTGTATTCTTCGGCGGCGTTGGGATCGGCCGCCAGGAGCAGGTTGAGCGTCTGCAGCGCCTTGCCGTAGGACCGGCGGAAGAGGTAGACGCCGCGCAAATTGTTGAGCATCCGCATTACGATCTGGCGCTTGTCTACGGGCCTCAGCAATTTCGGGTCGCGCGGGATCTCAGCGCCGGTCACCTGGGCCGCCAGATCGAAGCATTCGCCTGCGGTGAGTAGGCTTCCGCCGTGGAACACGTCGATGAACACCGAAGAATCGGCGTCCCGGTATTGCACCAGGAAATGGCCCGGCAGTCCGATGCCGTAAACCGGCTGGGCCAGCCGCCGCGCGATCTCCAGGTAAACCACGGCGAGCGTTATCGGGATGCCGGTACGCGCCGTGAGCACTTCGTTCAGACAGCTATTGCGCGGGTCGTAATAGTCCCGCGAGTTGCCGGTGAATCCCAGTTCGCCGAAAAGGTATTGGTTGGCGGCTTCCACGTAGGCGAGCTGGCCAGAGCTGCGCCCGAGACGGGCGGCCAGTTCGATGGCATGCGAATCGAGTAGCGCCACCGACGGCTCGATGTCCAAGTCCGGGTATTCGATGCGTGCGAGCTCCAGAGCGGCCCGATCCAGTTCGAGCGAGTCGCCGCGGCCCGCGAGCAGATCCAGTAGGCGCTCCACCTTGTGCAGTAGAATAGCACCTTACCAGATGCGTTTCCGTGCGTGCACGATCGCGGTGTTGGGCCTGATAGCCGCCGGCCGGGCAGGGAGCGGCCCAGCCTGGCAGCCGCGATTTCACGAAAACATTTTACAGACCTTGCGTAGTGAAGCTATAACAGGCTACGCTTTACAGGAACGCACGCTCGTAACCTGGGGCGGCCGTCTTCTGTGGAGGAGGTTGCCGCAAGGCAGTTATCGTGTCGTCAGCGGGCGAGGGCGTGCGTTTTCCGAAGGCGGCTGCCTGCTGGATGTGGATGGCGACGGCCAGTCGGATGTGGTCGTCAACGAACGTGGCGCCGGCTCTGACGGAGGTCCCGAGGGCGCCCCGGCGCTGGTCTGGTTTCAGGCCCCGCGCGCGGGCGCCGGCTGGACCCGGCACGTGATCGATACGGGCGTGGATGCGCCGGACATCCTGCCCGCGACGCTGTTCGGCCGCCGCGGCGTGCTGCTGATTCAGAAGCATATCCAGGTGCGCTTCTATGAGATTCCGGCCGATCCCACGGCGCGCTGGCCCTACCAGGATGTTTATTCCTTCTACTCGCCTTCCCGCCAGGGCGGCTTGCGCATAACGGATATCGATGGCGACGGACTGCCCGACATCCTTGCGGGCAATTACTGGATCAAATCTCCGTTGAGCTTCGAATTGCCGTGGCGGCTGTTTGCAATCGAACTTTGGAACGAAACGCCCGAGTCGGCCCTGCTGCGGCTGAGCTACGGGCCCCTCGCCGGTGCCGCGCCCGAACTGCTGGCTACCCAGCGCGAAATGTCGCCGGCCCGCCTGGCCCGTTTCGAGAAACCCACAGACCCGCGGCAGTTGTGGACCGAACACCGCATCGCCAGCGAGCTAAATCTGGATCAGCCAAACAGCCTGGATGTGGCGGACTTCGATGGCGACGGCCGCCCGGACATCTTGGTCGCCGAGAAGGCCGGCGCAGGCCGCGTCATCGTGCTGCGAAATGAAGGCGAGGGCCAGTTCACGCCCGTCGTAATCGCGCAGGGGCGGCCGGTGCAGTTCGCGCGGGCGGTGGACGTGAATGGCGATGGGCGGCCGGACATCCTGCTGATCCGGGCGGACGCTATTGCATGGCTGGAGAACCAGGCGCCGTGACCGTGAGCGGCGGATTCTCTCCTCGAAAAACCGCTAAGATCCTAGCGGTTTTCCCCCAAGACTTGCTGAAAAGAAATGGGTTATCGGAAAAGAGCCGCTAAACATTAGCGGTTTTTGCCGCGACCTAGTGAGTGCTGTCCTCATAGCCAAGTAGTGGCTCAGTTTAGATGTTTCTTCGCTCCGGCGGCTTTGTTCTTGAAGTCGTGAGCGCTCGGCTTGCTTGAACGGCAGGCATGATACGATCATTGCACCAACATGTTCGAAGAATCGTTCATGGGGCCACCTCCGCTTGCCACAACGGTGAAGGTCATGTTGACTATTTGGTGCATTATTCTGGTGCCGTGGCTCCCATTTTGCATAATGGGAACGGGAATGGCATTTGAAGGCGGATACACTCTCGGCGCGTATGTTTCCGTAGTCACGTTCTGGATGTACCCGGCTCTTTTGGGCGTCGCCTACTTCTTCAGAAGAAGAAAGCCGGAGTTGATCTGGTTGCCGGTACTGACGTTGATTCCGCTGCTCGGATCGTCCGTCTTTCACTGATCTACTGCCCATAACCATCAGGCCAGGAAGCCGTCGATGAAAGTCTACTTCGCTTTTTCTCTTTGGCCTCGGGCTGTGCGCGAGCCATCGGTGAGCGACCGGCCCCTCTCGGAAGAGCACAGAAACTTGACCGACGTGGATGTAGCATCTAGGAAGGGGGAGAATCTGATCTCGATAGTCGCTGAAGGACGAGCAGTTTGGTTCCTGGGCTGGTTCTCGATAGCCGCAGTGGTTTCGAACGGCATCACCGCTTCGATCAAGGCCCAGTCGCCGGTCAATGCGCCGCCGGTATACACAAATCCACTCCCGACAGGCCTATATCTGGATCCTGCGGGCGACTTTGTGGATTTGGGCAGTATGCCGCTGGGGATGGCGCTTGCCCCGGAAGGCGGGAAGGCCGTCGTCGTTCTGAGCGGGTGGCGGGAACAGGGAATCCAGGTTGTCGATCTCAAGTCTCGGAGCGTGACGCAAACGCTTCCTCAGGACGCGGCGTTCTTTGGCGTCGCGTTCGCCCGGGACGGTAGGCAACTCTATGTCTCAGGCGGCAACGACGACTCCATTTTTTGCTACTCCTGGGAAAATGGCGCGGCGAAATTACAGCGCAAAATCACGCTCGGCAAAACCGGCGAGAGAAAACCCGATGAGACTGGAACCCGCTATCCGGCAGGCATCGCAGTCTCCAGGCGCGGAGATTTTCTGTACGTCGCGGAAAACGTCGGCGACATGCTTGCCGTCGTGAACCCGGCGACATCGGAGATCGTGCAGCGCCTTCCGACCGATCATTATCCGTATGCGGTCGAGGCGGCATCGGACGGCACCGTTTACGTTTCCGCGTGGGGAAGCGACACGGTGTCGATCTTTCGCGCCCGAACGGATGGGTCGCTGATCTACGTGGGCAGGCTGCATGTCGGCTTCCATCCATCCGCGCTGGTTGCGAATTCCGCGGGATCTCGACTGTATGTGGCGCTCGCCGCCACAAGCCAGATCGCAGTCATCGACA